>CAZXEU010000200.1:0-25741 GCA_964639665.1 uncultured Rhodothermaceae bacterium | reverse complement strand
CCCCAGGGAGATCCCCAGATCGGCTCCCTGCGCCTCCCCCGGCCCGTTGACCGCGCAGCCCATCAGGGCCACCGTCAAGTCCTTGTCAAACTTTCGCTTGCTGACGGCGGCCTCGACCTCCTCCACAATGGAGAAAAGATCCCCCGTCAGCCGGCCGCATGTCGGACAGGCGATAATGTTGACGCCGGGCCTGCCCAGCCGCAAGGACTTGAGTATGGTGTGCCCCGCTTCCACTTCCTTCACGGACTCGGTCGACAGCGATACGCGGATGGTGTCTCCGATTCCGTCGGCCAGGAGGGCCCCGATGCCAATGGCGCTCTTGATGGTTCCCGACTTTTCGGACCCGGACTCCGTGACACCCAGGTGCAGGGGAAAGTCCGTCTGCTCGGCCAGAAGCCGGTACGACTGGATCATGAAGAACACATCGGAATGCTTCACGGAAATCACTATGTCCTCGAAGCCGTAGCGGTCGCAGATTTCGACGTGGCGCATGGCACTCTCAAGCAGCGCCTCCGGCTTCGGATACCCGTACTTGTCCAGGATATCGCGTTCCAGAGACCCGGAATTGACGCCGATCCGGATCGGGATACCCTTTTCCCTGGCCGCCAGCAGCACTTCGCGCTCCCACGATTCCTTGCCGATGTTGCCCGGGTTGATCCGCACCTTGGCCACGCCGGCATCGACGGCCTTCAGGGCGTACGTATGGTTGAAGTGGATGTCTGCAACTATGGGCACGTCCGAGCCCTGGACGATGTCGGGCAGCGCCGCAGCATCCTCCGGCCGGGGGACGGCCACCCTAACTATATCGGCGCCGGCTTCGGCCAGCCCGTGAATCTCGGCAAGGGTAGCCTCTACATCGTGCGTCTTGGACACGGTCATGGACTGAACGGAGATGGGGGCTCCTCCGCCAATCTGTATGTTGCCTACCTGTACCGGTCTGGAGATGCGGCGCGGTCGATCCATGGTTGGCGCTGTTTCAATCTGCCGAATATTGCCTTGTACGCAACTTGGATGCAATCGTTTGGCCGGGGCATCAGCTGCCCGGTCAGTCTCGGCTTGCCCGCTCCAGCACTTCGCGCTCCTCATGCGTCAGCGAATCGATGCCCCGCTCGCTGATCTTGTCCAGTATGCTGTCCACGCTGGGATCGGGTCTCGTGGGCTGCGGGCGCCGCTTTGACAGCCAGCGCTCGAGGCGCTCAAGCTGTCCGCCCCCTCCCCGGGCAGTCTTGACTTTGGGCTGCCGCCGGATCAGCCACCCTGCCCAAGCCGAGAGATTGATGCCGCGACGTTCCAGGTAGACAAAGGCAAATCCCGTAGCCGCACCCCCCAGATGCGCCAGCACCGCAGTGCCGCGACCAAGACCAAAGACCACGTCCAGCGCCAGGAATATCAGGAGCAGGTGCAGGAGCCGAACAGGGCCAATGAACAGCAGCCCGATGCGCCGCCAGGGATACATCGCGGCTACCATGGCAATTACGCCAAGGACGGCGGCCGACGCTCCGTGAATGACCACTTCGCCCGAGCCCGCAATCGCGTAGGCGACGGCGCTGACAAGCGCCCCGCCCAGACTGGCCAGAAGGTACACGGCCAGGATGCGCTCACCGCCGTGCGTCTCCTCGAAATCGCGGCCGATCCAGTACAGCCACAGCATGTTGAAGCCAACGTGCAGCAGGCTTCCCAGCCCCGGCGCGGCGCCGCGCTCTCCCAGGTGCAGGAAGCTGTACGTCAACAGCTGCCAGGGCTCCCCAAGGAAGCGGTCCCAGGACGTGTGAAAAGCGAGATGCTCCCATACAAAGCGCTCCGCAGGCGCAATGTGGGCAAGCAGCAGCACCCAAGCGGCATACGCCGCCACGTTTGTCACGAGGAGCAGCCGGATTATTCGCGGCAGCGCCGCATACCAGATTCTGAAACGCACCACGTCAGCGCCCGCTCAAGAATACATGCGCCGCCGGGGCTGAATGGGCAGCTTTCCGCGCCAGTAGAGTATCAGCACCAGCCCGAACAGCATGCCTCCCAGGTGCGCGAAATTGGCCACGCCCGGTTGTGCGCCGCTCGTAGCGAAAAAGAATTCGAGGACGCCGTAACCGATTACCAGCCACTTGGCCTTCATGGGAATGGGGGGAAACAGGAGTACGATGATCTGGTTCGGAAACAGCATCCCGAAGGCAAGGAGTATGCCGAAAACTCCGCCCGAAGCCCCGATGGTCGGCGCAACGTCCCCGGATGACGCCGTCGCTGCCAGCTGGACAAGGCCTGCGCCAATCACGCAGGCAAAATAGTAAAAGGCGAACCGGCGCGAGCCCCACGTATTTTCAATCTGTACGCCAAACATCCACAGGGCAAACATATTGAAGAGCAGGTGTGTGAGGCCTCCGTGCAGGAATCCGTATGAGACAAGCTGCCACGGCAGGAAATCCGGCAGTCCAGCCGGCGTGGAGAGCGGCCACAGCGCGAACCGGATCAGGAGCAAGTCCCGCGTCGGCGGAATCTGCTGGGCCATGAAGACGAGGACATTGATGATTAGCAGGTTCTTGATGACCGGCGGAAACGTGGACATGAAAGCAGAGGGCCGGTACGATGTCTGATACATGGGCGGGATCGACTGGACTCTTATCGTCCGTTATAGGCAATCCTTAATCATTGGTTGCATACACCGGGGCCCGTGACGCTTTTCGTTTCCGACATGCACTTCGGCCGTGGCACGCCCGAAGAAGAGCGCGCTGAGGAGAGGGACCTTGTCACCTTTCTGTGCGAATACGCCGGCCGTGCCCGGCGTCTGTGTCTGGTCGGTGACGTCTTCGACCACTTCATCGAGTATCGCCGCCTCGTCTGCAAGGGCTTCGTGCGCTTTCAGGCCACGCTGGCAGCATGGTCGGACTGCGGCAAGGAGGTCATCTACGTAGTAGGCAATCATGATCCCTGGCACCGCGACTATTTCGCGGCGGAGCTTGGCATCCGGCTGGTGAAGGACAGCCTGCTCCAGGATCTGGACGGGACTGTAACCTATGTCCACCACGGCAGCGGCCTTACGCCGCGCGGGCGCATCGTGCAGAATGTGCTCCGCCACCCGCTCCCCGTATGGGGCTACCGCACGCTGTTGCCGGCAAGTGCCGGCGTGGGCCTGGCCAGCTGGGTGAGCCGTCGACGCCGGCATGGTGTCCCGGATGCGCGATCGGTTGGCGCAGCCCGGGAGCACGCGCGGCACGTCCTGGCGACGACCAACGCGCACCTTGCGGTTCTTGGACACACGCACCAGGCGGAGCTCTGCAGGCTTCAAGGAGGCGTATATCTCAACAGCGGCGCCTGGCGCGGCAGTCGTACTTTTGGTATGCTCGCGGGCAATAAGGTGCAGCTGCACAGGTGGAACGGCAGGCAAGCCATCGTCGTCGAAGAGCGCGAGTTGCCCACCTCCCCGAATGCCCAAGACCAAAAAGCGTAGCCGCGGGGGCCGCTACCGCCGATTTCTGACGTGGCTGCTGCGCCATCCGCGCAAGGTCCAGGCTGCGCACGCCCTGACGGTGCTATTCCTTCTCGGGTGCCTCGCAGCCCTCGTGCTTGCCGGCTACATGCTGTTGCTGTCCAGGGACATGCCGTCGCTGTCCCAGATCGAAAATCCGAGCTTCGAGTTCGCCTCGGTTGCGTATACGGCAGACGGCGTGGAACTGGCGCGCTTCGGTCGCCAGAACCGGTCATGGATCGCGTACGACGATATTTCTCCGCATGTCAAGAATGCGCTGATCGCCACGGAAGATCACCGCTTCGAAAGCCACTGGGGAATGGACATGTTCCGGACGTTCAGTGCGCTCGTGCAATCGGCCCTCGGCAAGCTGGGCCTGCCGTTTGAAAGGCAGGGCGGCAGTACCATCACGCAGCAACTGGCGCGCAACCTGTACAACGACCAGATCGGCTTTGCCGTTACCGTGGAGCGCAAGCTGAAGGAAATGGCCACGGCGGTCCAGCTGGAGCGGCGCTACAGCAAGCAGGAGATCGTCGAGATGTATCTCAACACCGTTCCGTTCAGGCACAATGCCTTTGGCATTGAGGCTGCGGGCCGCACCTACTTCGGCAAGTCGGCTCGGGAGCTGGAAGTGCTGGAGGCGGCCGCCCTCATCGGCATGCTGAAGGGCACGTACCTGTACGATCCCGTCCGCAATCCCGACCGGTCACGCGAGCGGCGCAATGTGGTGCTTCGCCAGATGGTGCGGCACGGACACCTCGACCGCCAGGTATACGAGATGTACCGCGATTCGCTTACGACCACACGGTTCCGGTCGGCAGATGTGACCCAGAGCTTCGCTCCCTACTTCGCCGAATACATTCGCAACTGGGTCAGCTCCTGGGGGCGCGAAAACGGCATCGACGTTTACGGGGAAGGCTTGCGGATCCATACAACGCTGGATAGCGGCCTGCAGCGTCTGGCACAGGAGGCCGTCCAGGAACAGATGGATGGCCTGCAGGCCGCGGTCGACTGCGAGTGGAGCGCGCAAAGCAGTCCGCGCTTTGTATACGGCGAAGACCTGGAGGCGTACGAGGAGAATCCCTGCCACACGGTGGCGACCAACCGGTGGGCCTATTTCTGGGAGAATCGGCAGGCGCAGCTGGACGTGTTCATCCGGGAAACGCCGCGCTTTGCGGCGCTTGTAAGGGACGGGGCGTCGCAGGGCGCCGCCTTGGAGGAGCTCAGGGGCGACGCCGCATTCATGGATTCCCTGAAGTCCAGCAAGACGCGGCTCGAGGTGGGCCTGGTGTCCACGGATCCGCGCACCGGGCACATTCGGGCATGGGTGGGCGGCAGAAACCTCGCGGAGGACTGGTTCGACCATGTGGCCATCGCCAAACGGCAGGCGGGAAGCACGTTCAAGCCATTCGTGTACACGGCAGCCATTGATGCAGGCTATTTCCCTACATACACGCTGAAGGACACGCTCATCAATTACGTGGATCCCTACACCAGCGAGGTCTGGAGCCCGCTCAACTCGGGTAAGCTGCCCGGCGGGGAGACCATGACACTCAGGGAGGGGCTCGCGCGCTCGCTCAATACCATTTCCGGACAGCTTATCCTGGAAATCAAGCCCAGTACCGCAGCCTTGTACGCAAAACGCATGGGCATAGAGAGCCCGCTTGACCCCGTGCCGGCTCTCGCCCTGGGCACGAGCGACGTATCGCTACTGGAGCTGGTCACGGGCTACAGCACGCTGGCCAACCTGGGCATCCGGAACACACCCGTGGCCATCCTGCGGATTGAGGACCGCCGGGGAACCGTCCTTTATGAGCACCGGCCAGCACCTGGCGAGGCCCTCTCCGATATCACTTCTGCGGTAATGATCGACATGCTCCGGGGCGTCATTGATGAATCCTACGGCACGGGCAACCGGATTCGCACGCAGTTCGAGCTGACCGACTACGATTTTGCCGGGAAGACGGGTACCACGCAGGAAGGTGCCGACGGATGGTTTGTATTGATGCACCCCGAGCTGGTCACGGGCGCCTGGGTAGGATTCAACGACCGGCGCATTTCCTTCCGTTCTGCCTTCTGGGGACAGGGTGCCCACAACGCCCTCTTCGTAGTGGGCGACTACGTGAGGAGCGCGGCCCTCGCCTCAGAGGAGTTTCTCGGCAAGGGAGAACGATTTCCGGTGCCCGAGGCCTTCGGATTCGTATCACCCGCAGATCGGGACCGTGCCGCCGAAGGCTACGGCCGGGTAAAGTGGTGACATCGGCGGCGGGAAGTGCCTGCTCATGGGCCAGAACCTGTACCCGGCACTACCCTGCGCAGCACGAGGAGCCGAAAATCCATCACTTCCTCGCCCGGAATCTCCAGTGCTCGAAGCGTAAGCGTGCCGGCTCCCTTGGCCAACGTGACGCTGCCAAGCTCCATCGGTATGAAGTCCTTTACGTAGGACTCGATGCGGGGCGTCCGGTCGTGCTCCATGCCAACGAGGGGAGGATCGTGGGGCGCCGGAACACGAGCGGCCACATGCTGATCGCCCAGGCGTAGCTCGACGAGCGCCCCTTCGCTGCCTTCAGGGCAGGTATAGTACAGCTCGGCGACAAATGTCCCTTCCGCGAGCACGTCCACATTCCACGTGATGGCATCCGCAGCGCTCGCCCAGTCGGAGAAGAAGCTGTCGTTGGGAAAGCGGTTCGAACGCGTAATGGCGCCCACCGGGCGCGCATCGCGCGCCGGCAAGTGCGTGATCTCGAAATCGGGATGCCCGACGGTGAACGGCCGGAGATCCTCCGGCTGCTGCTCCGCAAGCACTTCCGTCTCCCACGCCCGGCGCGCCGTCGTCATGGATTGCCAGATCTCCGGATGGTCCGTCCGTACATCGTGGTACTGTCCGGGGTCGGCGAGCATGTCAAACAGTTTGCCCTCGTAATCGAGCCGGTATCCCGCACTTCGAACGCTCGTCCTGCCACGCCAGTGGCTGAATATGAACCGGTCCCCCGCAGCGGCATCCTGCCCTCTCAGCACGGGCCCGAGGCTAAGTCCGTCCAGCGGCAGCGGGACGTCGAAATCGATGCCGGCCAGGTCGGACAGTGTCGGCAGGAGATCTATGGCAGCGGCGACTTCCGCCACCTTCGTGCCGGAAGCAATGACCGCCGGCCAGCGCATCGCCATCGGCGAGCGCACGCCGCCTTCGTCCGTGGATCCCTTGCGGCCCTTCATGCCGGCGTTCCATCGCCAGCCGTTTGGCCCGTTGTCGGAGAAATAGAGCACGATGGTATTATCCGCCAGGCCCAAGCTGTCCAGGGCAGCCAGTACGCGGCCTACATTCCAGTCGATGTTCTCCGTCATGGCCAGCGCCGCACGAGTGAACTCCGGATCCTCCAGCGCGGGATCGCGATGGCTCTGCCCGATGGACCTCCCGGCAAATCGATCCCAGTACTCGTCCGGGACCTGCATCGGGCTGTGCGGCGTGTTGTAGGGCAAGTATGCCAGGAACGGACGGTTCGTGTTGCGCTCTATGAAAGCGAGCGCCTTGTCCGTAAAGTCGTCCACCACGTATCCGCTGCCGCGCACGATCTCTCCGTTGTGCTCTAGCGGCGGGCTGAAGTAGTTGCCCCAGTGCCCGGAGGCGAAGCCGTAGAATTCGTCAAATCCCCGGGCATTGGGGTGGTAGGGTGCCTGCGTGCCGTTGTGCCACTTGCCGAAGGCACCCGTGGCGTAGCCGGCCGCACGGAACACCTCCGCCATGGTTGTTTCGTCCAGGTCGAGGCGCTCGGCTCCGGAGCTGGTCGAGGTTACGCCGCTGCGCACATGGTAGCGTCCCGTGAGCAATTCCGCGCGGGTAGGAGAGCAAACGGGACTGACATAGAAATACGAAAACACCGCCCCTTCGCTCGCAATACGGTCGATATTGGGCGTCTGTGCAGTGGTGTTGCCGTTGAACCCCACATCGCCCCAGCCCTGGTCATCGGCCAGGAAGATCACGACGTTGGGTAGCGCGGACTGCTGCGAGTCGGCGCAGCCCAACATCAATAGCACCGGTAACAATCCGTATAAGGGCTTCATATGCCGGGAGTAAGTGGGCACGGAAAGGAGAATAGCACGTGCGGACGCAGTGATCAAGGCACTGCCCGCGCGCGGGGGGCCGGCACGTATAAGTCGTCGGCCCCAAGAATGCTTGAATTCAATTACCCCCTGTCTCGAACCCGATTGCATCGGCCTCTGCCATGCATGCAGACATTCCATCCTTATTTGGCATACTCCTTAGGTGCGGCCGGTCCCGCTCTCGACACGCCTCTGGCAATGATCGGTCTTTGCCGGCTGTCAATCCAGCCCGTCTGTACATGCCAGCCCCAACCCCACGGCCTCCACACGCTCGTGCAGGAGGAAGCGGTCGTAGCCCGGAAAAACCAGGAAGATTCGGTCCAGCCCGAGATCAGCCATCGCCGAGTGCATTGACTTCGTCATCCTGGGAGCGCTGGTCCGCCTGAATTCGACTCCGATTCGGCGCCCTCCCTTGAAAACTACCAGATCAATCTCTGCGCCCCGGTGGGTGGCCCAATAGTAGCAATCCTCCCAGGAGACTGAGAGAATCCGCACAGTCTCCTGCATCGCAAACCCTTCCCAGGAGACGCCCGCACTGGGGTGCCCGAGGAGCGCGGACTTGGTGTCCAGCCTCAACAGCGAATGCAGCAGGCCGGTATCGGCCAGGTAGAATTTAGGGGCCTTGACCTGACGCTTCTTCAGGTTCTCGAACCAGGGCAACAATTTCCTTACAAGCAGAGAATCTACAAGGGTGTCGAGATAGGAATTGGCCGTTGGGGCACTCACTCCTAGGGAGCGCGCGATTTCGGAGGCATTCCAGCGCCCGCCGTGACAGTGCGCTGCCATCATCCAGAAGCGCCGCATGGTAGTCGCCGGCACAGCAATTCCGAGCTGAGGCAGATCACGCTCAAGAAAGGTGCGGACGAAGGCCTCACGCCACGCCACGCTTTGCAAGTCGTCAGTCGCCAGGAACGAACGCGGGAATCCACCCCGGACCCACAGCCGGTCGATGGATTCGGTCCCCGTCTCGTCCGCCCGGAATGGAGACAGCTCGTGATAAGCAATCCGGCCGGCGAGCGATTCGGAAGACTGCCTGAGCTGCTCCGGTCCGGCGCTGCCCAATACGAGAAACCGTGCCCGGTTGGAAGGCCGGTCGACGAGGACGCGCAGCAACCGGAATAGTCCTGCGCTACGCTGCACTTCGTCAATGACGACCAGGCCTTCAAGAGATTCGAGCGCGAGCCTCGGATCCGCGAAGCGTGCTTCGTCGATTGGATCTTCCAGGTCAAAGAATGTTGTCCGGCCCGGCTCGCGAGTTGCCAGACCGCGGGCCAGCGTCGTCTTGCCGACCTGCCGCGCTCCCACGAGGCCAACTACGGGGAATTGGCTCAAGAGGCCACGGAGATGTGTTGCGTGACGGGGTCGGGGGATCATGGCGATTCTAGCAACCGGGAAAAACAAATATACGACTTTTATTTTTCCTGTTTAAGTGCCAAGTCATCGATACAACGACCAAAAGAAAGGGATGCGCTGCGCTCGACAAGCCTCCGCAGATCCAGAGGCACAACTGGATAGTCTACTTAATTCGCACTTCCGCTTCTAGCCTGCCAGCATACGTGGCGCACGTCAGAAACTCGTTACCTCTGGCTCAGCTGAAATGTGACACCACGGCCGTGGTCACGTTTGCATCCCGGCCCGTAAGCTGCCGCAGAGGCAATCGGGCCGCCTGCCGGCGAGGGATCTGATCATCAAGACGCTGATTTGCCTCCCGAGCTGGCCGTCCAATCTCGGTACACAAGGTACTTTGGCCAAGAAGGCTTGAACGGTATTGCGGACAGCGGTAAGCGTGCTACTCCGCCGGGCTACGGTTCAAATGGAATAAACCGCCAGACCTCAAGCATCTGATTGCCCATCTCGCCCGACGGAAGTGGCTCATAGTCTCCGAGTACGTACAGTATTCCATGCTCGGCTACTTCAAGGAGTAGGTCTGTAATCGAACTTACGCTGGTTTGCGTCTCCATGTTGACTATGTTGATCTGAGTTTGGCGCCCCCAGGTGTGAAACTTCACCAATCGGCGGGATTCGTCAAGTTCAAAGATGCCGGAAGAGAACGTTGCCTCTCGCATCAGGTCCAAAACGTCGTCTGTGCGGGCGCCCATGTCGTCCGTTCTAATCATGTCCCGCCTAATGGGACGAAAGTGCGTAGGTCGGTGCACAACCGGCTCATTGCCTGGAAACAGCGGTTCGGCGTCGCTGCTTTCGGCATAACGAAAGAAGACACCGCGATCAAAGCAGGCCAACTCTCGTCCAACTATGCCCCTGTACGCGCTCGTTATACTTGGGAATGCGGGCATTCTGAGATCATATTCCTCGACAATGCCCGAATCCAGGGACCAGGCAAATATTCTGGGAGGCGAAAGACTGGTATTCAGAAAGTAGGTGTGCCCCCGCCACTCACAAAAGGAGGGGCGAATGGAAGGCAACTCGAGCAGCCGCTTCTTACAGGATCCGTCTGTGCTGAATGCGTAGGCACCGCCTGACGTCTTGGCTATCACACTCCCATCCGCCAGGAAGCGGGCGCTATGCAGAAACCCGCTGCCCTCCGGATTGCATTGGCTGACCGCGAACGTACGGACGTGCTCGCCAGAAGCCGAAAAGAAATGGAATTCGTCCATCTGGTCGTCCGTTATCAGGAAGTCTCCCTGGTCTGATAGGTCCACAAAGCTCATGGTTCCAACGAGAACCGAAGCATCAAATCGGACGGTGTCCACGGGGCTGAACAGCTCACCAAACTCCATGAATTCCGAATCCACCACGCGATAGGGCCGTTCTCCGGGCTGGCACGCAGAAACGCCTGCCAGCGCCAAGACAGCGGGAATTAGGGTCAGCCGGGATCGCCTGCGTGTCCCGGTGCGCGCATGCCCAGCCCCACTGTGCCCACATGCCAAAGCTCGGGCCGTTCCAGATTGTGATCCGTGGGCGAATGGCAACGGTCCGAATGGCGGCAACTCGATGATTCCGCGATACCAGAATCCATGTACGAATTGGTGAGGCGCCCGGTTCAGAGCCAAATGACGGGGGTGGCCCGAGCTCATAGTTCTGCACTGCGGATTCGCTCCACGGCCAACCAATGCACCGTTTCGCTAACGTCGCGAAAACGGCGGCATCAATCCAATGCCAGACAGAATGCGAGTCTCTCGGTCGAGGTTTGAATCCGGGTGTCGTTTCACAGCTGCCGGCTGGCCAGACTTGCTACCCATGCGTTGAACAAGCCAAATGGAATGTAGCGATTGCCGGCGGCATGCTCGGTAACAGCAGCGACCAAATTGGATCTCGGCGCCCTTTTAGCCTCGTCCTGGCATCTGCTGACTGCGGACATTGCGGGACTTCGGCGCAGGATATTAGTCAGAAATCGTGTCGCAGTCAGATGTGCACTCAGCGTCCGAATTCAACGAAGCTCGTCACCGATTCGGGCAGCTCGCACCACGCACGCCATCCGCGCCGCAGCGCGGCCCCGCGCGCATGCAAAGCCAGCTCCGGATCTTCGAAAACGCCGTAAACGGCGGCGCCCGTACCTGAGAGCGATGCGTAGCCGGCTCCCTGGTCCAGCATTAGTTGCCGGGCCTGCCGCAGGATGGGCTGCGCCTCCAGCACGACGGCCTCGAAGTCATTTGCCAGCTCCGCCCGCCATCTATCCAGGTCATTCGATCCGACTACCGCGCGCAGATCCGGCCGGCTGTCCCCATTCGGAGAAATGCGCCCGTACGCCCAGGCCGTGGAAACCTGCACAGGCGGCACGGCCACCACGAGTGCGAATGGAAAGCGGTAGCCTTCCAGCGGGCGGAGCACCTCACCCCTGCCAGTAGCATAAGCAACGGGGGCACCGAGAAAGAACGGTACATCGGATCCGATTTCAAGGGCTAGTTCGTGCAGGGTGTGCTCGGCGACGTCGAGCCGCCACAATCCGGCCAGGAGCCGCAGCGTGGCGGCTGCATCGCTTGATCCCCCGCCCAGGCCGGATCCTATGGGGAGCCGCTTCTCCAGCCGCAGTGATGCGCGGCAAGCGACGCCGCAACGCGCCGCCAGCGCCTGCGCGGCCTTCGTCACAAGGTTGGCCTCGTCTGTAGGAAGTGTGGCGCCCTCACAGGCCAACACATATTCTGCCGCCGGACGGGCATGGACGGTATCGGACCACCTAATCCGGTAAAAGACGGTTTCCAGATCATGGTATCCGTCAGTACGCCTGCGAAGCACATGCAGACCCAGGTTTACCTTGCCCGAAGCGTTGCGGGTTCGAACCACGTAACCTCACAAGAGTACGAGGTGCCGCACGAAAACGGGATGCATTGGTTCCTGCCCACCTGTTCTGATTGCCCATGACTGACCGATCTGGGGTGCTCCGCGCCGTCTCGTGCACGGTGCTGGCAGCAGCAATGATGAACGTGTCCTCCCTTGCGCAGCGCAGTCCGCTGAGCGCGGGTCTGCTGGACAACCCCACGGATACGCCGACCATTCAACTCCAGCAGCAGTTTTTACAGTCAGCCATGGACCCTGAGATCACGGCGCTTGAGGGACCGCTGAACGCAGAGGAATACGTCCTGGGGCCGGGTGACTTGTTCACGGTCTCTGTTGGAGGACTGGCACCCGTACGCGAGACGGTTTATGTATCGGCTTCGGGCAACCTCGCCCTTCCGGAAGCCGGCATCGTTCCGGCTGCGGGCCGAACGCTGGCTGCTGTCCAGCAAGCGGCGCTCAGCGCCCTGAGACAGCGCTTCCAGAATGTCCCTGTCAGCCTGAGCCTGGTGCGCACGCGCACTTTCTACGTCCACATTTCCGGGGCCGTGCCGGAGCCGGGCCGCTACCTCATGCTGCCTATTTCCCGGGTGGACAATGCCGTAAGCTACGCCTATCGCGCACGCAGCCTCTACTGCCCCAATGCCGGAGCCGAAGACAGCATTTGCCTTCCCACGTCGGGCACGGCCGAACGGCCGGCCTTGCAGGAGGGCTTCAAGCCCTCCCTGCGCAACGTCAGGGTAACACACCGCGATGGCACGTCCAGGACGGTGGATCTGATGCGCTATTACACCACAGGCGACACCGAGTCCAATCCCTATTTGCGGGACGGTGACCACGTAACGGTTCCGGCCTACCACGTAGAACGGGACGCCGTGCGCGTATCCGGTGAAGTTCCCTATCCCGGAGAGTACGACGTGCGCGAAGACGACAACGTGCTTGACCTTCTTCGTATCGCTGCCGGCCACACAGGACTTCAAAGCCTGGGCGAGGTGCGCATCGCGAAAGGCGACCGTGGCGGTGGCGTAATTTCGGTCGCGGTCGAAGAACTCCTGAGCGGGGAAGTTCAGCCCCCGCCGGTAGACAAGGGAGACCACATCAACGTTCTCCCGCGTGAGATCGCGCAGGCTGCCATCTACGGACGCGTGCCGTATCCGGGCACCTACCGTATCGACGATGGCCAGACGACCCTGCTCGAGCTCGTTGATCTCGCGGGAGGGCTCAAGGAGGACGCCAGCCTGGAGGCCGCATTCATGGAGCGCAACAACTCGCTCAACTTCCGCGAGTTTGGACAGGCAAGCAACATGGACTTCTTTAGCCGCACCTATGCCTTGTCCTTCCCGTCCCATACCGCCAACCGAGTAATTGTGGATATCGAGGCCATCCTGGCCGGCGAGGTGGAAGACATTGTTCTCTACGACGGGGACCGCCTGGTCTTCCCGCGGGACGAAGCAACCGTGGTCGTCACGGGCAGCGTCCGGCAGCCCGGCATCATTGAGTATTTGGAAGGGCAGACGGCCCAATACTATATAGACAAGGCCGGAGGCCCGGCACCGCGGGCCCAGACCGTATACGTATTCGAGGATGGCACAGGTGACTTCAGAGTCGGCGGCAATGCCGTCGTGCGTTCCGGTGACACCATATTCGTCGACCGACGGGACAACGCGGAAACGCCCGAAATCGCACAGCTGCTGCTTACCAAGCAGCAGCAGCGCATCCAGCTTACGCAAGTCATCGTCACGGGAGTAACCGCCATTACCAGCATCATTACGGCTTATGCGGCCATAAGCCGCTAGCTCGGCCGCATATGAATAGCGATCAACGCGCGCTCCTGGACTTGTGGGCCATTGCCGCCACTCTGTGGCGGCGCCGATGGATGGTCATCATCGTGACGGGGGCAGCTGCCATTCTGTCGGTAATTATCAGTCTGCTGCTTCCCAACTGGTTCATGGCTCAGACGCGCCTGCTGCTTCCCGCACGAACGGGATCCGGCATACTGTCCAGTGCCATCCTGGGAAGCTTGCCCCCTGCCGCTAGTTCACTTCTGGGCGGCATTACGGGAGATTATCAGCGGTATCTCTCCATCCTGGACAGCCGTACCGTGAAGGAAAGTGTGGTGGTGCAGTTCGACTTGATCGAGGTGTACGACGTGGCAGACGGCGACAACCCGGTTCACGCGGCGGTCCAGGCACTTGATTCGAACATAGAATTTGTGGTGGACGAGCAGTATAACCACCTTGCGGTCCGGGTCTACGACCGGCAGCCGCAGCGCGCGGCGGACATGGCCAACCACTTTGTGCAGGAATTGAACCGCGTCAATGCAGACTTGGCCTCACATACTGCCGGCCGGTTTCGGCGATACGTAGAGCAGCGTTACGCCGAAACGGAGGCGGAGCTCGACTCCGTGGTCACGGCGCTGGAAGCACTGCAGGAAGAATCCGGTCTGATTGATCTTCGCGCGCAAGGCGAGGTGTTCGCAGAAGGCGTGACGGCGTTTCGGCTGGCTGCCTGGCAGCATGAGATGCGGTACGAGGCGCTGCTCGAACTCTACGGGCCGGAGCATTCGGCGGTGCGATCTGCAAGGTCCGGCATGGATGCGGCCAGCCAGCGGTATAGGGACATGCTTGAGGGGCAGGAGCGCCTTATGCCTGTGCCCCAGGACAGCATCCCGGCCGTTGCACGGCAATTTTTCGAACTCGAACTCCAGGCCACCATGCTCGGCACCCTACTGGAGGCCACGAGACCCGTAGTGGAGGAAGCCCGGCTTGAAGAGCAGCGTCGCATCGAGGCGGTACAGGTGGTGGATGCGGCCATTGCTCCCGTTGAGAAGGCCCGCCCAAGGCGGTCGGTAATCGTGGTAGCATCCACGCTTTCCGCGTTCGTGCTCGTTGTCACCTATGTCTTGCTATTCGACTGGTGGCGGCGCAACCATGCAAGGCTGGCTGCCAGGCTGGCGTCCGCGGCCAGGACATGAAGGCGCACGCGCTGTGCTTTCGCGTAGGTGCTGCGACAAGGCCCGGGCTGTTGCCCCCAGCCCCTGGCTGGCTGCGCACGAGGCCGGTCATAGTCCAATCCGCAGGCGGTCTGATTGAACGGTCGCGGGCACGGGCCCGGAGACGGTGATCATGCAGGTCAGCATAGCCTCGGCGGATGTGCCCGCGGCGGAGGCCCTGTGGAAATGGGGGCGAATTGCACTTGCAGGCTCGCTGGCGCTCGGTCTGGCAATCGTGCTTCTGGTGGCCTGGTCCGGCTCAGCCATGATGTCTATGGCACTGCCGGCCCTGATCCCTGCTGCGGTCGGGGTCGTGTACCTGTTCAGGCGACCGACGCTGAATCTTGTCGTCGTGCTTGTCGGCTTCGTGGCAGTGGCCGACAACCAGGCCGGATTCCAGCTCACGGAAATCATCTATGGCCTCTACCTGTACGCCGTCCTCCTGCACTGGTACGCCAAGCGGGGCATCTTCCGGCGCGAGCCCTTTCTGCACACGGCGGAAGACCGGGCCCTATTCCTGTTTCTCGTGCTTCTTCCCTTTACGCTTCTGCTGACCGTGGTCTTTGGCGGCAGCCTCACCGGCGCCGCCAGCGAGATCTTTTCCCTGTCGCTACTGGCCCTGTACTTTCCGCTCAAGGAAACCATACGCGACCACCGGCATGGTCCGAGATTGCTCGTACTGACCGTAGTCTTCGTCGGCGTGCTGGTGGCCGCCCGCAACATGCTCGAATTCAGTCAGCAGCTCTCTGGTGCCACGCAGGCCTGGCAAATAGCGACGGGCCGCGTGGTAACCAACGACAACCTGCTCATGGTCAGCTCGGTGTTCACTCTTACGCTGGTGCTGTTTTCTCGCGGATGGCTTTCCCTCGGGCTTCGCATGGGCATCTTCCTGCTCTGCTTTGCCGGTCTGGTCATGACGCAGAGCCGCGGATACTGGATGGCCTTTCTCTTGGCTGCCGGTGTAGTGTTCGTGCTGGCTGACCCGCGCATTCGACGGCGCATGCTGGGACTCGGCATACTCGGCTTTGCCGCGCTCGCCGGCATCGGCGTCCTGTTCTTCGGCGCGTACATGGACCTACTGGTTGGCGGATTGGCTGAACGCTTCGCCTCCGTAGCTTCCGCCGTGACGAGAGATATTTCTCTTGTCAATCGATTCAGGGAGGCCCAAACCGTGATGGAGCATGTCGTGCGCAACCCCATTGTGGGCCATGGAATGGGAGTGTCATACCTGTTCTACGACATCGCGCACCAAGCCACCGACTTTGATGCGCTGGTGCACAACGGCTACGTGGGCCTCTGGTACAAGTTTGGCCTGTGGGGGCTCGGCCTACTATTGTTCTTCTGGGCCGGTGCCATACGGCGCGGCGTCCAGGCCTACCGCATGAAAACGGGGAGCCCATGGATGCGCCTGTGCGGGCTGGCAGCGGCAGCAAGCCTGACCGCCTTCACGCTTTCCACCGTCACCTCCAATCCTTTCTTCCTGAAGGATTCGCTTTTCATCTTCAGCCTGTCGGCAGGGCTCGCCGGCGGCGCTTACCGCCGCGGATTGCGGGAAGTGGGCACATGATGGCCCGGGTACTATTGAAGCGCCTCGTGCGACGGACCGGCTTCGACATCGTCCGCTTTCGACCGCGCACTTCGCCGGTCGCCCGGCGGATGCGCCTTTTCCGGTTCCACGGCATAAATCTCGTTCTGGACGTCGGGGCCAGCTCGGGCGGCTACGCCCTGGATCTGAGAAGCACAGGCTACCGGGGACGGATTGTTTCCTTTGAGCCGCTCTCTGCTCCGTTTGCGCAGCTTGAGGCACGCTCGAGCGGCGACGCTGCCTGGGATGCCGTGCATGCGGCCCTCGGTCTTGAGGCGGGCCGGCGCCGGCTCAACGTGGCTGCCAATTCGGAGAGCAGCTCCTTCCTCGAAACGGACCCGAGGCACGTAGCTGCCTTTCCAGGCGCCAGATATGTCGGTAGCGAAACGGTGACTGTTGCGCGCCTCGACGACATTTTTCGCGACCATTTCCGCGCGGGCGAGCGGGCCTTCGTCAAGATCGATGCGCAGGGCTACGAAAGGCAAATACTCGAAGGGGCAGCGGAGAGCCTGCCGGCCATTTGCGGCGTCCAGGTCGAAATGTCGCTTGTTCCCATGTATGAAGGCGAAGCGCGCATGACGGACCTGGTCACCTTCCTGGAGAAAGAGGGTTTCGTGCTGATGTCGGTGCAGCCTGTCGTGGAGGATCCTGCCTCCGGCCAGCTCCTCCAGATCGACGGCCTGTTTTTTCGAGGAGGTGACGGCCCATGACCAGCGGGACCCGAATCCGAGAGGCAGCGCCGTCGCAGCCTTGGCTCAGGCACTTGCAGGTCGCGCGCCGGCACGGGACTAATGTGCCAATCAAATGCTGCACAAGCGACAGCTACTCGTAAATGCACTCGCGGCCGCCGCGCAGGTCATCGTTACCGGCGGCTCGTTCTTGGTGCTCTATCGCTACGTAAAGGACGCGGTGGGCATCGAGTACTTCGGGGTGTGGTCGCTCGTATTGGCCACGACATCGGCGAGCAGTCTCGCAAACCTGGGGCTGGCCGCGAGCGTCGTAAAGTTTGTTTCCATGTACCGCGCCCGGGGCGATACCCGGCACGTGGTCAGGATCGTGGAGACGTCGGTGATATCCCTGGCCGTGTTCCTGTTGGCCGTCCTTGCGGCCCTTTATCCGGCAGCCGGCTATCTGCTTGCCTTGCCGCTGGATGGTCCGCAGACTGCGGCGGCGCTGGCCATTCTGCCGTATGCATTCGTCGCCTTCTGGCTCACTTCCGTCGCCGCAGTGCTGCAGGGATCAATTGACGGCCACCAGCGCGTGGACCTGCGGAGCTACCTGCTTATGGGCTCCTCGGTGGTCTATCTTGGCGCGGCCGTCGCGCTCGTTCCCGCACGCGGCCTCGTCGGTCTGGCGCAGGCGCAGGCGCTTCAGGCAGGCCTGCTGCTGGTTGCCTCGTGGGTGGTCCTGAGGCGCGTGGCAACGGGATTGCCGGCCGTTCCCGTGCGCTGGACCTGGAGTGTCTTTCGGGAAATGCTTTCCTACAGCGCCAGCTTTCAGGTGATTTCTGTTTTCAAACTGCTCACGGAGCCGCTGGCCAAGTGGCTCGTCACCATCTTCGCCGGTGCGGCTGCGGTGGGCTTCTTCGAGTTCGCGCAGCGCATGGTCTTCCAGCTGCGGGCCCTCTTCGTGTCGGCGCACCAGGCCATCGTGCCCGCCATTGCGGATCTGAAGGAGCGCGACGCTGCGGCGCTCGGGAAGATCTACGTGGCCTCCTTCCGGGTCATTCTGTACCTGGTGCTGGCCGCGCTTCCGCTGCTCATCGTAAGCCTGCCACTTGTATCCAGGCTGTGGCTCGGCACGTACGAGCCGGTCTTCGTCACGTTCTCCGTGCTCCTTGCCGCGGGCTGGTTTCTGAACATGCTGTCCAATCCCGCCTATTTTGCCTACCTGGGCATTGGCAAATTGCGGTGGAACGTAGCCGGCCATGCGGCGATAGGCATCCTGAACCTCGCGCTCGGCTACATGCTGGGACAGGTATTCGGAGGCACCGGCGTGGTGGCAGGCTTCGTGGCAGCCTTGATAGGCGGTAGCCTGCTGATGGCCATGACCTATCACCGGGAATTCTCCGTCGCCCTCTCAGCACTCGTGCAGCGCGAGAGCCTCGTGCTATGTGCCGCGGCTGCGGCGGGGCTTCTGGTCGCAGTATGGATATGGGAACTGCCGCACGGGATCGGGCTCCGGGCTCTGCTCGCGGGCGGCGCCTACGGCGCGGCAGTAGCGCTTCCGCTGTGGATGCACCCGGTGCGACGCACGCTAGTGGCCTGGTGCGATAGCTTATTGCAGACCCGCACCGGGGGCACATCGCCACAGCGGCAATGAATCATCTCATGCTCTTTGACCTCCTCTCAGGCGGCCACCATGCCCAGTATATCGGGCAGCTGGCGGAGCGCTGGGAATTGGACACCGGACGCCTCGACATCGTGGCGCCGGAGGACCTGATTGACAGGGATGGCCGTCTCGCCGATATTGTGCGGGCTCGCCCCGGAATCCGATTCGTTCCAATCCGGCAGCCTTTGGGGCTTGCGGAAGGCGGCAAGCTCTCCCAGCTACGCAACGTCCAAAGGCACGGCCGTCTGCTGCGCCGGTACGTGGAGCAGCTCCGTCCCAAGCACTGTCTGCTCATGTACTTCGATCAGGTTCAGCTGCCTCTGGCCTTCGGGCTCCGCTTTGCCTTTCCGGTCGCGCTCTCCGGCATCTACTTTCGTCCGTCGTTCCATTATGCTGCAGTAACCGGCGCTGCTACCACCCTGAGCGACCGCGCAGAAGGCGTCCGAAAGCGGACGCTGCTCTTCCGGGCGCTAAGCAACCCGCACCTGAGCCACCTGTTCTGCCTTGATCCCCTAGTGGTGCCATTCGTGCCCGGGAGCAGATTCGGAGTACGCGTGGTTGCGTTGCCGGACGGGGTGGAGAGCCGCGCGCCGACATGCTCCCCACTCGAGACGCGCGCATCATGGGGGATTGACAGCCACAGGAGCGTACTGCTTTTCTTTGGCAGCATGGCAGCCAGGAAAGGGATTTACCAGGTGATTGAAGCCTTGAGGCTGTTGCCGGAGGGTGATCAGCGGCAGCTGGCGCTGGCCGTCATAGGCGCGCCTCCCGGCGGCGAAGCGGAGCGCCTGGAGCAGGCGCTGTCCTTCCTGCGGTCAGAAAGCAAGGTGCAGGTGGCATCGGATAGCAGGTATGTCCCCGAGGCCGAAATACCAGACGCCTTCGCCGCCGCCGACCTGGTGCTGCTTCCCTACCGGCGCCATGTCGGGTCAAGCGGCGTGCTGGTGCGTGCGGCCCAGGCCCGGTTGCCCGTGCTGAGCTCGGACTACGGATTGCTGGGTGAGCAGGTCCGGCGCCACGCGCTTGGAAGGGCGGTGAACAGCAGCTCCCCCGCGACCCTTGCCGAGGCCTTGATGGACTGGCTGCGCGAGCCCGCGGCCTGGCCGTTTGACGCTGCCAGGGCCAGGCGCTTCGCTGCGCAGAATACGTCAGAGGGCTTTGCACGCACAATTCTGGACTCCATACTGGCGGGCTCTGCTACGGGCACAGCAGCGCGCGGCCGCTGATCCAGCCATAGTCACGCATGCACCTGCCATGATCCCGACCCAAAACGCGCAGCAGGCAGCACTATCTTCGCAGCGACTCCGCCGCACGGCGAATACCCGGATCCCGTAAAGGCCAAGACACACCGCCTTGATGCGCATCCTCGTGCATGACTTTGGAGGCTACGCCTTTGCCCTCCAGCTCAGCCGGTCGCTTGGCAGACGTGGCCACCGCGTGTGCCACGCCTACTGCGCATCGCTGGCCACAACTCCTCCCGGCGTGACCGCGACCCCTGATGGTGGCGTACACATCCGCCCTATTGACCTGGGCCGGCCCCTCAACAAGTACGCCTTCCTGCAGCGCTGGCGCCAGGAGGAAACCTACGGACGCCTCATCGCCCGGGAATGTGCCGTTTTCAAGCCTGATGTCGTGCTCTCCGGCAATGCGCCGCTGTCGGCCCAGAGGCATTTGGCGGCGGCGTGCCGGAAGCATGGCATCCCCTTCGTATTCTGGATACAGGATTTTCTGGGACTTGCCGCGCACCGCATTCTTCGCAAGCGGCTCCCGGTCATCGGCGAGGCCGTCGGCCGCTACTATATCGGGCTGGAGCGCAGGCTGCTGAGGCAAAGCGACGCCGTAGTAGCGATTTCGGAGGATTTTGCAGGCATGCTTCAGGACGGGGGACCCAGAGCCGCCAGTGTTTCAGTGATCGAAAACTGGGCATGCCTGCCGGAGCTGCCGGCGGGCCCCAAACGCAATGCCTGGGCCAAGCGTCAGGGGCTGGCGGACGGCATCTGCTTCCTGTATGCCGGCACGCTCAGCATGAAGCACAATCCGGACTTGCTGCTGCAGTTGGCAGTCAAACTTCGCGCCTGGCCCGACGCCAGTGTCGTGGTCATTTCGCAGGGAATGGGCGCCGAATGGCTTCAAAGGCGCAAGGCCGAGCTCGGGCTGGACCAGCTGCGCATCCTGCCATACCAGCCCAAGGTGGACCTTCCGAACATATATGCTACGGCGGATGTGCTCGTGGCAGTTCTGGAGGAAGATGCCGGAGTATTCTCGGTGCCCTCAAAGGTGCTTACCTACCTCTGTGCGAGACGGCCGCTGCTGCTTGCCGTGCCGGAGGGCAACCTTGCAGCCCGCACCGTCACGAGCGCGGGGGCCGGAGTAATAGTTGCCCCGTCCGACCATGCGGGATTTGTCGCAACGGCGGAAGCCCTGCTGCTGGATCCGCTCCGGAGACAGACCATGGGCAAGGCGGCGCGGGCCTATGCAGAAAGGACGTTTGATATCGATGGCATTACAGACCGATTCCTGGCGGTATTCGAGAGGGTTGCGCCATGAAGGAGGCTCCTGCTGGTTCTCTTGGCGGCCCGGTTTACTACTTCGCGCGCATTCTGCCTCACTACCGTCATGCCGTGCTGGCGCGGCTGAATGAAAGGCTGGGCGGCAGACTCGTCGTGTGCGCCGGCCTGCCGCCAGGCAAATCGTCTCTCGCCCCCCTTGCCTCGGCCGGTCCAGGCGGCTTTGAGACTGTACGGATGAGGAACTTCTGGGTCGGAGGTGAAGCGGCACACGCCCAGCCATTCCGGCGCGTGTTCCAGAGACTTGGACCTCCCGTCGTTGTGCTGGCCGAGGAGTCGCCAAGGTCGGTAACGCTGCCATGGCTGCTGCGCCATGCCCGCAGGACCGGTGCTGCCCGTGTACTGTGGGGTCATTTTTCATCCAACCGACGCGATCCTTCGCGCCGCGGCCTGTCTGACCGCTACCGTATCCTTTTGGCGCGCAGCGTCGAGGCGTGCGTGTGCTATTCGGACGCCGTAGCCGAGATACTGGCGCCGCACATGGAGCGGCCTCGCATTTTCACGGCACCCAACACGCTGGACATGGATGCGCTGGCTACCCTGCGGAAAGGCCTGGAGGAAGAGGGGCGTCCTTCAGTGCGCAGGAGATTGAACCTGCCGGAAGCGGCGCCGATAGTAGTCTTTCTCGGACGCCTCATCCGCCGGAAGGGCACAGACATGCTGCTGAGAGCATTCGGGCTCCTTCGGCAGCGGTGCCAGGCCCAACTGGTCGTGATGGGCTCCGGGCCCGAGGAGCGGGCCATGCGCCGGCACGTAGCGAAGGCCGGCATGGACGGGGTCCGTTTCTTGGGATCCGTGCCTGACTGGCAAAGCTCGGCGCCCTATCTCTTCGCGGGGGATGTACTCCTGAACCCCGGCTATCTGGGCCTTAGCATCAACCACGCATTCGCATTCGGGCTGCCCGTAGTTTCTCAGCGGCCGCCCAAAGCCGGGGTTCGGTTCCACAGCCCCGAGATCGCGTATCTGATCCCGGGTGAGAACGGTGAGCTGGCCGCGCCGGCGAATCCGGCTGCGCTGGCTGACGCCGTAGAACTGGTTCTGGCCCGCCGGGAGAGCTACGCGCAAAATGCGCTTCGCTACGCGCGCGAGCACCTCGCGCTCGACCGCATGGTTGGCGGACTCGAAGCGGCCATCCGCTTTGCCGCGGGGAATCTGCGCGGTTAGTCCACCTCGCCCATCAGCTTCTTGATCGGGCGATAGAGGAGCAGCGCCACGATTCCGGCAATGCCGATGGTCATGGCCACGTTGCCAAACAGGGCAGCCGACGACAGCGTCTCAAGCCTGCCCGCCACCAGTCCTGCGAACAGGTTCCCCAGGGCGGTGGCAATGAACCATACGCCCATCATCTGCCCTACCCTTCCCGCCGGCGCCAGCTTGGTGATGGAGGAAAGCCCCACGGGGCTCAGGCAAAGCTCGCCAACCGTATGCAGGAAGTACGTTACCACCAGCCAGACCGGCGTAACGAGATGCCCGTCCACGGCGTTTGCGGCGCCCCATGCAATAACGAAAAACCCTGCGGACAGCCCCAAGAGCCCCAGCGCAAACTTGACGGGAATCGACGGATTGCGGCGAATCGAGGCCAGCAAGATCCAGAGCGACCCGAATACGGGCGCCAGTATAATGATAAAGAGCGCATTGACGGACTGCAGCCAGCTTGCCGGCAATTCCCAAAAGCCGAGATTGCGGTTCGTGAAGTCGGCGGCAAACAGGTTCAGCGAGCTGCCGGCCTGCTCGAATCCAGACCAGAATATGGCCGCCAGGATGAATAGCCAGAATATGACGACGAGGCGCCTTTTCTCCATTGTCGTGTGGTCCGCCACCAGAAGCAGGTACGCGAAATACAGAACCGCCACAATAATGACCGCATAGCCCAGGGTCGCAGCCAGTTCCTCCAGCGTCATCCACTGCAGCAGCAGATATCCCGCGAAGGCAAACAGCGCGAAGGCACCGGCAATGATGGCGTACGTCCGAGTTGCCATTTTTCCAAGGGCCTCCACGGAATGCTTCGCGCGCAGCTTGCCTGCCTCGCCCAGGTACTTGCCGCCGAGCCTGTACTGGACCAGCCCGATCACCATGCCAATGCCGGCCATGGAGAATCCCCAGTGCCAGTTGTATCCCTCGCCGAGAAAGCCCGTAATTATCGGGCCGATGAAGGCTCCGAGGTTGATGCCCATGTAGAAGACCGAGAAGCCGGCGTCGCGCCGCGCTCCTCCCTCGGGATAGAGGTCGCCCACCATGGTGCTGACATTGGGCTTGAGGAGGCCTGTGCCGATAACGATGAGCATGAGGCCCAGGAAAAAGCACGGCAACTCCGGTAACTGTACCAGGGGACCTGCCATCACAAAATGGCCGGACGCAATGATGCAGCCGCCCACGAAAACCGCCTTGCGCTGCCCCCAGATGTTGTCGGCGATCCAGCCTCCGGGCAACGCCAGAACGTAGACGAAAAAGGTGTAGAGCCCGTAAATGGCCCCGGCCATGCCAACGCTGAACTCCAGTCCCGGATTGACCTCGGTCGTGGCGGCAGTCATGAACAGTACCAGGAGGGCGCGCATACCATAGTAGCTGAAGCGCTCCCACATCTCGGTAAAGAAAAGCGTGGCAAGGCCACGCGGATGACCAAACCACGTTCGGCTCGTGCTGGACGGTGTCTCTTCCATGGCGGCAGCGTAAGGCATGCGATCCCGCCCAAGATACTATATAGGGCCGCTCCCAATTCAATGGAATATTCAGATAATGCCGGAATCCTCCGCCTTGGGCGCGCACGTACAATAGGTTTGACCCACGGGACTGTGGATTGGCCAAATGGCAGCGACTAGCACAGATACACACGGGGAGCGCACCCACACTTGCGGAGCGCTGACTGCGTCGGATGTTGGCCGGCGCGTAGTGCTTAAAGGCTGGGTGGATACGCGGCGCGATCTGGGCGGCGTGGTATTCATAGACCTCCGCGACCGGTGGGGCCTGACCCAGGTAGTATTCTCGCCCCAGGACGATGCCGAGGCCCATCGAGCCGCCGATCGGCTTCGCAACGAGTACGTCATTTCGGTTTCGGGAGCGGTCCGCATGCGTAGCGAGGATACCGTAAACCCCAATCTTGCCACCGGACGCCTGGAAGTCCGGGCGGACAGCCTGATCATATTGAACGCCGCCGAGCCCGTACCCCTCCCGGTGTCCTCGCAGGCAAACCGCAGTGGGCTCGCAAGCCAGGATCTGCGACTACGGTACCGGTACCTGGACCTCCGGAGGCCTGCCATGCAGGCACGCCTCGTTGCGCGACACCGGCTGTACCAGATAGTTCATCGCTATTTCGACGCACTGGATTTCCTGGAGATCGAGACTCCGACGCTCATGAAGTCCACGCCGGAAGGGGCTCGGGATTATCTCGTGCCCAGCCGCGTGCATCCCGGCCGCTTTTACGCCCTGCCCCAGAGTCCGCAGACGTACAAGCAGCTGCTCATGATTGCCGGACTGGATCGCTACGTGCAGATTGTGAAGTGCTTCCGCGACGAGGATCTCCGGGCGGACCGACAGCCGGAATTCACCCAGATCGACGTCGAAATGGCCTTCGCCACCGAGGCGATGGTCCAACGGCTGGTCGAGGGACTCATGGCGGAAATCTGGAAGGAAATCCGCGGCGTGGACCTTGAGCTTCCCTTCGCGAGACTGACCTACAACGAAGCACTGTGCCGCTATGGATCCGACAAGCCCGATCTGCGCTTCGAGCTTTCCTTTGTCGACCTGTCGGACGTGTTCCGTGCCTCCGGCTTCCGCGTATTCGATGCGGCACTTGCCGCTGGCGGAGCGGTGTTGGGACTGGTAGTCCCGGGAATGGGCGACCGGGGACGAGGCTACATGGATCGGCTGGACAAGCTAGTCGTGCGGCGAAGTATTGGCGCTGGCGGCCTGATTTACTTCAAGCTTCCAGCTGACGGCAGCGCTCCTGTCTCCAGTGTCAAGGAACATGTGCTGTCGCGCACTACCGTTGAGCGTGCCATTACGGCCACAGGCGCCGGCGCGGGGGACCTAGTCCTGGTGCTTACCGGCGCCCGGCCCGGCGTGTACCACCAGATGGGGGCCCTTCGGCTTCACATGGCGCACGAAACCTACGCCGTGCCGAAGGATGATGTGTGGCGGTTCGCATGGGTGACGGATTTTCCGCTGGTTGAATGGGATCAGCGGGCAAATCGCTTTACCGCGATGCACCATCCGTTTACTGCTCCGCGGCCCGAAGACACTCCTCTGCTGGCAGAGAACCCTGAGTCCGCAAGGGCCCGTGCCTATGACCTGGTGCTGAACGGCAATGAAATCGGCGGCGGCTCCATACGAATTCATGATTTGGCAGTGCAAAAACAAATGTTCCGGCTTCTGGGTATCGACGAGGCGGAGGCCAACGAGCGATTCGGTTTTCTTTTGGAAGCATTGCGCTACGGCGCGCCGCCGCACGGCGGCATCGCCCTGGGTCTTGACCGCCTGGC
>CAZXEU010000199.1:0-11872 GCA_964639665.1 uncultured Rhodothermaceae bacterium | reverse complement strand
GAACAGCATGCCAGGCGACTTGTCAGCAAGCTGCACTCGCACGTCTTCGCCACGGTCGGCGCCCAGGGTCCGTTTGGTCCAACCTACCGGGAGCTAAAGGCAGCGAACATGCCGACCGCTGCCGCTCCATGGTGGCGCGTGCGGCGCGCGGAATTGCTGCGTTTGCCAACGCCGGCGTTCGTGTACGATGTGCCCACGCTGCATGATCGCGCTCAGCGGCTGTTGGACATCGATGCCATAGACCGCTGTTTTTACGCCGTCAAGGCCTGTGGCCAAAGAGAAGTCCTCGACGTTTTTCACCGGGCCGGACTCGGCTTCGAATGCGTTTCTCCAGGCGAGCTGGATTACATCCGCGGCCTCTATCCCGATCTCGAGGCAAGCCGGATTCTCTTTACGCCGAATCTCGTGCCGCGGGAAGAATACGCTGAGGGTTTTGCGCACGCAGGCTTTGTTACACTGGACAGCATAAGGCCGCTTGAGCTCTGGCCAGAGCTGTTCGAGTCCAGGGAGGTCATTGTTCGGGTGGATCCGGGTCGGGGGCAAGGCCACCATCGGCATGTGCGCACGGCAGGAGCCCAGACGAAATTCGGCGTATCACCCGCTTCGTTGCCGAGGCTGCGGCAATTGGCCCGAAGCGTCGACCTTCGCATCATAGGCCTGCATGCACACGTGGGAAGCGGTATCCTGGTGCCGGAAACGTGGTCGGAAACGGCTTTCTTTCTCTCTTCCCTGGTGGACATCTTTCCTGAAGTGCGACTCGTGAACATCGGTGGAGGTCTGGGGGTGCCGGAACTTCCGGGGACCCTTCCCCTCAATCTTGGAGCGCTCGGGGATACGCTTGAGCGATTCAAGAATGCCCACGAGGGACTTGCTCTATGGATGGAGCCGGGCAGATATCTGGTAGCGGAGGCCGGCGTATTGCTGGTTCGCGTTACGCAGGTAAAGCGAAAAGGCGCTCACTGGTACATAGGCGTCGATACCGGCATGAATTCCCTGATCCGGCCGGCCCTGTACGGCTCCTATCATGCCATAGTAAACCTTACGCGGTTGGCTGCGCCCGCAGCCATTACGGCAGACGTGGTGGGGCCCATTTGCGAAACGGGTGACATACTGGGACGCGGCCGAAGACTGCCCGAGACGCGTGAAGGAGATATCCTGCTTATCGCCACGGCCGGCGCCTATGGCCGGGTTATGAGCAGTTCATACAATCACCGCGCACCTGCCTCCGAAATCGTCCTGCCGGAACCGTAACCTGCGTCAGTGCCGTGCACCGTGCTGAATAAGTGCCGTGGATGCCATCTGCACGTGCCAAGCGGACCTGCCTCTGATTTGCCCGTTACTTCCAGACGTGCGCGAATCACCGTTCAAGGGCGACATTCTATCACGCTGCCTGCCAGGCGTATTATGGTCGCGCGGCCGAAAAGGATCTTACCTGTCTACGGGCTGTGCCGGCTACAGCTTCTTGCCGCACTTGCTGCAGAACTTCGCGTCCTTGCCGTGCGAGGCAAAATAGCACCGGCTGCAAACACGGGTCTTTTGCCCGGCTCCCCAATCGCGAGATTTTGCCAGCTCCGCGGTCACTATTCCCGTCGGCACAGCAATGATGGCATAGCCAATGATCATCACAACGGCTGCCAGCGCCTGTCCAAGCGGCGTCTGCGGGGAGATGTCTCCGTATCCAACCGTAGTAAGCGTCACGATGGCCCAGTAGACACTGACCGGAATGTTTTCGAATCCGTTCTCGGCGCCTTCAATCAGGTAGACCAGCGAACCCAGGATGGTAACGAGTGTGAGGACCGCAAGTATGAATATGGTGATCTTGCGACGGCTGTTGCGCAGGGCGGTAAGCAAAAAGTCCGCTTCCGTCAGGTACTTCACCAGCTTCAGGACGCGAAATACCCTCAGAATTCTCAGGAGCCGGATGACCAGCAGCGCATGGGCGCCCGGCAACACCAGCGACAGGTAGGTCGGCAGCACGGCGAGCAAATCGATGATTCCGTAGAAGCTTCGTGCGTATTGAAGCGGACGTCCGACGCACGCAAGTCGCAGCGCGTATTCGACGGTAAAGATTATCGTAAAGCCCCACTCCATCCAGATCAGTGCCGAGTGGAAGCGCGTGCCAAAAGTCTCCACGCTCTCCAGCATGACGGCCGCCACACTCGCCAGGATGACCACTATGAGCACTTCGTCAAATAGCCTGCCCTGCGGGCTGTCACCCCCGAAAATCAGGTTGTGAATTACCAGGCGGCGCCCCTTTAACGAGCCGGAGCCAAAGGATCGCCTGCTAACGGAACGTGGCGACAACATCAGGTGCCAGTACTATGCAGCCCGCGCAAATACAACTCAAAATAATGGAAGGCAGCCACGATTATTCCATTGTCGATGGTCCCGTCCAGGATTAGACGCGGCACTTCACCAGGATCAACCAGAACCACCTCAATGTCCTCGGCGCTATCCAACCTCTGATCACCATCCGGCAGTACGTTTAGCGCAACGAAGAAGTGACACTGGTTGCCGAAAATGGCCGAATTGGGGCTCATTCGCCCGATCCGCGTAACCTGGTCAGACCGATAGCCCGTCTCTTCGCGCATTTCCCGCAAAGCGGCCTCCTCAGGCGTCTCATCGGCATCAATGAGTCCTCCCGGGACTTCTAGCGAGACGCTGCGCGACCCGTGCCTATACTGGCGCAGACACACCAGCTTTCCGTCCGTAGTAACGGGAATAACGTTTACCCAATCCGGAGCGTCTATTACATAGAAATCATGAATGGTACCTGTTCTCGGCGACCGGCTGCGGTCGTGTCGAACTGAAAAGATGGAGTATTGACCACGCTGGCTAGAGCCCACGCGATCCCAGCTACTTGTCATGGCATATCCCGCTAAAGAACACGAAGTGAGCCGTCATTTACCAGGTCTGCCAACAAAGACATGAACGGAGCATGGTCTAGGAGTCCTCCGAAGGCCGTCGCATCCAGCGCGCCGGAGCCTGCAAGGAGCGAAGCTGCAGGCGCCATGTCCTCGGAAAGGTCGTGCCGCTGGCCGCACGCATAGAGAACGGTCCCAGAGCGGCCGTTTCTGTAGGCAAAATAGGCAATCGCACTGCGACCGAGGCGGTGGCCGCTGCCTAGAGCGCGCCTTACGCGCGACGGTGTCCAGGCAACATCGGGCTCCGCCGGATAGAACCCCCGCTGGGGCTCCGTCACGAAGCGAGCAAACCAGTCATCAATGAGCTCCGGGTCCTCTACGGCCTTTCGCACAATTCTGCGCACCCGTTTCAGTGTCTCTGGCGAAATGCGCCCGGGATCCAGGCTGACGTCCGTTCCATCATCCTCGAGCCTGCAACTGCTACCGGCGGATTCGGAGGCGGTCTCAAGATAGCCTTGCACCATTGTCCGGGCATCGGGCGCACGGAAACCCACCGAAAAAGTCATGCACGAACCAAGCGCTATGCCCCAGTGCGGATAGCGCGGCGGCAAGTACAGCATGTCTCCCGGCTCCAGCACCCAATCGGTATCGGGCCTAAAATCCTCAAGCAAGTCTATATCCAGGTCCCGTGCGGATTCCACGTTCTGAGGCACGGGAACATGGCCGATCAACCATCTGCGGCGTCCCCGCCCCTGGACCAGGAAAACATCATAGTTGTCCACATGCGGTCCTGCACTTCCAGCCACGGGTGCGTAACTGATCTGCACATCATCCAGGCGCCAGTTGGGCATGAACCTGAACCGGGCAAGGAGTTGGTGCGCTGACTCGTTGTGCCGGTCCACTTCCTGGACTAGAAGGGTCCAGTGCGAGCCGGGCAATGCCGCAAACTCCCGTCGCTCGAAGGGTCCAAACCTCACTTCCCATGGATATTCTCCGCCCTCCTCCAGCACTATGCGCGCCGCAACGTCTTCACGACAAGAGAGCTCAAACAGATCTTCAGGCGTCACCGCGGGGGCAAACCCCGGCAAGGCGGCACGAACCAGCAGCGGCCGCTTGTGCCAGTATTCGCCCAGGAATTCCTCCACAGAGAGCTCACCGAAAACGGATGCGTGTCGCGTCATTTTCGAAAAACCAGCTTCAGCAGCTCAAGGATCGGCCAGACCAGCAGCAGCGCCATGACAATGGCCATGATGGAGCGAGAGCTCTTCTGCTTTGGAAACTCGTATTGGCAGTAGGGGCAAGCTTCTGCCTGGCGCGGAACATCAAGCGCGCAAGATGGACATTCCTTCATCTATTCCGGTCTCGCTTCAAGCAACATCGAAACACCCGGTCGTAATACGCTTATACTTCGACTTCATTCCAACCGTGTGTAACGTGAACGCACCCTCAGCACCGGCCGTGGCGGAAGCGGAGCCGACCGCCCAGGCGGAAGATATCACTGTGGTCGTAGCAGGTCCGGAGCACCACACGTATGCGGACACCGTGTGCAAGCTGATCGAGGAGGCCGCGTCGGCGCGCGGAACGGGCATTGCCAAGCGCGAACCCGAGTATATCCGGCGGAAGATGGCAGAGGGCAAGGCCATCATTGCACTGTGCGGTGAAGAAGTGGCCGGTTTCTGCTACATAGAAACGTGGAGCCACGGCAAGTACGCCGTGAATTCGGGGCTGATCGTGGCACCTGCGTTCCGCAAGCGAGGACTGGCCAAGCGCATTAAGAAGCGGGCCTTTGAGCTGTCACGCCAGCGGTATCCGAATGCCAAGCTGTTCGGCATTACAACCAGCCTTGCCGTAATGAAGATCAATTCCGAGCTCGGTTACAAGCCAGTAACGTTCTCCGAGCTCACGTCCGACGACGTTTTCTGGGAGGGTTGCCAGAGCTGTCCCAACTACGACGTGCTTACTCGCATGAAGCGGAAGATGTGTCTTTGCACGGGCATGCTGTACGACCCGGAGAAGGAATAGCTGTAGCGGAGCGCCTGGGCATACGCCAGCATGACTTACGAGTGGGGCCTCCGTTGACAGTGCGCGTTGCGCTGCCGCTTCCCCTCGCCCGTACATTCACCTATCTGGTCCCGGAAGAACTCCGGGATGCGGCAAATGTCGGATGCCGCGTTGAGGTTGGCTTCCGCGGTCGTCGCATCACGGGCGTCATCGTCGATAAGAATTCGGAGCCGGACGAAAAACTGCGACTCCGGCCGATCTCGGACGTGCTGGACGCAGCGCCATTGCTGACCGGGGACCTGCTGCGGCTTACGAGATGGATGGCCAGCTACTACATCTGCGGATGGGGGGAGGCCATTCGGGCCGCCCTGCCCAGCGGCATCGACACCCACGTAGTCCTTACGATTCGTGTCACAGGCGAACCCGACAGTCAGGTCAAGGCCCATCCCAAGGCCGGTCCGGTCTTCCAGTACCTGAAACGGCACCCGGAAGCCACGCGTGCAGGCATGCGCAATGCGGGGCTGGATGTGCCCATTGCCTTGCTGCGACGCCTGGAGAGTGCCGGACTAATCGGTATTGATTCAGCGGCGCGGGGACCAAGAGTCCGGCCAAGATTCGAAGACCATCTTCGACTGGTCGCGGGCAGCGAAGGAGCTAGCGACGTGCGGGGGCCGAAGCAAAAGGCCATCCTTGCTGCCATGGATGCCTTCGTCAAGGAGGGTATCGATACTCCTGCGCGACGAGAAGTTCTCCGCCGGGCGGATGCCAGCCACAGTTCCGCCACCAGCCTGATCAAGAAGGGACTGGTGGAAGTCATTCGGCTTGAATCTACGCGCTTGCCGAAGTTCTCCGCCGGACACGCACCGGCTCCGGTGTCGCTCCATCCGGCTCAGAAGACCGCTGTGGCGAGCATTCGGGAAGCCGTGGACCGGGGAGCTTACCAGGCCTTCTTGCTCCACGGCGTGACTGGTAGTGGCAAGACGGAAGTCTACATTGCAGCCCTTGCCCGTGTGCTGGAGCGTGGCCAAACGGGCATTATTCTCGTCCCCGAGATCTCACTTACACCCCAGACCGTCCGGCGCTTTCGGCACCGGTTTGGCGACAGGGTTGCCGTGCTCCATTCCCGCATGAGTCTTGGCGAGCGTTATGATGCCTGGAGACACCTCAGGCAGGGGCGCTACAGTGTTGCTATCGGTCCTCGCTCCGCCGTGCTGGCACCCCTGGCAAACGTTGGACTCATCGTTGTAGACGAAGAGCAGGAGGCCTCGTACAAGCAGCAGGAACCTGCCCCCCGTTACAATGCAAGGGATGTAGCGGTTATGCGTGCGCGCATTCAGGACGCGGTTTGCGTGCTTGGCTCCGCTACGCCGAGCCTGGAAAGCCTCCACAATGCACACTCCGGCAAATACAAGCTGCTGGAGATGCCGGACAGGGTTCCGGTTAGCGGACGCACGCTGGCCTCGCTGCCGGATGTGCGCATTATTGACCTGACGTTGGAGAATAAGAAACACCGTCTGGCCGGCGCTATCTCGGTGCCCCTGCGCGAGGCCATCAGGTCGCGGCTAACTCGCAGGGAGCAGATCATCCTGCTGCAGAACCGCAGAGGCTATGCTCCCGTCTTGCAGTGTAGTAACTGCGGCTTCGTGCCTACCTGCCGCGACTGCTCCGTAACGCTTACGTATCACAAGGTGCGCCTGCAGCTCCGGTGTCATTTCTGTGGCGGTACGGACAAACCCCTCACCATCTGCCCGAAGTGTTCCGCGACCGAGTTGGAGCAACGCGGGGCAGGTACGCAGCGAGTGGAAGAAGAGCTGGCCGATGTATTGCCCGAGGCACGCGTTGTACGCATGGATCTGGACACTACCCATCAAAAGGACGCCCATACCAGAATACTCGACGCGTTCGGCAGGGGTGACGCCGACATCCTGGTAGGGACACAGATGGTTGCCAAGGGCCTGGACTTCCGCCGGGTCACGCTTGTCGGCGTTGTAGGCGCCGATGTGGGGATGCACCTGCCAGACTACCGCGCGGAGGAGCGCACCTTCCAGCTCTTGATGCAGGTAGCCGGACGCGCCGGACGCGCTGAGCTGAAGGGTGAGGTCCTGCTGCAGACCTATCGCCCGGATCACCCGGTATTCCAGTACCTGCTTTCGCACGACTATCGCGGCTTTTCGGAAGTTGCCCTGGAGGAGCGCCGCGCGCTCCGCTACCCGCCCTTCGGGCGTCTGGTGGCCATGGAGTTCAAGGGGCCGGAAGAGGCGCGTGTGGCTCGCCTTGCCCATGAATGCACGAACGTGTTCAGGACGGAGTTGCCGCGCTCGGTAGACGTTCTGGGACCCGGATCTGCATACGTGGCACGCATCAAGAGGCAGTACCGGTACCAGGCATTGCTAAAAGCGCCCAAGACCGAATCCGGCCTTTCGCGCACCGTCCGCGGCGCTTTGGAGGCATTCGGGCGTCCTCCCGCCGGATACCGCATTTCGGCAAACGTGGATCCGCTGGGACTCGACTAGCGTCGGGAACTGCCCCAAGTGGTCCCTGTTGATGTGAAAAGAAGGGTAAGTCCCGTGCGGTCAGCTCCCTCTGAACCCCGTCAGGGCCGGAAGGCAGCAGCGGTAGGAGGTCGCAGCGACGCGATGCGGGGAGCTTGCCCTTCTTTATTTTGGCGACGTTGCTCCAAGTGCCCGACATACTTGGCCCTTACTGCTGCTGGCACCCAATTCTCCCGTAGCTGCGCCTAAGGCGGTCTCATCGTATTTTGGATGCCAGCCGAAAAGCCTGACCCAATCTCATGAAACTATTGCTCGTAATGGCAGCGGCACAGCAGGCCGAAGGGGGAACCTTCGGCCCTTTCGGAATGCTGGTGCCGCTAGTGCTCATCTTCATTGTTTTCTACCTTTTCATCATACGTCCGCAAAAGAAACGCGAGGACAAGCGCAAGGCCATGATAGCAGCCGTGCGCAAGGACGACAAGGTTGTAACCGCAGGTGGCATCCACGGCATCGTGACCAAAGTTGACGACGCCAGCGTGCTCATGGAAGTCGCCACCAACGTAAAGCTTCGCATCGAGAAGAGCGCCATCGCCAACGTGTCGCCGAAGTAACTCCCTGCCGGTGCCGCACAATCCCGGGAGCATGGATTCCGGTCACCCATCCTTCCGCTTCGATTCGGTCGAAGATGCCGTGGCCGAAATCCGCAACGGCCGCCTGGTCGTCGTAACCGACGACGAGGACCGTGAAAACGAAGGCGACTTCATCGGAGCGGCCGAGACCATCACTGCCGACCTGGTCAATTTCATGGCGACCTTCGGCCGGGGCCTCATTTGCGTCCCGATGACGAAGGAAAGAACGGATTCGCTTGGTCTTGAAATGATGGTTGAAGCGAATACGGGACTCTACAACACGGCGTTTACGGTCTCGGTGGATTTCCGGCGCAACACGACGACCGGCATCAGTGCAGCCGATCGCGCCCGGACCATACGGGCTCTGGCCGACGCCGCTTCGGCCCCGGAGGACTTTGCACGGCCGGGGCACGTATTCCCCTTGAGGGCCCAGGACGGCGGTACTCTTCGCCGGGCTGGCCACACGGAAGCCGCGGTTGACCTGGCAACACTTGCCGGGCTGAAGCCCGTCGGCGTTCTCGTTGAAATCCTCAATGAGGATGGCAGCATGGCTCGCGTGCCCGAACTGATGAATATCGCTCGGCGCTTCGACATGCGCATCATCACCATCAGCGACCTCATCGCCTACCGGATGCAGCATGAAACGCTCATCCGGCAGGTTGCCGACGTAACGCTTCCCACCCGGCATGGCGAGTTCAGCCTGGCTGCGTTCGAAGACAGCCTGGCCGGCGAAGTGCACCTTGCCCTTTACAAGGGCACGTGGACCGAGGAAGAGCCCGTGCTTACGCGCGTGCACTCCCAATGCGTAACCGGAGATATCTTTGGATCCCAGCGATGCGACTGCGGGGAGCAGCTACGGACTGCTATGAGTAGCGTGAGCGAAAACGGGCAAGGCGTGGTGCTCTACATGAAGCAGGAAGGGCGTGGAATCGGGCTGCTTAACAAGCTTCGGGCTTACGAATTACAGGAGAAGGGTCTGGATACCGTTGAGGCCAACGAAGCCCTGGGATTCCGCATGGACCACCGCGACTACGGCATTGGCTGTCAGATACTGCGCAGTCTCGGGATCCGGAAGCTTCGTCTTATGACCAACAATCCAACCAAGCGCATAGGACTGCACGGATACGGACTTGAGATCGTGGAGCGGGTCCCGATTGAAATGCCCGCAAATGAATGCAACAGGTCCTACCTGCAGACTAAACGGGACCGAATGGGTCACATACTGGAGGATCTGGACAGCCGCGATGCCCTGCGTCGCATCTTGTGAACTTCGACACACTACATACCTCGAAAGCACGAATCAATCCATGCCGCCACTTAAGACCACGCCCGCCGTTCTGCTCGGCCTGGCGATCGCTCTTGCTGCGCCGTCGCAGGCGCAGCAGACCGCAAAGCCTGTTTTACATGCCAAGCACTGGGTAGCGATTACGGGCAAGCCGCTCGGCGCCACCGCAGGCGCACTCATGTTTGCCAAGGGCGGAAACGCGGTCGATGCCGCCTGCGCCATGCTAGGCGCCACGTCCACCATGTGGGATGTGCTCAGCTGGGGCGGCGAAACGCAGGCATTGATCTACCATCCCGGCGAGAACAGGGTAATCGGAATCAACGGTCTTGGTGTGGCACCTACCGGGGCTACCGCAGCCTTCTTCACGGAGCAAGGTCTCCGGTACCCGCCCGAATTCGGCCCGCTGGCTGCCGTGACACCCGGCACGCCGGGTGCTCTCATGGTCATGCTCGCAGAATATGGCACGCTAAGTCTCAAGGATGTGCTTGAACCGTCCCTGCAGATGGCGGAAGGGTATCCCATCGAAGCGGAAGCCTCGCGGAGCATTGAGCAAAACAAGGAAAGGATAAAGGAGTGGCCGTACTCGCGCGCTGTTATGCTGCCGCACTTTGGCGAAGAATACGAGGCCCCTAAGCCCGGCGAGATTTTCAGGCAGCTTGACCTTGCACAGACCCTGCGCCAATTGATCGAGGCGGAGGAAGCGGCGCTTGCTGAAGGCAAGAGCCGCGAGGAAGCCATTTACGCGGCATACGACCGATTCTACCGTGGAGATATTGCAGAGGAAATCGTCCGCGGCACACAAGAGCAGGGCGGCCTCCTGACCATGGAGGATCTGGACCAATGGCAAGTTTACATCGAAGAGCCCGTAACGACCACCTACAACGATATTGAAGTCTACAAGCTCACGCACTGGGTACAGGGTCCAGTGATGCTGCAGGCCCTGAACATGCTTGAACCCTTTGACTTGCAGGCAATGGGGTACAACAGCGCCCGGTATATCCACGCCCTCTACCAGGTCATGAATCTCGCCTTCGCGGACCGTGACTTTTATTACGGGGATCCATACTTCCCGCCGGAAGAACCGCTCCAAGGTCTGCTTTCCAAGGAGTATGCGAAGGAGCGAATCAAGGGCATCGATTGGGAGCGGAACGACGCGGCGGCCAAGCCGGGGGATCCATACCCGTTTCAGGGCGAAGAAAACCCATTTCAGCACTACCTGGAGAGTTGGAGCGACAGCGCTGCCGCCTCCGTCTTTGACGAGGCATACGAGGAGGATTTCTATGCAGGAACGACGTCCATCCAGGCTGCTGACGCAGAAGGCTGGGTAGTTTCGGTCACGCCGAGCGGGGGATGGATACCGGCCACCATAGCGGGCCGTACCGGTATCGGGCTCAGTCAACGCATGCAGAGCTTTGTTCTCGATCCGGCGGAGAACCCGTATAACGTCGCTGAACCAGGCAAACGGCCGCGTGCGACGCTCACACCGGGCATGGCACTCAAGGACGGCCGTCCATACCTGTCATTTGCTGTCCAGGGCGGTGACAGCCAAGACCAGAATCTCGTTCAGTTTTTCCTGAACGTGGTGGAGTTCGGAATGAATGTCCAGGAAGCTGTTGAGGCAGCCAATATCAACAGCTTCCAGATGCGCGGGTCCTTCGGACAGCATGAGGTGCAGCCGGGTCGGCTCCTGTTGCAGGACGACACACCGCCTTGGGTGCGCCGAAGCCTCCGTGAGCTGGGATACAGGCTCACGTTCAGCGAGCGGACCTCGGGCCCAATTACGGCCATCTATTTTGACCGGGAACACGGCACCATGTGGGGCGGGGCCAGCCACCACGGCGAAGATTACGGCATCGGCTGGTAGTGCGCTGCCGGCTCCCAAGCCTGCAATCGCTTTTGCTTACGCCCCGGAGGTCCGCGGAAATTGATCGCGGACTAGCACGACCAAGCATTTGCTTGCACGTGCCCTCCTGGAACTAGTGATCGGAACCCCGGGACCGCGTGCGCTCAGGAGTCAGGGGGACGGATACGGCATCAGATTGGCAATAACGCGCATCGCGCCGAGCACGGCATCCGCGTCAGGGCGTAGAGCGAACCACCCCCGAGTATTGCGTGCCGTGGAAGCTGGAATGCTCCAGCAATCCTCTGGCGCAGGTTTCGCCCCTGGCACGTCAACAAGCTCACATTCCCCAAGATCAAGGCCAACCGGTATGACGGAATGAGCACGGCAAACCGAGACCAGTTCGCGTGAGGTTTCTATTGCTTGATTGCCCACGAAGCAACCGACCATAATGTGGGTTCAGGGTGGACTTGTCGTCAGCTTGGAGCTTGGCATTCCGGCCTAGGTCCTACGGGGCGAAAACTGTCGGGTCTGTATGTCCTTGCCTAGCGTTTGGGCACGACGTCCAGCGCCTCCCGTGCACCAAGTCGAAGAATCTGTGCCGGTTGAACCCAATCTAACTGATCAACGTCAATATAGATTGAGGCCGACGACAATTAAAATTGGATTAAGAGAGGCCGAGCTTCGAGGCGGAGCAGCGAGCTGCGGAGCCTCGAAGCTCGAGGCCGAAGGAATTCTTTCGGGCCCTTTCCACAGTGCGT
>CAZXEU010000198.1:0-6167 GCA_964639665.1 uncultured Rhodothermaceae bacterium | reverse complement strand
CCAGGTCCGGGAGACGGATTTTACGCGGATGTCGCTCCGGGCAAACCTCGAGGCGAATCTGTCCCAGAACCTTACGGCTGGACTCCGCGTGGCGCCTACGTTTTCGATTCGAAATCTGGGTTATGAAGGGGGAATCGGTCGTGGCGGCGACGGCGATCCGGGAGGCGGCCCATGGATGATGTGTCCGTTGGCTGAGGTATACCTTCCCGATGGCAGCCTGAATCCCCAGATTGGCGCGGCTCCGGGATTCGTATGTCCGGGCGTCTGGTCCCATGCAAACCCCATCCTGTGGTTGCAGGAAGACGTGGATCACGAGGAGTCGCTCCGCGCTCTTACGTCTGCGTTCGTCAACTACGAGATCATTCCGGGGCTGTCGCTGCGCCAGAGTTTCAACGTCGATTACGGATCGGGTGAGCGCGAAGAGTTCATTCCGTCGATCATCGGGCGTCGGCGCAGGCCGCCTCCGCGGGTTCCGACCGGACGCTTCAGGTCCAATAACCATCTGAACTGGCTTAGTGAATCGACCGTAAATCTTTCCACCGTGCTCGGCCCTGGCAGGCTGGATGCGCTGGCGGGCTTTACGGCCCAGCAGGAGGAAGTATTGCGGTCCAATTTCACGGGCACGTTCCCGGGCGATGACATTCGTACGCTCAATGTTGCTTCCAATCTCCGGGGCCAGACTTCAGAGGCATCCTGGTCGCTGTTGTCCGGACTGGCTCGGGTGAATTACAATTTCCGTGATCGATTCGTGGTTACGGGCACGGTCCGTGCGGACGGATCTTCCCGATTCGGGTCGGACAACCGCTGGGGTACGTTCCCCTCTGGAGCCATAGCGTGGAACTTGCACAACGAATCCTTCATGGGAAGTCTGCAGGAGAAGATTCCCGAGCTAAGAGCCAGGTTTTCCTACGGGGAAACCGGCAATAACCAGATCGGGAATTACTCCTCGCTGGGCGTAATTGGAGATAGCGACTACATACTTGGCAATAACACTGCGGCTGGCCGCATCCTGGGCTCAATGGGGAATGCTGCACTAGGCTGGGAAAAAACGGAGGAATTCAACTTTGGCGTCGATGCGTCTCTGCACGACTACCGGCTGCGGCTTTCGCTTGAATTGTATCAGCGAAACACGAACCAATTGCTGCTAAGACGCGAGCTGCCAAGAACCTCCGGTTTCAGTGCCGTAACAGAGAACCTGGGTGAAATCAGGAACCAGGGCCTGGAGATCTCGCTGCACTCCGCCAATATCACTCGAGACAATTTCTCGTGGCGGACAGATTTCAACGTGGCTTTCAACCGCAATGAGGTTACGACCCTGCCGGGCGGCAATGACATCCGCTATGGCGGGGAAGGGCCGGCCGAGTTCATTCACCGTGTGGGTCTGCCGATGTCCACGTACGTAGGCTACCTGGTTGATGGAGTGTATTCTGCACAACAGCTTGCCAACCTTACCGGATACGCCGGTGCGATTCCGGGGACCATCATCTTCCGGGATCTCCAGAACGACGGCGTGATTTCGGAGAGGGTCATGCAAAGTGCCGGAGGAGACTTTGCAGTACTGGGCGACGCCTATCCCGACTTTACATTCGGAATGACGCAGTCGGTGAGGCTTGGCAACGTGGATGTACGTGCGCTCTTTACCGGCGCGTTTGGCGGCAACAATCTGCGCTCCGAGTTCTACAGGACGGCCCGAAATATCGATGGTCTCTTCATCGTTGATTCGGATTACGTCCAGAACATGTACGTTTCGCCGCAGGACCCGGGCGATGGCCTTACGCCAAGCCCGCTGGGCGGGGCCTTTGGTCGGCAGCAGTACCGGGACAACAACCATTCGCTGATGATTTCGGATGCGAGCTTCTTCTGGATGCGAAACCTGATGGTGCGGTACAATTTCCAGGGCGGACCTCTTGCCGGGTCCAGTTTCTATATCTCGGGTGACAACCTACTCATTTTGTCGCCCTACGATGGAAACCCGGACGTTACGGACATGGAAACGGCCAACACGCAACCGGGACTGGATTTTGGCAATTACCCGATTCCCAGGAGCTTTACGGTAGGTATAGATCTTTCCTTTTAGATCAATCCTATCGCGGCCCGGGAGGATGCAGTCCTCCCGGGCCGTATGATCGCACTAAACTCGATCTAGACGACTTGGAGGCAACAGATGAGACCTGAAACAAGAAGGTTCGGATTCGCCTTGACCCTGTGCCTGGTGGTGCTATCATGGACCGCCTGTGATACATTCCTCGAGCCGGATCCCGCGTCGTTCTCCACGACGGCCAACTTTTACGAAACGCCCGGGCAATTCGAGCAGGCCATTAACGGGGCATACAGCCAGTGGAGGGCGATGGTCGGTGACGACAATTATCGCAATATGGCTGATCTGAGGGGGCCTAACCTGACGCGGCACTTTGACGTAAACCTGCCCCACACGGTTGCCGGCATTCCGCAGCTCGACGAGTGGACCATGACCGTAGACAACGGACAGGCTGCGGGAATTTGGGTCAATCTGTTCGAACTAGTGAAGGAAACCAATGTCATTCTTGGGCGCATCGAGGAAGTCGAGTTTCCGGATGCGCAATTGAAGGACAGAATCACGGGCGAGGCGCGAGTATTGCGGGCGTTCGCCTATTGGGCAGGAGCACAGTTCTACGGCGAAATGCCGCTCATTCTGGAAGAGGTAAGAACCCCGGCTCAGGCGGTGCCCGAGGATGGGAGGCGACCGGTGGCGGAAGTGTATAACCAGGTGATAGCCGATTTGCAGGATGCCGTCGGGAGACTGCCAGCCAGTTACTCAGGGAGAGATGTGGGTCGTGTCACTCAGGGTGCAGCTAGGATGCTCTTGGGCCGGACATATCTCCTGACGGGAGATTATGCCAGCGCGCTGCGTGAATTCGAGGCGATCGATGCCAGCGGCCAATATCAGCTTCTTTCAGGTTACCGGGACATCTTTAGTCCAGGCAACAAGAACAATGCCGAGTCCATCCTGGAGATTCAGTACAATCCCACTATCCCGGGACAGCCGTCACAGAATCAGCTTCTGGCAGATGTCATACCGTTCAATTCAAGCGGTTTGGCGCCTCCGAGCATAAACCCGAGGGGCGTATTCCTGCCCACTCCCGACTTCATACGAAGCTATGAAGAGGGCGACATGCGCAAGGACGAGTCCATCGCCTGGTGGGTACAAGAAGGGAACAGCGACTTTGCCGAGATTGCCTTTGGCGACTCACTGCCGATCCTGAATAAATTCTATTTTCCGGAGTATGCCAGTAATGTAACCGGGTACAACACCAACATCGTGGTTTTCCGGTTTGCCGATGTACTGTTGTCGGCGGCCGAAGCCCACTGGCGGCAGGGCAACCAGGGACAGGCCATAGCCTACCTGAACAGGGTTCGCGAACGGGCTGGGCTTCCCGGTGTCGACCTAGCCAACTATTCAGGCAGCGTGACGGGGAGTCCGCTCGGTGATGCGGTGCTGCACGAGCGCAGCGTGGAGCTGTTTGGGGAAGCCCACAATTGGCTTGATCTACTGCGCTTCGGCAGTGATGTGGCCATCAATGCGATGCGCAGGCACGGTGAGGAATTCAGGCAGCGGGACCCGAAGGTAGACAATACCTACTACGTCATCGAGGACTTCAAGCTGCTGTATCCGATTGATCCTGTGGAGGTTGTACTGGGCAATTACACTCAGAACCCCGGTTGGCGGTAGGGTTTACCGATGGGCAACAAGGCGGGAGCAACCGCAGGTGGTTGCTGCATTTCGTGGTGGTTCTTGCCGGCCGCGTCAGCCGGTGTTGGATACACGCGACACTTGGCGAGATGACAGGCAAGCTACATGTGACCCCGCTCATCTCGGGCTTGCTCATGCTGGCGTTCGTCCAGTGCTCCAGCAGCGAGCAAGCGGTCGATGGGGTAAGGGGCGGTAGCTCGCAAACCGAGGCCTTGTTCAATGGTCAGGACCTGACAGGGTGGAATGGAGATCCTTTGTTCTGGCGTGTGGAGAATGGGGCGATAGTTGGTGAGACATCCGAGGAGTCGCCGACCCATGGCAATACCTTTCTAATTTGGTCCGGAGGTACCGTTGAGGATTTTCGGCTCTCTCTCGAATTCAAGCTGACCAACCACAACTCCGGCATACAATACCGGAGCAAGGTGTTGGAAGGCTGGCGGGTAGGAGGTTATCAAGCCGATTTGGACGAAGCCAACCGGTTTACCGGCATGCTTTACGAAGAGGGAGGGCGCGGTTTCATTGCGCGACGCGGACAGAATGTTGTCGTGGACGACGACGGGATGCCCCGGGAGGTTGGGGCCGTAGGTGACCCTGACGAGCTAGCTTCTCACATCGAGGCAGGTGAGTGGAATTCGTTCGAGATCACGGCCGAAGGGAATCATCTTGTCCACAGGGTCAACGGCCATGTGACTGCCGAAGCGATGGACAATGATCCCGTTGGCCGGTCGTTCTCGGGCCTGATCGCTCTTCAGCTTCACGCTGGGCCGCCGATGCGGGTCGAATTCAGGAACATCATGCTCACCAGGCTGTGAGTTAGGAGTGCCGGTTCTACTACACAAACGCCGTCAGACTGTCAGGCTAAAGGGAGCCCCAAAGCTGAGATTGAAAGATCTCCCTCGGCTGGAGGCGAGAATGCTGCACTCGAATGGCCGTGCTTGGAAAGTAGACGGGAACGTAGCGGGCGTCGATCCGCTAGTATGAGCAGCACTGTGGCAACCACGGAATGGGGATAGGCAAATGAAACGGAACTCGAGTGCAGGTCTTATCGGGATCATGTTCGTGCTTTCCATTCTGTGGATAGCAGGATGTGCCGGGACCAGGAATTCTGCGTCAATTGGAGAAGCGACGACCTCCGCGATCGACGAAGAAACCGCCAGAGAGCTTCGCAATTCCGGGGCGATTGCTACGGCTGCGGGGGAAGAAGTCGGATGGGCTGCTACCGTGGAAGGAGACGAGGCAAAGCGTCAGCCATTTGCCATAACGGAGGGGCTCCTTCATGGCCAGATTGCCGGAGTCACTGTATTGCGACGGGCTGATGGAACGTTGTCGGTTGTCATGCGAGGGCCGTCCTCCATCCTAGGAGGTAACGAGCCTTTGTTTGTAATTGACGGGATGCCCATCTTGCACATGGAACGGGGTGTCTTCATGAATCCACACGATATCCTCAAGATCGAGGTACTGAAGGACGCAGATTCGAAGGCTCTTTACGGTGCTCGGGGCGCCAATGGGGTGGTGCTGATCACGACGAAGTTGGGACCCGGCAATTAGGAGATGCCGGAGGCTTGATCTACTAGCACGGCTTGGTCTTGCGCAGGGACTTGGGACGTGTACGGGGCGCATTCGGAGCTAGGTCCGGATTCCAGGTAGTTGAACCGAAGATATTCAGGGTAGCCAGGTACCTCGCGGAATCGGTAGCGCGAAAACGTAGCGGCCCGCCCGACAGAATTTCTGCACACCCTCCGGCACCAGGTACACGAATGCGAAGGCGCTGGCCAAAGCAAATCAAGGCCGACTTGCCTGGCTGATATCAAGCTTACCGGACCGGGTCAGGGCTAGCGTCTCCACCCCACCGTGAATGCCGGAGCTGGTGCGCCTACCGAGGTCCCTTGCGTCCGGCGCTGCGGATACTACGCCAGGCGACTATGCAGTATCTGCGCGCTTATCATTCGCAGTGCGACGCCTAAACCTGACGATGGTTTGCCCGCTACAGGGCGGCCGCCTTCGCATCTAATTCCGCCAACGTGAACCGGACGGAGACAATGTAAGGCTCTGCTCCCTCGTTCCAGTGGCCGTATGTCGTTGTGACTATTGTGCCGTCACGAAGGATTTCCACGGCTGGGTACGTACTGTCCCACCCATGCTTGTTGTCCATGACGCGGACACGGTACTCGCCTTCTGTGCCGCGTACGAGATCTTCGTACGTACCAACCCATCCTACCCAGTCTCCTTGTGTCGGCGTTTCGTGCGCAGTATCGCGGAAAGAGATGAACAGGCGGCCGTCGGGCACGTAGCGTGCCGTGATTGACGACATTTAGAATTAACGGCGACGACAATTAAAATTAACGGGACTTGACGTCGTCTTGTGAGTGGACCGGCCGGTCTGTTCGGTCAGTCCACAAGCGAGATGGTAAAGGATGCGCAGGTCCTGCTTCTACGC
>CAZXEU010000197.1:0-3915 GCA_964639665.1 uncultured Rhodothermaceae bacterium | reverse complement strand
GATAGCCGTAGTGCGGGACTGGGCGCGCCGGGGCGTTCGGCCCGGTGCGCTCATCGATATTTCAGACGGCCCGCTCGCCGAAACCATCCACTTGTGCAGGCAGAGCAAGTGCGGCGCTCGACTTAGGGCACGGGATCTTCCGATAGCCCCCGAGACTCGAGCGGCGGCCGACTATCTCGGCGATGATCCGGTGGAATATGCACTCTACGGGGGCGACGAATATAGCCTGCTATTTGCAGTATCCGAAGAGGAGTACCGGAGAATGGACACGTCACGGTACCATGTCATAGGCCGCATGACACCGGAAAACAGCGGGATCGTCCTTGAAACGGATGGAGGAGATATGCCGGTGCGTGCCGATCGGTGCTTTTCCCACTTTGCCGAGCCAGATTCTCAGGCTTGAAGTGGCTTGAAACTGAAGGAGCAAACGGTGTGCCGGGAAGCCCGGGGGCAAGAACAAGGTCTCGAGGTCTGTCCGGACATTGCCTGCTGCACGGGTGAGGATGGGTAGCGCAGGATGAACATGCAACCGGAGAGAGCCGAATACGTCCATGAATCCGGGAAGAAATGCAACGAGATCAGGGACCAAGCCTGTTTGGCTAGGCCTGGCGCAGGCCGACTGTGCGGGCAAGGCCCGGGTTCCGAATTGAATTCCGCCCTGGCAGAAGGTCGCTGACGGGTATGCCGCACAATACGGGCCCGCGAGCCATTTTCGACGCGGATCGCCGCCGCCGAGAATCTGACACACCTGCACGCAGTGGCCCTGGCTATGCCTTTGAGTTCATGCGGCAGCGTAGAGCTCGAATCCAGTCATCTCGGCTTCGGGTGGCCATGGCGACGCATCTCGTAAGCAACAGGCGGAGCCGGTTCCTGGCAGGAACGTAGCATTGCTCTTCGGCCAGCACTGCCCGGGGCGTGTAATTGATCCATTCACGGCCTATGCTTTCGACCGTGAATTCACTTGCTCGGAGCAGTAGTTTCTGGCAACAGATCGTTCTATGGTTCCATTCGCTGAAAACGGCTGGTATATCGATGTACGCTACAGGGACGTGGCGCACCTGGTAGCCTGTGCAGTGCTGGAAACAAAGGCAGGTGCCCTCCTGGTGGACCCGGGCCCGGCCATTACCATGAAGACCCTGGAAGCCGGGCTTGCCGGCGGATTCCAGAATGTGCACGGATTGCTCCTGACGCATATACATCTGGATCACGCCGGAGCCACGGGTAGCCTAGTTGCCAGGTATCCGCACCTGAAGGTGTACGTGCACGAGATCGGTGCCCGGCACATGATCCGTCCTGACCGCTTGCTGGCCAGCGCCCGCCGGATATACGGTGACAGAATGGAGGCGACGTGGGGTACGTTTCTCGCTGTACCGGAGCCAAACGTAATCGCGCTCCGTGGCGGCGAGAATCTGGAAATCGGCGGAAGGCGTGTCCGGGTCGCATACACGCCGGGGCATGCCAGCCATCATGTATGCTATCTTGACGAGGGTTCAGGTACGGCGCTTGCCGGAGATGCGGCGGGCATGCGCGTACTGGGCGCGCCGTTTATCGTACCCGTTGCGCCGCCTCCTGACGTAGACCTGGATCTCTGGCAAGACAGTCTGGCCGTGCTCCGCGGCTGGTCCTGCGAGCGGCTCTTTCTTACGCACTTCGGCCCGGTCACGGACGTTGACTGGCACCTGGACGAGATGACCGCACGGCTCGGCGCTTGGGCGCAGGCTGTTCGCGACTCGCTGGGAGAAGATGAACCGGCAGCGGAACGGGACTTTCATGCACGCGAAATGGCTGCTATGCGGCGTGCGGTCTCGGGCGATGCCCGGATTCCCTATACAATCATGGGGCAGCCTGCAGGGAGCTGGCGCGGCCTTGCACGCTACTGGCGCCGCGTAGGCCCAACCTCGCCGTAGTATACTAGACCTGTATCAAACATGGCATCTATCTGGAAGCAGAAGCTTTCCCCGGAAGATCTAAACAGACGGGCAACCGACAGCATGCTGGAGCATCTCGACATCCGGTATACCGAGGTGGGGGACGATTACCTGCGCGGCACCATGCCGGTAGATCACCGGACCGTGCAGCCGCGCGGACTGTTGCACGGCGGCGCCAACGTCGTGCTTGCTGAGACGCTCGGCAGCACGGCCGCCATGCTGTGCCTGGATCCGGAGCGGTTTGTCTGCGTGGGCATCGAAGTCAACGCGAACCATATCCGTTCCGTCTACCGGGGCACAGTGACCGGGACCGCGCGTCCCATTCATATGGGTGGGCTAATACACGTATGGGCCATCGATATCCGGGACGATGCAGGCCGCCTAACCGCGGTAAGCCGACTCACAGTCGCTCTCCTTGAGCGAACCTGAAAATCTGCGGCCATGTCCTACGCCGTCAAGGAAATCTATTACACGTTGCAGGGCGAGGGGGCCCAGACAGGACGACCTGCCGTCTTCCTGCGCTTCGCGGGCTGCAACCTTTGGAGCGGCCACGAACGTGACCGAAGCACAGCCGTCTGCCGGTTCTGCGACACGGAATTTGTGGGTACGGACGGGCCGGGGGGCGGAAAATTCGTATCCGCCGAAGCGCTGGCCGAAGGCGTGGCTCGCGCCTGGCCAAGGGCAGGAAGCGGCCGCTTGGTCGTATGCACGGGGGGTGAGCCGCTACTGCAACTTGACCATGTGCTCGTGGAGGCGCTGCACGCAAGGCGATTCGAAATCGCCGTAGAGACCAATGGCACGCTGGAGGCACCTTCCGGTCTTGACTGGATCTGCGTCAGCCCGAAAGCCGGCGCGCCGCTCGTGCAAACGCGGGGAGACGAGCTGAAGCTGGTATATCCACAGGCTGACTTCGGGCCCGAGCGTTTCGAGCACCTCCAGTTTACCCATTTCTTCCTGCAGCCGATGGACGGGCCGGACCGGGAAGCGAATACGCGCACCGCGATGCGTTATTGCCTGGAGCATCCGCCCTGGAGGCTCAGCCTCCAGACGCACAAGATGTTGGGCATTCCCTAGGCCCCCTGGAAGGGAAGCGGCTCGCCTTCGCTGCGTGTTCTGTTCCAGTAGGCCTCTCGCAGCCGCAGTGTAACGGGTCCGGCTGCGCCGCTTCCGATGCGGCGGCCGTCTACCTCAAGCACCGGCGACAGTTCGCCCATGGTTCCCGTCGTGAACACTTCGTCAGCCGCGTGCACTTCGGTAATCGATATGTTTCGCTCCAGCGCAGGAATGGCAAGCTCGCGTGCCAGGTCTATAACCTTGGCTCGCGTAATTCCTGGCAGGCAGCTGTCTGCATGCGGTGTCAGCAGCCTTCCGCGCTTGACGATGAAGATGTTGGTGGCGTTGGTCTCGGAGACAAACCCGTGCGTGTCGAGCATGATGGCGTCATCCACTCCGGAAACGTTGGCCTGGATCTTTGCCAGGATGTTGTTGATGAGATTGTTGTGGTGGATTTTCGAGTCCAGGCACTGGGGTGTATTCCTTCGGACCGAGGAAGTGATGAGCCGGATGCCTGACTCCGCGTAGACGGGTTTCTTCCACTCGGCCAGGACTATGAGCGTGGAGCCGAACTTGTTCAGGCGCGGGTCCATGCCGGAGGTCGTCTTGCGGCCGCGCGTCAGTGTTAGCCGCACGTGAGTTTCGTCCCGCATGCCGTTGGCCTTGAGCGTCTCGAAGAGCGCCGCCTTGATGGCATCACGGCTTGGTACGTCCGCAAATGCCATGGCGCGCGCCGAGTCAAGAAGGCGATCCAGATGCGAGTCCAGTTCAAAGACGCGGCCGTCGTAGACGCGGATGCCTTCCCAGACGGCATCACCGCCCTGAACCACGCTGTCGAAAACGGAGACCTTGGCCTCTGTGCGCGGAAGTAACTCTCCGCCCACATAAACAAGCAGGTCGTCATTGCGTGGATCCGGAAGGCTGATATGCATGG
>CAZXEU010000196.1:0-22097 GCA_964639665.1 uncultured Rhodothermaceae bacterium | reverse complement strand
CCGGGATTGTGCCGCAGGAACCGCGTCCACAGGACGTACGCCATGGACGCCGCTCCCATCGGCATGCCCGGATGCCTGAATCATTTTGTCGAACGGGCGGTGGCCGCGGCAAATCAGCCTGGGCCAAATGAGTAGCAGAACAGGAGCGGATGGCGCGGCGCCGGCCGGCGACAGGCTGGATACCGCCTGTATCAATACCATTCGATTTCTGGCCGCCGACAGTGTTCAGAAAGCACTCAGCGGGCATCCGGGCATGCCGATGGGAGCGGCGTCCATGGCGTACGTCCTGTGGACGCGGTTCCTGCGGCACAATCCCGGCGATCCCGGCTGGGCCAACCGGGACAGGTTCGTGCTCTCTGCCGGGCACGGCTCCATGCTGTTGTATGCGCTGCTGCACCTTACGGGGTATGACCTCCCGCTGGAGGAGCTCGAGTCGTTTCGGCAGTGGGGCAGCAGGACGCCGGGTCACCCCGAATCCGGCCTGACGCCGGGCGTGGAGACGACGACCGGCCCGCTTGGACAGGGCTTTGCCAATGCCGTGGGCATGGCCCTGGCAGAGAGCATCCTGGCGGATACGTTCAACAGGCCGGGCCATGCAATCGTTGACCACCGGACCTTTGCCGTCCTCTCGGACGGTGACATGATGGAAGGCATCTCCCACGAGGCAGCGTCTCTGGCCGGGCATCTGGCTCTGGGCAAGCTGCTCTGTCTCTGGGACGACAACCGGATTACCATTGACGGCAGCACCGCGCTGACGGTAAGCGACGACGTGGAAGCCCGCTTCAGGGCGTACGGCTGGCACGTTTCAAGCGTCGAAGACGGCAATGACCCGGAAGGCGTGGAAGCTGCCATTGCGAAGGCCCTGGAGAAGCCCCGCCAGCCGTCGCTGATCCGCGTGCGGACCATCATCGGCTTTGGCTGCCCGGTCAAGGCGGGCTCCGAGAGTGTGCACGGGGCCCCGCTCGGCGAGGAGGAATTGCGGGCGGCCAAGCGCAATCTGGACTGGCCCGAAGACCGGTCGTTCCACGTACCCGATGAGGTCCGCTGTGCTATGGACGCTGCCGGCCGTGGAGGCCGCCGGCAGCAGCAATGGAACCTGGCATTTGAGCGCTACCAGGCGGCATACCCGGACGAAGCGGCCACGCTGGCTTCCTGGCTGCGCGGAGAACTGCCTGAGAACTGGCAGGATTTGCTGCCGTCCTTTGAAACCGGACTGTCGATGGCTACCAGGGCCGCAAGCGGCAAGGTCGTGGGCCCCCTGGTTCAGGCCACGGGAAACCTGGTGGGAGGATCAGCGGACCTGACGGGCTCGAACAAGACGCGTGGCGCCTCCCAGGTCGATTTCCAGAAGGACACTCCGCACGGACGGTACCTGAGGTTTGGAGTCCGGGAACACGCCATGGCAGCGATCTGCAACGGCCTGGCCCTGCACGGCGGCATTCGCCCCTACTGCGGCACTTTTCTGGTCTTCAGTGACTATCTGAGACCGGCGCTCAGGCTGAGCGCCCTGATGCACCAGCCCGTGGTGTACGTGTTCACCCACGACTCCATTGGAGTGGGCGAAGACGGCCCGACGCACCAGCCTGTTGAGCACCTGATGGCGCTTCGCGCCATTCCGAACCTGGTACTCATACGGCCTGCTGACGCAAACGAGACCGTATATGCCTGGCGCGCAGCCCTCATGCGCCGCGAGGGTCCCACCGCGCTGGTACTCACGAGGCAGAAGGTGCCGACCGTGTGCACGGCCCGTCAGGCCCAAGGCCTGACGCGCGGTGCCTACGTGGTAAGCGGCGCAGCGGGATCGGCTGATATCATTTTGATCGCTTCCGGCAGTGAAGTCCACCTGGCGGTAGAGGCCGCAGAGATACTGCGCGAGGAAGACGCCGTGCAGGTTCGCGCTGTAAGCATGCCTTCCTGGGAACTCTTTGCGGCCCAGCCTGCTTCCTATCAGGACCGCGTCTTGCCACCACACATCACGCGCCGCGTGGTGGTTGAGGCAGGTACCACGCTGGGATGGGAGCGCTATGCAGGATCCGGGGGCGTCATTGTCGGCATCGACCGCTTCGGGGCGTCAGCGCCGGGCAACGTGTTATTCTCGCAGTTCGGATTCACGGTGGACAGGATTGTGGAAACGGCCCGCGGGGTGCTGGCTCACGCGCACGCGTAGCTGCCTGATTCTCTTCCTGTGGATAGCAGCGGGGGTTGTCGCGGGACACGGCCGCGGGGCAGCGGCACAGGAGGTTGCCGTAGAATGGGCCTTCAAGCCCATAGTGGAAAAGGACGGCCTTTCGGTCAAGTACGTGCTGCATCAAAAGGCCGACGGCGTAAGAAACGGCGTGGTCATATTCCTTCGCAATACGAATGACTTTGCCGTTTCGTACCGTTTCTCGGCGGTCTTTCGGAGTGAGGAAGCGGAAAAGACGGGGTTCGCCGAAGGGCGCTTGGGCCCGGGTGAAGCCAGGACGGGCGACCGAGACGGGCTTTTCTGGATCCCGTTTGAAGATGACACGCCCATAGTCGAGATTGGCATCCGGGGACTTGTCGTGGAATCCACAGAATAGTCCCGGGCGCAGCCAACCATCCATGCTCGATCGCCGCAGGTTTTTGTCCACGTGCGCCTCGCATGCGCTTGCGGGGACGATGCTTCCGGGGGCGCTTTACGCTCTGCTTCGGCAGGGCAGGCCGGTCACCACGGAGACCATTGCCTGCGCGGAGGAGATTGCCGGCCTTTCCTTTACCGACGAGGAACGGGAGCAGCTGGTAGATGACCTCAACGGGCAGGTTGAAGACTACGCAGAGTTGCGCAGTCTGGAGCTTCCCAACAGCGTCGCGCCGTCGCTGGTATTTGATCCGCGCCTCGGTGACGCGCCACGTCCCGCCGAGCGGGGTGCGCTGCGCTTCGAGCCCGTCGCACTCCAGCGTCCGCCGGATCGGGAGTCCCTGGCATTCATGAGCGTGGCGGAACTGGCCCAGCTGCTCAGGTCGCGGCAGGTTACGTCGGTCGAGCTGACGGAATTGTACTTGTCCAGACTGCGGCAGCATGATGCGCTGCTGCAGGCTGTGGTCACGTTCACCGGGGAAACCGCGCTAGAGGAGGCGGCCGGGGCGGACGTAGAGCTGGATGCCGGAATCTGGCGCGGACCGCTGCACGGCGTGCCCTACGGGGCGAAGGACCTGCTGTCGGTCAGGGGATATCCCACCACCTGGGGCGCCGAGCCGTACCGTGACCAGGTAATTGAGGAGGACGCGGCTGTCGTAGAACGCCTGCGTGCGGCAGGCGCCGTGCTGGTTGCCAAGCTGACCCTGGGAGCGCTGGCCTGGGGCGACGTCTGGTTTGGCGGCAAGACACGCAATCCGTGGAATCCGGACGAAGGCTCCAGCGGGTCGTCGGCCGGACCGGGTGCGGCCGTGGCAGCGGGCCTCGTGGGCTTTGCCATTGGCTCCGAAACGCTGGGATCCATCGTGTCTCCTTCCACACGCTGCGGCGTGACGGGGCACCGGCCTACATTCGGCCTGGTAAGCCGCCACGGTGCCATGACGCTGGCATGGTCGATGGACAAGCTGGGCCCCATGGCCCGGTCGGCCCTGGATTGCGCGCTCATATTCGACGTGATCCGGGGGCGGGATCCGCGCGATGCCGCCACGACGACGGCGGCGTTTCCGTTTGATGCGTCCATGGATGTGGCCTCGCTGCGCGTGGGCTACCTGGCAGAAGACTTTGACAGGGAGTACGCCAACAGGGATGCGGACAGGCAGGCGCTGGAGGTTCTCCGCGGCCTGGGTGTCGAGCCTGTGCCGATTTCGCTTCCGGATGGCTTGCCGCTCGATGCCATGCTGCTGACACTGGGAGTGGAAGCGGCTGCTGCTTTCGATTCGCTTACCCTGGAGCGGGGAGTGGATACGATGGTACGGCAGGGGCCGGACACGTGGCCGCACGAATTTCGGCGCTCGCGCTTCGTCCCGGCGGTCGAGTTCGTGCAGGCAGCGCGGGCAAGGACGCTGCTCATGCGGCGCATGCACGAGCTCATGCGTGACCTGGACTGCTTTGTTTCGCCCACCTTCGGCGGTTCCACGCTGCGCATAACGAACCTGACAGGGCATCCGGCGGTCTGCGTTCCCAACGCATTTCACGCTGTGGAGGACAGCCCCGGTCGGAGGCGGCCGGGAAGCATCACCTTTGTGGGAGGTCTCTACAAGGATGCGCAGGCGCTGGCACTGGCGTGGGCATTTCAGCAGGCGACGGACTTCCACCTCAGACGTCCGCCCATAGATTAGCGAGCCTCTACGCCAGGGCTCGACACCCGCGAACTATTCTCGTCACAGGCGTGTATACCCGGACTGGCAACTGGTCCGGAGCAACTGGCCCTTCAAGCCCGACATGACCGGTTGGCACAACGTACAGGCAAATTCGCCCATGGCATGAAACTGTCCGAATTCCGTTACGAGTTCCCCGATTCGCTGGTCGCGAAATACCCCGCCGAGCCGCGCGATGCCTCCCGGCTGATGGTGCTCAACCGCGCGGAGGGCACCATAGAACACCGGCGTTTCAGCGAAATCGTGGATTACTTCGGCGCAGGGGATGTACTTGTGTACAACAATACCAAGGTCTTTCCGGCGCGGCTAAACGGAGAAAAGGAAAAAACCGGAGCCCACATCGAGGTATTCCTGCTCCGCGAGCTAAATCCGGAGAGTCGGCTTTGGGACGTGATTGTCGATCCGGCCCGCAAGATCAGGATCGGGAACAAGCTGTTCTTTGAAAACGGACTCGTGGCCGAGGTTATAGACAACACGACCTCGCGCGGTCGCACCATCCGCTTCGTGTTTGCAGGCAGCAACCAGGACCTGTATGCCAAGATCGACGAAATCGGCCAGACGCCGCTGCCTCCCTATATCAAGCGGTTACCCGAGCCGGAGGATCGCGACCGGTACCAGACCATATTTGCTGCGCATCGCGGGGCGGTGGCGGCTCCGACGGCGGGCCTCCACTTTACGCCGCAGCTTCGGGACCGCCTGGCAGACAAGGGGGTCCTCCTCGCTCCGGTGACGCTGCACGTGGGTCTGGGAACGTTTCGGCCCGTGGACGTGGAGGATTTGACCAAGCATCGCATGGACTCCGAAAGCTATGCCATTTCGGAATACACGGCCGATGCGGTCAACGGGGCCCTGAGATCACCGGAATGCTCGGTTACAGCACTCGGCACGACGGTTGTGCGGGCCATCGAAACGAGCCTGTCGGTGGACAATATGCTGAAGGGCCGCAGCGGCTGGACGGACAAGTTCATCTATCCGCCCTACGAGTTCAGGATCACAGAGCGGCTTATCACCAATTTTCACCGGCCCAAGAGTACGCTGCTGATGCTGGTGTCGGCATTTGCCGGATATGATTTTGTGAAGCACGCCTACAGGGAGGCGATGAAGGAGGGGTATCGCCTCTTTTCATTCGGAGACGCAATGCTCATCGTCTGAGGTCGTCCATGGCAAGGTGTGGGCGCGTGGCCGCCGTTGTGCCGGCTGCAGGGCGTGGCAGACGTCTCGGAGGAGACAGGAAACAGTTCAGGATGCTGGGCGATGCCCCGCTTCTGGTGCAGACGCTGCGCATGCTCGAGCGCCACGCCGAGATTGATCATTACTGCGTGGCTCTGCCGGCGTCCGCCACCGCTATTCCGTTCCGGGACGGGCTCCATAAGCTCCGGGCCGTCGTCAAGGGAGGTGCCACGCGCAGCATCTCGGTGGCCAAAGCCCTTGCAGGCACGGATGCCGACCTCATCCTGGTGCACGATGCCGTGCGACCGTTTGTGGAGCCGGCGCTTGTTTCGAGCGTCATTGCCGCAGCGCGCAGGTTCGGCGCCGCGGCTCTCGCGTTGCCGGTTGCCGATACGGTTCGGTATGGCAACAGCGGCTGCTTTGCGCGTGCTGTCTCCAGAGAGGACCTGTTCCGGATGCAAACGCCTCAGGGCTTCAGGAGGCCCCTCCTGGAAGCCGCTCTTGAAGCGGGCGGCGAGACTACCGACGAAGTCGAGCCGGTGGTGAATATGGGGCACGCCGTGCACATCGTGCGGGGAAGCGCCTGGAATTTCAAGATCACTACGCCGGAGGACTGGGAGCTGGCACGGGCGCTCTGGCCGAAATGGCAGGAGGAACATCCATGCGCATAGGATTGGGATACGACGTGCATCGCCTTGTGCCGGATCGGCCGCTTATGCTGGGTGGCGTCCGCGTGCCGCACAAGCTGGGTCTTGAGGGACATTCCGATGCGGACGTGCTGCTGCACGCCGTTTGCGATGCGATGCTGGGTGCCGCCGCGCTCGGAGACATCGGATCGCATTTTCCCGACACGGACGGAACCTGGCGCGGGGCGGACAGCCGCAGCTTGCTGCGCGCCGTTTCGGGCATGGTTGCCAGGAAGGGGTTCAGGGTCAGCAACCTTGACGTAACCATTGCACTGGAGCGCCCGCGGCTGCGCCCTCTGATTGACGACATGCGGCTTTCGATTGCAACGCTGCTGGGAATCGACGTGGACCGGGTCTCGGTCAAGGCGACCACGAGCGAAGGCTTGGGCTTCGTAGGTCGGCGCCAAGGCGTTGCGGCCTGGGCCGTGTGCCTATTGGAGGAGGTTGGGTGATGGAAGTCCAGGTGAGCGAAATGGTCACGCGCCTGGCCGAGTTGCCGCCGGTTGCCGTGTATCTGGTCGTGGCCCTGATATCGTTTCTGGAATACCTGCTGCCGCCGGTACCGGGGGACGCCGTTGTGGTGTTTGCCGGCGCCATGGCCGGGCTCGGACTTGTGAGCGGGCCCCTGGTGGTGCTGCTTGGCGCCACAAGCGGCGCGTGCGGATTCATGACCGTGTACTGGCTGGGCAGCCGGCTGGGAGATATGGCCGAAGGCCGGCGTTCCGTGCTCTTCTTTTCCGCGGATGACATCGAGCGGGGCCGGCGATGGATTACCCGCTGGGGATCGTGGCTCGTGGTAACCAATCGCCTCTTCAGCGGCATCCGGTCCGTGATTGCGCTGGTAGCGGGCATGGGCGCCATGCCGAGGCGCCGGACTGCGACGCTTAGCTTTGTGGGTGCGCTTGCATGGGCGGCGCTGCTCGTGGCAGCGGGCTACCTCGTCGGAGACCGGTGGGAAGAAGTCTCGGGCTACCTTGCCAGGTACGGTCTGGTGGTGATGGCCTTCGTGCTGGGCTATTTCGTGCTGCAGATCTGGCGCCGCCATCGCAGAAGCCGCGGCGAGCCTTGACATAATATCATAATGTGTCGTATACTTTAAGGCTATACTTTAGCTGATGCTACTGTGCTGGCGTAGCTCAACCGGTAGAGCAGCTGATTTGTAATCAGCAGGTTGGGGGTTCGAGTCCCTTCGCCAGCTCTTCACGTTAAATTCGCTGGCCCTGTTGGCACTGCACCCCTGATGGCCCATATAACCATGCTGCGATGACGGGCAGGTACCCAAGCGGTCAACGGGGGCAGACTGTAAATCTGCTGGCTAAGCCTTCGGAGGTTCGAATCCTTCCCTGCCCACCCATACGAACTGGAACACTTGCCCCAAGCATCCGGGCGATGCGGGAGTAGCTCAGTTGGTAGAGCATCAGCCTTCCAAGCTGAGGGTCGCGAGTTCGAATCTCGTCTCCCGCTCCTTTGATGCCGGTTCTCCGGAGCCGCACATAGGGTTTCGATCCTGCCGCCTTAGCTCAGGGGTAGAGCACTTCCATGGTAAGGAAGGGGTCCTCGGTTCGATCCCGAGAGGCGGCTCCAGAACATTCTTGTACAATAAGCGAGCTTAGGACATGGCAAAACAGCATTTTCAGCGTACGAAGCCTCACGTGAACGTGGGGACGATCGGTCATGTGGATCACGGCAAGACGACGTTGACGGCGGCGATCACGAAGGTGCTGAACGAGCGTTTTGGGGGCACGGAGATTCGCTCGTTTGATTCGATAGACAATGCTCCGGAGGAGCGTGAGCGCGGCATTACGATCGCGACGGCGCACGTGGAGTACGAGACGGCCGAGCGGCATTACGCGCATGTGGACTGTCCGGGGCACGCGGACTACGTCAAGAACATGGTTACGGGTGCGGCGCAGATGGACGGGGCGATTCTGGTGGTGGATGCATCGGACGGTCCGATGCCGCAGACGCGGGAGCACATCCTGTTGGCGCGCCAGGTGGGTGTGCCCTACATCGTGGTGTTCATGAACAAGGTGGACCTGGTCGATGACGAGGAGCTTCTGGAGCTGGTGGAGATGGAGGTGCGTGAGCTTCTGGAGCAGTACGAGTTTCCGGGGGACGACATACCGGTGGTGATGGGCTCGGCCCTGGGCGCGCTGAACAGCGAGCCGGAGTGGGAGGAGAAGCTGATGGAGTTGATGTCGGCGGTGGATTCGTACGTGCCGACGCCGGAGCGTGAGCGGGACAAGCCGTTCTTGATGCCGGTGGAGGATGTGTTTTCGATCACGGGTCGGGGCACGGTGGCCACGGGTCGCGTGGAGCGCGGTATGGTGCGCACGGGGGAGAAGGTGGAGATCGTGGGTATTCGCGAGGAGAAGACGAGCACGACGGTAACGGGCGTGGAGATGTTTCGCAAGATTCTGGACGAGGGCCAGGCGGGCGACAACGTGGGGCTGTTGCTTCGGGGCGTGGCGAAGGACGGCGTGGAGCGGGGGCAGGTGATCGTGCATCCGGATTCGATCACGCCGCACCGGGAGTTCGAGTGCGAGGTGTACGTGCTGAGCAAGGAGGAGGGAGGCCGTCACACGCCGTTTTTCAAGGGGTACCGGCCGCAGTTTTATTTTCGGACGACGGACGTGACGGGGGACATCGAGCTTCCGGAGAACGTGGAGATGGTCATGCCGGGGGACAACACGCAGTTCCGGGTGCGGCTGATCCAGCCGGTGGCGATGGAGCAGGGCCTGCGCTTTGCCATCCGCGAGGGCGGCCGAACCGTTGGAGCCGGCGTCGTGGCCAATATTCTGGATTGACAGCCGAAGAACGGGCGTAGCTCAACTGGCAGAGCGGCGGTCTCCAAAACCGCAGGTTGTGGGTTCAAGTCCTACCGCCCGTGCCAATTCCAGGCTCTCCGCCATATTCTGACGAAAGACGGACAATGACGAAGATTACAGCCAAGATCAGCGGCTATCTCAGTGACGTGACCACGGAGATGCGCAAGGTTACCTGGCCCAAGCGGAAGGAGCTTGTCAACAACACCGTTGTTACGCTTCTGGCAAGCGTGGCACTGGCGCTGTTCATTTTCGGGGCGGACCGGGTAATTAGTTTCATACTGGATATCATTTATCCGGGGTAGCGGGTTATGGAAAGCAACACCGACGCCAGGTGGTACGTGCTCAGGACGTTTTCCGGGCACGAGAAGAAGGTCAAGAAGTTTCTCGAAAGCGAGATTGAGCGGCTTCATCTGGAGAGCCGGCTGACCGATATCCTGATTCCGACGGAAACCGTATTCGAGATGCGCAGCGGCAAGAAGCGTACGCGCGAAAAGCGGTTCTTTCCCGGCTACATCCTGATACAGGCCCTGATGGACAACGAGCTTCAGCACGTGGTCTCCGGCCTGCCCTCCGTGATCGGTTTCCTGGGTGGGCGAGACCAGGCCACTCCCCTTCGGCCGGAAGAGGTGGCGCGCATCATGGGGCGCGTGGAAGATGCCCGCGATTCCGGCGAAAAGCCGGCCATGCCCTTTGCGAGCGGAGACGCGGTCAAAGTGGTGGACGGGCCGTTCAACAACTTCACAGGCTTTGTGGACGAGGTATACCCGGACAAGATGAAGGTCCGCGTAATGGTTTCCATATTCGGTCGCAAGACTCCCCTGGAGCTGGATTATCTCCAGATTGAATTGGAGCAGTAATTTTCCGTGGGGATGGGAACCAATCGCTTTCTGGCGCATCCCACAGGACTGCAACGTTCCGGCTCGGCCTTACACACCCCAAGATCGACTGCATGGCAAAGCCTGTTGATAGCCTGATCAAGCTGCAAATCAAGGCCGGCCAGGCAAATCCGGCTCCTCCCATTGGTCCCGCCCTGGGACAGCACGGAGTCAACATCATGGAATTCTGCAAGCAGTTCAATGCTGCCACGCAGGATCGGCAGGGACTGGTGCTGCCGGTGGTCATTTCCGTCTACGCGGACAAGACCTTCAGCTTTGTTGTAAAGAGTCCTCCGGCAGCCGTGCTGCTCTTGAAGGCGGCCGACATCGAGAGCGGAGCCAGGGACTCCCTGAGGGAGCGCGTGGGCACCGTATCGTGGAATGCCTGCCGGGACATAGCCCAGCAGAAAATGAATGACCTCAATGCCTTCGACCTGGATCGCGCTGCCAGCATGATTGCCGGAACGGCCCGCTCCATGGGCATTCGTGTGGAGGGCCGCCCAAGCTAACAGCATACAGCCATGCCAGGGAAAGGCAAGCGTTACGACCGTGCGAAGCAGGCGCTCCGGGAGCTCGGACCCGGTCCCTATACGCTGGAGGAGGCGACCGACGCGGTCAAGTCCGTGGGACTTGCCAAGTTCGATGAATCCGTTGACATGGATCTCAGGCTGGGCGTCGACCCGCGCCACGCTGATCAGATGGTGCGGGGCAGCGTAGCGCTGCCGCACGGCACGGGCAGGCAGGTACGCGTGCTCGTATTGGCCAATGAGGCCAAGCAGCAGGAAGCGGTTGCCGCCGGCGCCGACCACGTAGGACTCGACGACTATATCCAGCGCATCCAGGAGGGCTGGACGGACATTGACGTCGTGGTGGCAACGCCGGACGTGATGGCCAAGGTAGGGCGGCTGGGCCGCATTCTTGGACCGCGCGGGCTCATGCCCAATCCCAAGAGCGGCACGGTGACCATGGACGTAAGCGAAGCGGTTCGCCAGGTCAAGGCGGGCAAGATTGATTTCCGCGTGGACAAGCAGGGAAACCTCCACACGGGAATCGGCCGCGTCTCGTTCACATCGTCGCAGCTTCGGGACAATGCCCGGGCCTTCTTGCTGGAAGTATTGCGCCTCAGGCCGGCCTCGGCCAAGGGCACTTACGTGCGCTCCATCACGCTCTCTACCACGATGGGGCCCGCGATCGAGATATCCCGTGCCGAGGTTCTCAACATTGCGCGCTAGAGACATGCCGTTGACGAAAGCGGAGAAAGCTTCCCAAGTCGCCGAAGTTGCCGAGCAGTTGGACCAGGCGGCGGCGGTGTACCTTACCGATTACAAGGGACTCAAGGTCGACCAGGTGGAGGACCTGCGTGGCCGTTTTCGCGCCTCGGGAGTGCGCTACCGCGTGGTAAAGAACACGCTCCTGAGACGGGCCATGGAGCAGGCCGGCGGTTACGACAGCCTGTTCGAATACCTTCACGGGCCGACGGCGGCCGCCTTCAGCGTTGAACCGGCCTCAGCCGCCCGTGTGATCAAGGAGTACGTAAGGGCCAATCGCAATTCTCCGCTCGCGCTGAAGGCCGCGTTTGTGGACGGTGCCGTGTACTCCGGCGAGGAGATTGACACCCTGGCTTCGCTCAAGTCCCGGGATGAATTGCTGGGTGATATCATCGGACTCCTCCTGTCACCGATCAGCAACGTGGTCGGTGCTGTGCAGAGTCCGGGCGGAACTTTGGCCTCCATGCTGGTGGCCATGCACGAATAGTACATCCTATCACCAACCTTAAAGTGCGGCGCAGCCCCGCGCGGGGCGAAGACCGTCGCCGGAGGACAACATCACTATGGCAAACGTAAAGGAACTTGCGGAGCAACTCGTTTCCCTGACCATCAAGGAGGCCAGCGAACTGGCCCAGGTTCTGGAAGCGGACTACGGTATTCGGCCGGCGGCCGCGGCCGTGGCAGCCGTGCCGGCGGGCGGCGCGGGCGAAGCGGCCCAAGAGGAGGAAGAGCAGACCGAGTTCACGGTAATCCTCAAGGGCTTTGGAAGCCAGAAGATCGCGGTCATCAAGGAGGTGCGGGCCATAACGGGGCTCGGGCTGAAGGACGCGAAAGCGCTGGTGGACGGCGTTCCGAAGGAGGTCAAGGAAGCGGTCTCCAAGGAAGAGGCCGAGGAACTCCGCACACGCCTGGAAGGCGTGGGGGCGGAAGTGGAGATAAAGTAGGCAGGCCGGCATGCACGCCGCCGACCGCGCGCGTGCCTCCGCTGCTGTGTTTCAACAACCTGTGTGATTCCGTCTATGTCATCGCAGAACGGCCAGATTTCAGGGCGCACTACCTATGCCAAGACGCGTCCTGTAATCGATTATCCCGATTTTCTTGATGTTCAGCTAAAATCCTATAACGACTTTCTCCAGGCGGATACGCAGCCGGAGGAGAGACGTCCGGTGGGACTTCAGGCCGTATTTCACGACCATTTTCCCATATCGGACAGCCGCGAGCGCTATCTGCTCGAGTTCATCGAGTACTTTCTGGATGCGCCCAAGCATTCCATTGAGGAATGCATCGCTCAGGGGCTAAGCTTCTCGGTGCCGCTGAAGGCGAAGTTTCGTCTTTCCGCCCAGGACGACGATGACGACGATGAAGCGGAAGAGGCCGTAGAGCAGCAGGTTTACCTCGGCGATTTGCCCGCCATGACAGAGCGGGGCACGTTCGTTATCAACGGAGCGGAGCGGGTGGTCGTCTCACAGCTGCACCGTAGTCCGGGTGTGTTCTTCGGGCAAAGCGTGCACCCCAACGGCACGCAGCTGTATTCTGCGAGGATCATCCCGTTCCGGGGGTCCTGGATCGAGTTCTCCACGGACGTGCAGAACGTCATGTGGGCCTATATCGATCGCAAGAAGAAGCTGCCGGTTACGACGCTGCTGCGGGCCCTCGGATACTCGGAAACGGACGAGGTAATCCGCATTTTCGATCTGGCGGACATCGTTGCCACCAACACCAAGCGCTCCTTCCGGAAGGCCATAGGCCGGACCCTTGCCATATCCGTGACCATCGAGAAGATCACGGAGATCGTTGACGAGGACACCGGCGAAATCATTGAGGAGCAAAAGTCGAGGGACATCCTCCTGCCGGCCGACAGGATTGTGCAGGAAGAGGATTACGAGGTGCTGAAGGAGGCGGAAATCTCGCAGGTTTTCGTGCTGCGGGACGAAGAGGCCGAGGAGGCACAGGACAGGAGCACGCTTATTCGGACACTGAAAAAGGATCCGACGCACGGGCAGGCCGAGGCGCTGGAGTATCTCTATCTCCAGTTGCGCGGCAGCGAGGCGCCCGACATTGAAACGGCAAAGGGCGTGCTGGACCGGCTGTTCTTCAGCGAAAAGCGATATGACCTCGGCGAGGTAGGCCGCTATCGCATCAACAAGCGCCTGGGCGTGGGCGTGGCGCCTGATACCTTAACGCTTACCCGGGAAGACATTGTTGCCATAATCAAGAAGTTGGTCACACTGCGCGCGGGACAGAGCGGCGTGGACGATATCGATCACCTCGGCAATCGTCGCGTGAGAACGGTTGGAGAGCAGCTGGCATCGCAATTCTCGCTCGGGCTGGCCCGGATGGCGCGCACCATCAAGGAGCGCATGAACCTTCGGGACGCGGATAGCTTCGCCCCCACGGACCTGGTCAATGCCCGGACGGTCAGCAGCGTCATAAACACGTTTTTCGGCACCAACCAGCTGAGCCAGTTTATGGATCAGACGAATCCGCTGTCGGAGCTGACTCACATGCGCCGCATGTCCGCCCTGGGCCCGGGAGGACTGACGCGCGAGCGCGCCGGATTCGAAGTGCGTGACGTGCATTACACGCACTATGGAAGGCTTTGCCCGATTGAAACTCCGGAAGGCCCCAACATCGGGCTCATTTCCTCCCTGTGCGTGCACGCAAGGATAAACTCCTTCGGCTTCATCGAGACACCCTACCGCAAGGTCGTTGACAGTCTGGTGACCAATTCCATCGCCTATCTTTCGGCGGAGGAGGAAGACGAAGCCGTAATTGCGCAGGCGAACGCTCGCGTGGACCGCGAAGGCAATTTCCTGGACTCGTGGGTGCGATGCCGGCACAGGGGAGATTTCCCGCTGGAAAAGCCCGAGCGAATCCAGTTCATGGATATCGCTCCCAACCAGATTGTGTCGCCGTCTGCCTCCATCATTCCGTTTCTGGAACACGACGATGCAAACCGGGCCCTTATGGGCTCGAACATGCAGCGTCAAGCGCTGCCGCTGCTTAGAGCTGAGGCCCCCATCGTGGGCACGGGACTCGAGCACCGCGTGGCCAGGGACTCCCGTGCCGTGGTCGTGGCCGAAGGACCGGGAACAGTAAAGTTCGTCGATGCGACCCGCATTGTCGTCGAGTATGACCAGAGCGAAACCGAAGCGCAGGTGGCATTTGAAGCGCCAGTCAGGGAATACCGGCTTACGAAGTTTCGCCGCACCAATCAGGATACGTGTATAAACCAGAAGCCCATTGTTCGGGTTGGCCAGCGCATTGATGCCGGCACGGTACTTACCGACGGGTATGCCACCGACGGCGGCGAACTGGCTCTGGGCAAGAACGTGCTCGTGGCCTTCATGCCCTGGCGCGGATACAATTTCGAGGACGCCATCATCCTGTCGGAGCGCCTGGTCAGCGGCGACGTCTACACGTCCGTCCACATTGAGGAATTCGAGCTCCAGGTTCGGGATACCAAGCGCGGAGAGGAGGAGCTCACGAGGGAGATTCCGAATGTGTCGGAGGAGGCGACCAAAGACCTCGATGAGCGAGGCATCATTCGCATTGGAGCGGAAGTAGGGGCCGGCGACATCATTGTCGGCAAGATCACTCCCAAGGGGGCCACGGATCCGACGCCGGAGGAAAAGCTGCTTCGTGCCATTTTCGGTGACAAGGCTGGCGACGTAAAGGATGCTTCGCTGAAGGCGCCGCCGGGCATGAAGGGCGTCGTCATCGATACCAAGCTGTTCAGTCGCCGGAAGCGTGATCCGGCCTCAAAGAAGCGGGAGCACAAGGCACTGGCCGAGATCGAGCAGGACCGCGAGCGGGCCCTCGCGGAGCTTGACGTGGCGCTGGCAGACAAGTTCTTCGAGCTTGTCGAGGGTGCAGAGTCTGCCGGTCCGCAGACACGTGACGGGCACGTCGCAATTATTCCGGGGGCCGTAATAGGCCGAAATAGTCTGGGCAGTCTGTCTCCCCGTGAGCTTGATCCCAAGGCGGCTGTCACCACGGATGAATCGATCAACGAGGCGGTGCGCCGGCTTTTCGACAACTACCGTCGTTTTCGCCACAGCATTGACGGCGAGGCGAGCCGCCGTAGGCACAGGGTGGAGATGGGAGACGAGCTTCCACCTGGAATCGTGCAGCTTGCCAAGGTCTATATCGCCAAGAAGCGCAAGATCCAGGTTGGCGACAAGATGGCGGGGCGCCACGGCAACAAGGGCGTGGTTGCCCGGATCGTGCCCATGGAGGATATGCCCTTCCTCGACGACGGAACTCCGGTCGATATCGTGCTGAACCCGCTGGGCGTGCCGAGCCGCATGAATCTGGGCCAGATCTTCGAAACCATGCTCGGGTGGGCCGGGCAGAAGCTCGGCCGGCGCTTTGCTACCCCCGTATTTGATGGGGCCAAGCTCCAGGACATTGTTGCGGCCATGGAAGAGGCCGGCTTGCCTGTGGACGGACGGGCGCAGCTGTTTGATGGCCGCACCGGTCAGGCATTTGACCAGAAGACCACGGTTGGCCAGATCTACATGCTCAAGCTCAGCCACCTGGTAGAGGACAAGATCCATGCCCGGTCCATTGGTCCGTACAGCCTTATAACGCAGCAGCCCCTGGGTGGCAAGGCGCAGTTTGGCGGGCAGCGCCTCGGCGAGATGGAGGTCTGGGCCATGTACGCCTATGGTGCGGCCAACGTGCTGCAGGAAATGCTGACGTACAAGAGCGATGACGTGCAGGGCCGGTCCAAGGCCTACGAATGCGTTGTCAAGGGCGACAACATGCCGGAGCCCGGCGTGCCGGAGAGCTTCAACGTGCTGGTGCGCGAATTGCAGGGCCTGGGCCTGGAGATTCGCCTTGACTGAGCCCGTTGCCGCCAGTTAGCTCGCTTCTCTTCCTTCCAAACAGGTTTGCTTGATTATGCCTTACGGACAGCCTCCGAGTACCAACAAGTCGTTTAACGGCATAACCATCAGTCTGGCAAGTCCGGAAACCGTTCTGGAACGGAGTTTCGGTGAAGTGCTGAAGCCGGAGACTATCAATTACCGCAGCTTCAAGCCGGAAAAGGACGGGCTTTTCTGCGAGAAAATATTTGGTCCGGTCAAGGACTGGGAATGCCATTGCGGCAAATACAAGCGCATCCGCTACAAGGGCATTATCTGTGACCGCTGCGGGGTGGAGGTTACGCAGAAGAGCGTACGCCGTGAGCGCATGGGGCATATTTCCCTGTCGGTGCCCGTCATACATATCTGGTACTTCAAGACGCTTCCGAACAAGATTGGTCACCTGCTGGGTCTTAAGTCAAAGGACCTTGAAAAGGTCATCTACTACGAAAGCTACATCGTGGTGCAGGCGGGCTGCGCCGAGGAAGTCGGCGTAGAGGAAAAGCAGCTGCTGACAGAGGAGGAGTATTTCGAGATCCTGTACAAGATCCGGGAGGATAACAACCGGCTTTCCAACGACGATCCGGAGAAGTTCATCGCCATGATAGGCGGCGATGCCGTGGAGACCATGCTGAAGCGCCTGGATCTCGAGCAACTGTCGCACGAGCTCCGCTTCCAGATCAAGACGGAAACGAGCCAGCAGCGCAAGGCCGAAGCACTGAAGCGACTCACGGTTGTCGAGGCCTTCCGCGACGCCAACAGGCGCATGGACAACTATCCGGAATGGATGGTGCTGCGCGTCATTCCGGTGATTCCTCCGGAATTGAGGCCGCTGGTGCCGCTGGAGGGCGGGCGGTTTGCTACGAGCGACCTGAACGATCTGTACCGCCGCGTTATAATACGCAACAACCGGCTTAAGCGACTGATCGACATCAAGGCACCGGAAGTCATCCTGCGCAACGAAAAGCGCATGCTCCAGGAGGCCGTCGACAGCCTGTTCGACAACTCCCGAAAGGCCAATGCCGTGCGCAGCGACTCCAATCGGGCGCTGAAGAGTCTCTCTGACATGCTCAAGGGCAAGCAGGGCAGATTTCGCCAGAATCTTCTAGGCAAGCGGGTTGATTATTCCGGACGATCCGTCATTGTCGTGGGACCTGAACTGGAGCTGCACCAGTGCGGCATTCCCAAGGAGATGGCCGTGGAGCTGTTCAAGCCTTTCATCATTCGAAAGCTGATCGAGCGCGGTATCGTCAAGACGGTCAAGAGTGCCAAGAAAGTGGTGGATCGCCGGACGGCCGATGTTTGGGACATACTGGAAAAAGTGATACAGGGCCGGCCCGTGATGCTCAACCGCGCCCCCACGCTGCACCGGCTCGGCTTTCAGGCCTTTCAGCCCGTACTGACGGAAGGCAAGGCCATCCAGCTTCACCCGCTGGTATGTACGGCATTCAATGCAGACTTCGACGGCGACCAGATGGCCGTCCATGTTCCGCTGGGACATGATGCGTGCCTGGAGGCCATGGTTCTGATGCTGTCAAGCCACAATATCCTCAGTCCGGCGCATGGTGGGCCGATTACCGTGCCGACGCAGGATATGGTACTGGGTCTCTACTACCTGACCAAGTCCCGGAACGGCATGAAAGGGGAGGGCATGCGGTTTGCCAGCACCGTGGAGGTGCGACAGGCCTACGACCAGGATGTCGTGCAAATACATGCCAAGGTCAAGGTGCGACTGGACAGCGGAGAGGTCCTGGACACGTCCGTCGGCCGCGTCCTGTTCAATGAATTCGTGCCCGAAGGGGTAGGATTCATAAACCAGGTACTTACCAAGAAGAACCTGCGCGGCATTATCGCTCGCGTGCTTAGTGCCACTAATTTCTCGCAGACCGCACGTTTCCTTGATGCCATCAAGCAGGCCGGCTTTGAACACGCCACTACTGCCGGTCTCACGTTTTCCCTGGCCGACATCGTGATTCCCGGCGAAAAGACGGACTTTATCGAGGAGGCGCAGACTTCCGTAGCTGCGGCCGGCAGTAACTACGAGCTGGGCTTCATCACGGACAACGAGCGCTACAACCAGGTCATTGACATCTGGACCCGTACCAACAACCGCGTGGCCGAAGTCCTGTTCGAGACCCTCAAGAACGATCTCGACGGATTCAATGCGATCTACATGATGGCTGATTCGGGTGCGCGGGGTTCGAAGGAGCAGATCAGGCAGCTGGGTGGCATGCGCGGGCTGATGGCCAAGCCGCAGAAGAGCCTGGTGGGGTCGGCGGGCGAAATTATCGAAAACCCGATCGTCTCGAACTTCAAGGAAGGCTTGTCCGTCCTGGAGTATTTCATCTCGACGCACGGCGCCAGGAAGGGCCTGGCCGATACGGCGCTCAAGACGGCGGACGCCGGCTACCTGACTCGCCGCCTGGTGGATGTTTCCCAGGACGTCACCATCACGGTGATCGACTGCGGCACGCTAAGGGGCATAGCCATCGCCGCGCTGAAGGACAACGAGACCATAGTTGAGCCGCTCGCAGACAGGATTCTGGGCCGGGTTTCCCTGCACGACGTATTCGATCCACTGACCGACCGGCTGATCGTGTCGGCCAATGAGCTGATCGACGAAAGCAAGGCCCGCCAGATTGCGGAGACCAGCATCGAAGTGGTTGAAATCCGCTCCGTGCTGGCATGCGAGGCAAAGCGAGGCGCCTGTGCGCTGTGCTACGGGCGGAATTTGGGCACAGGGCGCATGGTGGAAATTGGAGAGGCAGTCGGAGTGGTCGCAGCCCAATCAATTGGAGAGCCCGGGACGCAGCTTACGCTCCGTACCTTCCATGTCGGGGGCACGGCCAGTCGCATCGAGGCCGAGAGCACCATCCAGAGCAAGTACGCCGGAGTAGTGGAGTATTCGAACCTGCGTACCGTGACATTCGAAGGTGACGAAGGCCCGAAGCAGGTAGTGCTTACGCGTCAGGGTGAGATCCGTGTGGTGGATCCGGAGCGGGACCGGCGTCAGCTTATTTCCTATATCATCCCCTACGGAGCGGAAGTCCTGGTGCCCGAGCACGCTACCGTGGAGAAGGGCCACGTACTTGCCAGCTGGGATCCATACAACAGCGTCATCCTGTCCGAGGTCGCTGGCCAGGTTCGCTTCCAGGACATCATGGAGGGTACGACGTACCGCGAGGAGTCGGACGAACAAACCGGTTTCAAGGAAAAGGTCGTCACGGAGAGCCGGGAGCGGACGCTTACACCAGCCGTACTCATTCAGGCGGGCGATTCAGGCGTAACGCGCACGTCACGCGAATATCCGCTGCCTGTCAGGGCCCGCATCCAGGTTGATGAAGGAGATGTCGTGCAGGCAGGAGAGGTAATAGCCAAGATACCCAGGCAGTCAGCCAAGACGAGAGACATTACCGGTGGACTGCCACGCGTTACCGAGCTGTTCGAGGCTCGTACGCCGAGTGATCCGGCGGTCGTCAGCGAGATTGACGGCGTGGTCAGCTTTGGAAGCCGCAAGCGTGGAGCCCAGGAAGTGGTCGTCACCAGCCGGGACGGGATGGAAACCCGCACCTACCTGGTTTCCTTGCAGAAGCACCTGTTCGTTCATGAGAACGACTTCGTCCGGGCAGGCGAGCCCTTGTCGGATGGCCAGGTCTCTCCCCAGGATATCCTCAGTATCCGCGGCCCGCGGGCTGTGCAGGAGTATCTTGTAAATGAAATCCAGGAAGTGTACCGGTTGCAGGGGGTAACCATAAGCGACAAGCACATCGAGGTGATCGTTCGTCAAATGATGCAGAAGGTGCGCGTGAGCGATCCCGGGGATACGCCGCTTCTTGAGGCGGACAACATCGCACGCTTCCAGCTTGAGGAGCTCAATGATGACCTGTATGACAAGTTCGTGATTGTCAGCCCCGGGAATTCGGGGCTCAGGATGGGCAGCCTTATCGATCGCCGTCGCCTCCGCGAGGTCAATTCCGAAATGAAGCGCCACGACCTGAAGCCTGTCAGCGTACGGGATACGCAGCCCGCCGTAGCCGAGCCCATTCTGCTGGGCATAACGCAGGCTGCGCTGGCCACAGACTCGTTCGTGTCGGCCGCATCGTTCCAGGAAACCACGAAGGTGCTTACGGAAGCCTCCATCGCGGGATCGGTTGATCCGCTTTATGGCCTCAAGGAAAACGTGATTGTAGGGCACCTCATTCCAGCCGGAACGGGGCAGCGAAAATTCCGCGACATCGTAGTTGGATCCAGGAAGGAGCTGGAAGAGCTTCAGGCCGCGATCGCCGACGATCTGGCACAGCGGGCGTCTGCGACTCCAGAGGAGGAACCGGCTCCGGTATTGTAGGCATTTGCGGTGATCGGCCGCATTTCGAAGCACCTGCCGGGCCAGTTTTGCACTAGCGGTATAGGGCAATGCGGAGGGACGCGCGCTGCGGCGCCCAGCGCGTCTTGACGCATCTGCGCGAGACGGTGACCAGAATCCGTCAGGCGGACAAGCCTGTGGATCCCTGCGAAGGCACCTCGCGGATTGGATGCTGCGGGCTGGCGCGGTTGTCAGAAGGGCCCGGTCGAGGCCGGCGTGTGAATGAGAGCGGCTGCCTTCCGCATTATGCCCGATCAGCTCGCGAGGGCCATGAGCCGACGGCAAACCTGCTTATGGATGAAGTGCCACTACGCCCATTCCGGATGCGTCGCTCGTTCCCATCATCTCGCATGAGATTGCGCTGCGGTATTGGATCTTGGGCCCGATCATGCGGTCCAGGGGTCTCGGGACGGTGTACAACCCGCCTGTTGAGCGGCAGGCGGATATGTACCCTGCACGCGCAACGTGCCACCCGCCATCTCTTCCGTACGCCCGAGAAGCGCTCGAGGTGATTTTATGCCAGCATACGGCCAGCGGTGCGTCGCAGCCGGAAATGACCTCGGTCGTTGGCAGGTCTGCCGGTTTGAAATCAAAATGTTAGATTCCTAATGGCGCCGGCAATTGATGGCGTGCCGATCGCGCTGAGCCGTCGGCCATTCTTGACCTGTTGAGGCCTTTTGGCGGGTTCTTCCGGCAAATCCGTGCTGATCAAATCTGGAGATCGAGCTTTGCTTCGCTTGTATTTGCGCATTGCCATCCTGGTGATCCTGTTCCTCACGGCAGGCTCTACGTATGGACAGTCTGCCAGCATCAGGGGGATCGTTCGGGATGCGCAGGATGGGGTAACGCTGATCGGCGCGAACGTGATCTTGGTTGGTTCCGGGCTGGGTACGGCAACGGACGAGGAAGGCCGTTATATCATCCCGAACGTAAGGCCCGGCACTTACATCATCAGGGCAGGCTACCTCGGGTATGCATCGGAGACCGATACCTTGATTGTTTCCGGCGGGGACATTGTCGAGAAAGACTTTGACCTGCACTACACCACGCTGGAAGGCGAGGAAATTCTGGTAACTGCGCAGGCCAGGGGGCAAATGGAGGCGATCAACAGGCAATTGGCGGCCAAGTCGCACGTCAACATCGTGTCTTCCGATAGAATCGAGGAACTGCCCGATGCCAATGCTGCTGAATCCGTGGCCCGCATTCCGGGGATTACGGTGCAGCGTGAAGGTGGTGAAGGCAACAAGGTGGTTGTCCGGGGTCTCTCACCCAAGTACAACGCCATTTCGGTGAATGGCGTACGACTTGCTGCGACCGATTCCTCGGATCGCAGTACAGACTTGAGCATGGTTTCCCAGTACATGCTCAGGGGCATTGAAGTTACCAAGGCTGGTACGCCGGACCAGGATGCGGACGTACTGGGCGGGACCGTCAATTTCAGGCTGAAGCGAGCCGAACCGGGATTTCACGCAAGCGGTCTCGTCCAAGGCATGTACAACGGGCTACGGCAATCGTACGACGACTATAAGCTGGTCCTTGATATTAGTAACCGGTTTTTCGGGAGTCGGCTCGGCATTTTGGGTCTGCTGGACCTGGAAGACAGAAACCGCAGCTCACATGAGTTGAACGCATCGTACGACAACCCGAACGCGCAGCTGGACTCGGTCAATGCACTGCGGACGACCGGGTTGGGGCTGTTTGACGTTACGCGCAACAACGCTCGCC
>CAZXEU010000195.1:0-2054 GCA_964639665.1 uncultured Rhodothermaceae bacterium | reverse complement strand
TGTCCGCGCCACCGTCCGTTGGCATCGTGGCCGAACGTGGCGCGATCGGACTGGGGCCAGTGCGCACCGTTGTCGCTGGTAAAGATGACGAGGGTTTCGCGGCCTGTTGCGTTTAGGGCCCCCAGCAAGTGTCCCACGGCCCGGTCTACGTGTGCTACAAAGTCACCGTAGTACCCGGCTTCGCTCGTGCTCCTGAATTCCTGGGCCGGCAGCCAGGGCGTATGCGGGGCGCTCAAGGGCACGTACAGGAAGAACGGACCTTGCTCCGCGTGCTCCTGCACGAAATCCACCGCCTTCTCCACAATGCGAGGCAAGACGTCGGCGTGCCTGAAGCCGGGAGCGATGGCCCCCGCCCGCCAGAAACCTCCTCCGCCCCGTCTCCTGTGCAGGCTTGCGCCTATCGTGTCCGTGGGCAGCGCCTCCAACCCTGTGTTTTCGACGTACACGTACGGAGCAAAGTCCAGCGAGGACGGGATGCCGTAGAAGTAGTCGAATCCTGCCGCATTTGGTCCAGGATGCAGCGGCTGATCGTAATGCGTGGAATCGCGGCTGCCAAGCCCGAGATGCCACTTGCCGACGGCGCCTGTGGCGTATCCGTGCTCCCGGAACAGCTTCGGAAGCGTCAGGCGCGTAGTATCGATGAGATTCGGGGAATAGCCTTGAAGCACGCCGCGCTTCAGGCGCGTGCGCCATGCATACCGGCCGGTCAGCAGGCCATAGCGAGTTGGTGTGCAGACCGCGGACGGAGAGTGTGCGTCCGTCATGCGCATCCCCTCGTCCGCTAGCCGATTCAGGTTGGGCGTGGGAATCTTCGATGCCGGATTGTAGCGCTCGATATCGCCGTAGCCTAGATCGTCGGCAAGGATGATGACGACATTTGGCGGTGTGGGCGGAGTCCGGCACGCTCCCAGAAAGCCGGCAAACAAGGCGATGAAAAGTACTCGCATGTCAGGGATCAACGGGAGGCATGCTGTCAAGGACTTGTTGGAATTCGTTCTTAACGCGCGCGGCCTCAGGCCCCAGAACGGAGTCCGGAAGCGCGACCAGTTCATCCGCGTCGCGGGCCCAGTTTACGAACCTGCCGTCCGCGTACAGCTTCCATTCATGGTCTTGCACCCACCTGCTGGGCGAGAAGGAGCCCCAGCTCGGGTCGTAGTGGCAGTAAATCCAATTCCGGGCGCCTTCGGACGCGCCGGTCATGGGGCCGAGGAAGCTGACTCCGTCGATTGCGGCATCCCCTGGCATCGCGGCGCCGGCAACATCAAGAAAGGTCGGCAGGAAGTCGGTAAAGTCCACCAGGGCGTCGAGTTCAAGGCCCGGCATGATGGTGCCGGGCCAGTAGGCGATGAGCGGCACATGCGTGCCTGCCGCCGTCGGATGGCCCTTGCGCCCGCGGATAGCCCCGCTTGCGTGCACGGAAGTAACGCGACGGTCAGTGCCGTTGTCCGTCGTAAAGATCAAGAGCGTACGCCTGTCCAGTTCGAGACGCCGCAGCGCCTCCGCCAAGCGTCCGACGATGGCATCCATGTAGGCGACATTGGACCCAAAATAGGCAAGGTCGTCCACTCCGGCGGCAGGATCCAGGGCGTCGAATTCCGGATGACCGGGAGTGGGCTGGAACGGAGAGTGTGTAAGAACCATGGGATAGTACAGAAAAAAAGGTCCCTCCCTGTTCCGTTCAATAAAATCCTCGATGTATGCGGCGAATATGTCTGGCCCGTAGCCTTCGGGATACTGCACGGGTTCCTGGCCCGAAAAGTGAATGGTCGGGGCCTTGAATCGCAAGCCTCGTTCCCTGACCTGCCAAAGGGCGAATTCGTCGAAGCCGGCATCATCGGGGTCTGATCCGCTCCTGCCCGCCAGACGCTGCTGCAGGGCGTTGCCGTAGAGCTGCCACTTGCCTGCAATTGCCGTCGCGTAACCAGCCTCCCTCAGCAGATGCGCGAACGTCCGTTCGACCGGATCGAGCAATCCGAATCCAATGTAGTTGCGAAAGGAATACCTTCCTGTCATGATCTGCACGCGCGACGGCGTGCAAAGCGGTGTGGAGAAGG
>CAZXEU010000194.1:0-6300 GCA_964639665.1 uncultured Rhodothermaceae bacterium | reverse complement strand
GCAGAGCTTCCGCCAGCCAGCGCCGGACGTCGGCCTCCGGAAGCGCGCCGGTAAATTCACGCACAGCCTTGCCGTCAACATACAGCTTCACGGCCGGAATTCCCCTTATGCCGAACTGCGCCGAGACATCCGGACTCTCGTCCGTGTTAATCTTGACTAGGTGCCACTTGCCTGCACTCTGCTCATGCAGTCGGTCCAGAATAGGGCCGAGCACCCGGCAGGGACCGCACCACGGTGCCCAGAAATCCACCAGGACCGGAATCTCCGCGCTTTTCCGTATTACTTCACGCTCGAAGTCGGCACTGTTCATCGCGCTTGCCGGTTCCATAAAGCTTGATTCCCTGTCAGGCAAACGCCTGGCCTGCCAAAACAATCCACGCTATCCGTGAACCGAATTCAAGTCCTTGGCCTGATCGCCGCAGCCTTTGCCAGCGGCTGCGCAGGTGGACCGGCCACCGACTACGAACCCGCCACCGACTCGCTCCGATACGCCGGTGAAGTGCACCTGCGCAACATCCGGCAACTTACGTTCGGCGGCAACAACGCCGAGGCCTACTGGAGCTTTGACGACGCGCAGATTGTCTTTCAAAGCGACTGGACATGGATTAACTCGCAAGGCTGCGACCAGATCTATGTCATGGAGCCTGTAGCCGAACCGGAGTACAGCCTTGCCTCCACAGGAAGGGGGCGCACTACCTGCGGGTATTTTCTGCCGGAGGGTCGGGTGCTCTATGCCTCGACGCACGCAGCGCTGGAGGCGTGTCCGCCGCCGTTAGAGCGATCCGGCCGCTACGTCTGGCCGATTTACGATACGTACGACATCTATTCGGCCGAGACGGACGGCTCCGGCGTGGAGCTCCTCATTGGAGGAGAGGGATACGACGCGGAAGCCACCGTATCCCCCGATGGCAGGTACATTGTCTTTACATCGACCAGGTCGGGCGATCTGGACCTTTGGCGGTATGAGCGCGAATCGGGTGAGTTGCTACAGCTGACATCGGAGCTCGGCTACGACGGCGGCGCATTCTTTTCGCGGGACTCCCGGATGATTGTCTGGCGGGCAAGCAGGCCCACGGGTGAAGAGGCGGACATCTACCGGTCGCTTCTGGCAGAAGGCCTGGTTGAACCAAGCGACATGAACCTGTTTGTTGCCGGCATCGATGGCTCCGGGGCCCGGCAGGTAACCGATCTGCCCGGAGCCAACTGGGCTCCGTTCTTCCATCCCGACGGAACGAGGATCATCTTTGCGTCCAACCACGAGAGCGTAGGCGGCGGCGGACGGCCCGTCTTTGCCCTTTACATGATCGGCATAGATGGTTCCGGTCTTGTGAAGATCACCCATTCAAATACCTTCGATGCCTTCGCCATGTTTTCCTTTGACGGGACCCGGCTTTTGTTCTCTTCCAACCGCAATGCAGATCGCACGCCTTCCAGCGACACCAATGTATTCGTTGCGGACTGGATCGAGACGCCGGAGGCTGCCGACAGCAACTTAGTTGGGCGGCGCCCCTGACGTGTGGTTGCCAGCGGGTGTGGGAGATTGTATATTTAGCCGTGTCTAAACTTTTTGTTTGATAAATCGCAAGCATGTCTGCCAAATGGTGGGCACTATGGGCTGTGCCGGTCCTGGCCGGGTGCGCCGAGGTGCAGCAGCCGCAGCCGGAAGCCCATCTCCAGGTTGTTACTACAACCAACATTGTAGGCGATCTGGTCGAAAACATCGGAGGTGAGAGGGTCGAAGTACGGTCCCTAATGGGGCCGGGCGTAGATCCGCATCTGTTCAAGGCCAGCGCGCGCGATGTCACGCGCATGGCCTCCGCAGAGGTGATCATCTACAATGGCCTGCATCTGGAAGGCAAGATGACCGATGTCTTCGAAGAGATGCGGGAGCGCGGCATACCGACGATAGCACTGGCTGACGCAGCCGTCCCGAAGGCGCTGCTGCGCGAGTCGGAGCTGTTTCAGGGCAATTTCGATCCTCATATCTGGTTCGACGTGGCGCTGTGGAGACGCGCTGCCCTGCAATTGGCGGCCGAGCTGGGCCGCCTGAGTCCGGAAGACGCGGGGTACTTTGAGGGACGGGCCCATTTCTATGCCACAGGGCTGGATTCGCTGGAAGCGCAGGTCCGGAGGCAAGTGGAACGCGTGCCCACCGAGCGCCGCGTGATCATAACTTCGCATGACGCATTCGGCTACTTCGGGCGTGCCTATGATTTCGAAGTGCGGGGCCTTCAGGGCATCAGTACGGCTACGGAAGCGGGCACGGCCGACGTGCAGGACCTTGCGAACCTGGTGGCCGGGCGCCGCATTCCCGCCATGTTCGTGGAATCCTCCGTTTCGCCAAGAGGCATCGAAGCCGTCCGGGAGGCTGTCCGGGCAAAGGGATTCGAGGTGGCGATCGGCGGCACGCTGTATGGAGATGCGCTTGGCGTGCCCGGCCAGGAAGCCGGTACGTATGTGGATATGGTCCGGCACAACGTGGCCACCATCGTTGCTGCTCTCTGCGATGACGCCGGCCGTTGAAGTACAGGACCTGACGGTGGCCTACGGGGACCGTCCTGTCCTCTGGGACATCGATCTGACGGTATCGCGCGGCTTGCTGATGGCGATCGTCGGGCCCAACGGAGCCGGCAAGACCACGCTGATCAAGGCCATGCTCGGCCTGGTTCCGACGGCTGCCGGACGGGTGCTGTTTTATGGCCGTCCCTACGGGCGGAGGCAGCAACTTGCGGGCTATGTCCCGCAGCGTGGCAGCGTCGATTGGGATTTCCCCACCAACGTCATGGACGTGGCCATGATGGGCTTGTACGGGCACGTGGGGTGGATTCGCAGGCCGGGCAGGAAGGAGCGTGCGCTGGCGATGCGGGCACTCGAACAGGTTGGCATGCAGGATTTTGCTCACCGCCAGATAAGCCAGCTGTCGGGAGGACAGCGCCAGCGGGTCTTTCTCGCGCGGGCCCTTGTACAGGATGCGGACATCTACTTCATGGACGAGCCGTTTCAGGGCGTGGATGCTACCACGGAGCGAGCCATCGTTGACCTGTTGAGGCAGCTTCGTAGCCGGGGAAAGACCGTACTGGTTGTGCACCATGACCTTCAGACCGTGCCTGTCTACTTTGACGAGGTGATGCTGCTCAATGTCCGGCGCATTGCGAGCGGCCCGGTGGAGACCGTGTTCAAGGCGGAAAACCTGCGCCTCACGTATGGGGGTCGCGTGGCAGCCTTTGCGCCGTAGGGCCATGGAACTGCTCTCCCAACTGTTGACCGACTACACGCTGCGTACGGTCGCGCTAGGTTCCGCACTTCTGGGCATGGTAAGCGGCGCACTAGGCACCTTTGCCGTACTGCGCCGCCAGAGTCTGCTGGGGGATGCCATATCGCACGCGGCACTTCCCGGAATTGCGCTGGCGTTTCTGCTTACCGGCACCAAGGCGCCGCTTGTTCTGCTTCTCGGGGCGGCTCTTGCAGGGTGGGCCGCCACAGGACTCATCATGGCCGTAACGTCAGCGACGAGGACGAAGTATGACAGCGCACTCAGCCTCATGCTGTCCGTCTTCTTCGGCGTCGGACTCGTAGTGCTGACCGCCATTCAGAAGCTGCCCAATGCGCAGCAGGCCGGCCTGGACACCTTTTTGTTTGGACAGGCGGCATCCATGGTGGCGAGCGACGTATCGACCATGGCGGGTCTTGGCGCGGCCGCGCTCCTGATAACGGGCCTGCTGTGGAAGGAATTCAAGCTGCTGTCCTTCGACAGGGAGTTTGGCCGTACGCTGGGCATGCCCATGCGCGGGCTCGACGTGGTGCTGACGTTGCTGATTGTTGTGGCCATCGTCGTTGGTCTGCAGACCGTAGGCGTGGTCCTCATGAGTGCCATGCTGGTTGCCCCGGCTGCTGCGGCCCGCCAGTGGACGGATCGACTGGGACTCATGGTTCTGCTTGCCATGGCATTTGGCGCCGTGGCCGGCGTTGCCGGGGCGCTGGTTAGCACCAGCGCGTCGAGGCTTCCGACAGGCCCCATTATCGTGCTCTGCGCCGGCAGCGTGGTCCTGCTATCCCTCGCTCTTGCCCCGAATCGCGGCATAATTTGGCGTGCTGTTCGGCGCTATCGGAGCGGGCTTCGCCTTGGCCGGGAAGCCCTGCTGTTGGATTTGTATGCGCTGGCCTCGCAGCACACAGAGCGAAAACACCCTCACGCGGAAGCAGCGCTTGCAGCCATGCGGCCGGGGGCCGGGAGGCTCCGTGCCCGGCTTCAACGCCTGCAGGACAAAGGCTATGTGCAAAGGGTGACGCGGTCGGAGTGGATGCTGACCGAGCTCGGCATTGGCGAGGCGGAGCGATTGCATCGAAGCCGGTCTGGCCAGCCGGATACGCGGCCATGACGCAGTTCCAGCTCGAAATACAGCTGGTGGCCGTAGTGGTTGCCGTCGCGTGCGCTCTGCCGGGCAGCTTTCTCGTGTTGCGCCAGATGTCCATGATGAGCGATGCCATCAGTCACGCGATCCTGCCGGGAATCGTGGTGGCGTTTTTCCTGACGCAGGACCTTTCGTCGCCGCTTCTGATCCTTGGAGGCGCGGCGACGGGGCTTGTCACCGTGGCACTCGTGGAAGCACTGAAAAGCACCCGGCTCGTCCGGGAGGATGCGGCCATAGGCCTGGTATTCCCGGTGCTCTTCAGCATTGGCGTGGTTCTGATTGCCCGGTATGCGGGAGACGTGCATCTTGACATCGACGCGGTGCTGCTGGGAGAGCTGGCTTTCGCTCCCTTTGACCGGTGGATCTGGGCTGGCGTGGACATGGGGCCCCGGGCCCTGTTCGTTACCGGTGGCGTGGCAGTGGTGTGCGCTAGCTTCCTGCTCCTGTTCTACAAGGAGCTGAAGCTTGCGACGTTTGATCCGGCTCTGGCAGCGACGCTCGGCTTCGTGCCCGCAGCGCTGCACTACGGCCTGATGGCCCTGGTGTCTACCACGGCCGTGGTCGCCTTTGACGCCGTGGGCTCGATTCTGGTGGTGGCGCTCATGGTCGGACCGCCAGCGACGGCGTACCTGCTGACCGATCGGCTCTCATTCATGATTGGCCTGAGCCTGATGGTCGGCGCGGCGGCGGCCATATGCGGCTACTGGCTGGCACACGCTCTGGACGCGTCCATCGCCGGCTCCATGGCTGCAGTGGTAGGCGTGGTCTTTGGAGCGGCCTTCCTTCTGGCTCCGCAAAGGGGGGTCTTGGCACTCGCGCGGCGGCGCGCCCGGCAGCGGTGGACGTTCGCGCAAACGATGCTGGCCATCCACTTGCTGCAGCATGAGGAAGGAGAGCTGGAAGAGCGGCGAGTGGAGCACCTGCAGGATCATCTGCGCTGGTCGAGGGAATTCTCCCGCCGTGTGGTGCGTCAGTCCGTCCAGGCACAGCTGGTCCGCCAGACGGAGGGCGAACTGCACTTGCTTCCCGCAGGGCGCGAGCTCGCCCGTGGGGCGATCGCAGCCACGTAGCCGCGGCCGGCAGTCAGCCTCCCGGCCGCAGGGGCCGGGTCAGGGACTTGCCAGACCGCTTTCTGTCAGGTAGGTGAAGCTTTGCTCAGCGGCTTCAAACATGTCGGACTCGCAGCTGTCGAGCTCCACTATCATCCACCGGGTCGAGCCCGCTCCGGCCTCCGCCACGGCAGGGAAGTCCTGCAGCCCCTGGCCTGCGGCCACCATGGGACCTTCCGTGGAGAGCGCGGCGGCGTCCTTGATGTGAAGCAGTGGAGCGCGCTCTGCGAACTCCCGCACGACGGCAGCGGGGTCCTGTCCTGCCACGAGCGCCCAGTAGGTATCAATCTCGAAAAAGATATCGGGCTCCAGCAGCGGTCTAAGCAGCAGGAAGGGCAGGCCGCCCATGGCCACAGGCACCTCTTCCCCGTACTCCTCTTGCCGCTGGAGGCGTCCCTGTTCCGATTCCGGAATGGGTTCGAATTCCCACCAGTGGTTGTGAAGCCCGAACCGGAGTCCGTTCGCACTGGCAAAGGCCTGGGCTTCATTGTACGTATCGGCCAGGCGGCGAATTCCATCCAGGCTCTGATACGCGCTGTCCTCTGGCCATCCGTGCCAGACCATGTTTGTGCAGTCGAAGGACTCGGCTGTCTCCAAAAGCGCCTCCCGGTGTTCGCCGACTGGAATCTCCACGTGCGCGGCGCACACGCGCAGTCCGGCCTCCCGGATAAGCTGGCCTGCCTGCGCGAGTGTCATGCCTTCCGGGAAGAAGGCGGTCTCGACCCAGGTATAACCCATCTCGGCGACCCGGTGGAGCGTAGCTGCAGTTTCCGTAAGCA
>CAZXEU010000193.1:0-4261 GCA_964639665.1 uncultured Rhodothermaceae bacterium | reverse complement strand
CCGCACTGGCAGAAATCGCGACCCATTTTTCCTCCTTTGAGTACTTCTGGGTGGCCGTACTGGGCCTTACCGCCGGCGTGTTCGCAGCGCGCAAGTCTCCGATCCAGGGAATGGTTTCCCTGCTTCTTGGCCTGTTCCTCTCCACCTTCGGCGTGGACCCGACACTCGGATACCCCAGATTCGACTTCGGCAGCGCAACGCTGCTGGGCGGCCTCGACTACGTCGTTGCCCTGATTGGGCTTTTCGGCTTTTCGGAGGTTCTGGAACACCTCTCCCGGGGACGAGGCCGCGCAGGTCCCGGCAGCGCGGGACAGCCGTCCGGCAGCTTCTTTTCGGGTCCGCTCCAGCTGATCCGGCAGTCGCGGCTTCTGGTTGCCCGGTCCTCCGTTGTAGGGACGCTCGTCGGGCTCCTTCCCGGGGCAGGTGCGGATGTGGCTGCATGGGTTGCTACCAGCTACCAGAAGCTGAAGGAGCGCAGCGCCGAACGCACGGTGCTGAGCGGCGCGAGCAGCAACAATGCCGCGGTGGCAAGCGCCTGGATTCCAGCCCTGTCGCTGGGCCTGCCCGGCGATACCGTAACGGCGATGGTGCTTGCCGTATTCCTGATGAAGGGCATTACCCCGGGCCCTCTGCTTTTTGAAAGCGATCCTGCTCTTGTCATATCCCTGTTCGGCACTTTTCTGCTCTCCAACCTCCTGCTTCTCCCGGTCTTCGGCTACCTTTCCGCCCGCCTGGCGGCGCTCGCCCTGCGCGTGCCCCTGCGGGTTCTCCTGAGTGCGATAACCGGCATTTGCATAATCGGCGCATACGCTCTGCATAACAACCCTGTAGATGTGTGGATCATGGCAGCCATGGGAGTGCTGGCGTTCCTGCTTCGACGAGGAGGCTTTCCGTTGGCCCAGGTCGTGCTTGGCATGGTCCTTGGTCCCATTCTGGAGCAGCACTTCATGGTCAGTGCCATAAAGTCAAGCTGGGACCCTGCCAGCTTCGTGCAGCGCCCAATTGCTATTCTGCTGGTGGCCCTGACCGCGGTAACTGTTTACCTTGGTATTCGCGCAGGTAGAGCCAGGCGCAGCTGAAGGCCCGGCGCTCCGGTGGGGGTAACGAGATGCATCCCCTTTGGCGATCACAGAGCGGAAAAGTCCGCGTCTTCCAGGCCGGATCCACTCATGCCTACCGCTCGACCACGCAGTGCAGAGGTATACTTCCTGCGGCCAGCGTGGAAGAGCGTCGCAATCATGCAGGCGTTTCGCAATTCGGGGATTTTGACCGTGCTATCCGGTGATGAAAGCCGACAACTCCCTTCATTTGCTACCTCCAATCCCGTCTCCTGTCGCAGGAGTTGTGCGCCTCCAAGATTGCGAAGCGGTATCCGGCAGCTGCTTGCTCGAGTGAGCTATTGCCCCGTCATTCACGTTCCCCGGTGATGGATTATGGTCCCGAATTCTACGGAGTCGTGGCACGAAGTCGCTCGGTACGCTGGTATCTTCAGTACTCGCTGTATTCGTTCGCCTAACCGAATTGGAGTCCCTCTATTCCGTGCCGCAACAAACTAAGACTTGCCCTGCGAAAACTCAGGCCGTGTACCTCCTTGGATACAGCCGGCGCAAGCCGTGCAATCCATTGGTCATCGTCGGCAGCCTATACCGTAGAGACCTACACTTTGTCTACATGGCAGAGAACTCACATTGCGGAACCCCTCGCCTGGAAGATTGGCCCTACGAACGGAAGCGCTTGTCAATACTTCCAGTGGAGCAGCCCCTCCTCCGGCCCATCGAGTGCAGCAATCGCCGGAATCGGGCGCCCTGGCCCGACGGCCGTTCACCATTCGAGCCGAAATCTCTGCAGACCGGTATCGGCAAGGTCCCGAAGCGCCGAGATCGGTCATCTGCCTGTGTGCCTGGACTTAGCAGGGCACGCTCAATCTGCATTGACGCAGCGCAGCTACTTGACCTATATTACGCACGATGCGTAACGCACCACGCGTAATATGATAAATCCCTTCCAATACGGCGGAGTAGTGGGGCCCGATGCCTTCTGCAATCGGGACCGGGAGCTGGCCGACCTCCGGCGGGCAGCCGAGAATGCCGAGCGGGTTTTCGTTTACGCAGAACGTCGGCTGGGCAAGACCTCGCTGATCAAGCGGGTGCTGGACGATTTGCCAGAGTCGGAATTCGTGACCGTGTACGTGGATCTGTGGCCAACTGACGGCCCGGTCTCATTTGTAACGGCGGTGGCCAAAGCCTTTGCCGAGGCTGCGGCCACGCGGTCGGAAAGGCTGTTGGAGACGGCAAAGTCCCTTTTTGCTCACCTGACGCCGACCCTGACCCTTGATGAGGCCGGCAGTCCGTCCTTGCAGTTCTCGGCCAGAAGTGGAAGGCACCAGGCGCCGGAATTGGAAGAGGTCCTTACGGCGCCTGCCAAGATTGCCGCTCGCGAGAGTCGTAGGCTCGTCGTAGTGTACGACGAGTTTCAGCGCCTCCTGGAATATGACCTTAACAATGTAGAACGGCTCTTGCGGAGCGCCGTCCAGCAGCATCAGGGAGTGGCATACCTATTCCTTGGAAGCCGAAAGCACCTCATCCAGCGCATGCTTCTGGATGCAAGCAGACCACTGTACCGATCCGCCGGACATTACCCCCTGACACCGATCGCCGCCAAGCACTGGAATCCGTTTATCCAGGAGCATTTCGAGAGGGCCAGAAAGCGCATCGACGATCACGCCGTCGAAGAACTATGCCAGTTAACCGAAGGACATCCATTCTACACGCAACATCTGGCTCATGCCCTATGGGAACGGACACCTGAGGGTTCGACAGTTACAGAGGCGACGCTCCAGAAGGCAACGGATGTGCTCCTTAACCGGGAGGCATACGCTTACACGACCCTGTGGGAGACGCTGACCAGGAACCACCAGCGATTCCTCCGTGGACTGGCTACAGAACCACCCGGCGTCAAACCGTTTTCCTTCGACTTCGTGCACAGGTACGGGTTGCGCTCCCCTTCGAGTGGACAGCGAGCGGCCGAAAGTCTACTGCAGAAAGACATCATCGATCGCGAGAATGGCTCGTTCAACATCACGGACCGATTCTTCAAGCTGTGGATTCGGCGCATGTGAAGTTCTCTGGACCTTCACGAGCACCCTGGCCCGGGTGGGCCGACTGCCATTAGAGGAGCTTGCTTAAAGGATGCTGAGCGAAGGGCAATCGACACGTGCCAGATATCGGGTGCATTGCTGGATTGCACGGTGCACCAGTAGACAAAGCCCGCAGCGCCAATGCCGCGTTGACGTTAGAGCCTGGCGAAGCGGATCGATTCTAGCACCGGTACGACGAGCACATCCCGCTGGATGAAGTCTTTGTCCTTGACTATTTCGGAAACGGCTGTAAAGCGATCGTCGAAGCCGCGTGCTACGGAGCTGCCGTCATCGGTTACGACATTGACTCCGTGACCGCAAGTATCTCCGGGTTCGAATTGACAGCAAGGAAGAGGGAGCGAGATCTCGCAGCGGCAGAGGCAATTGTCGAGCCGTGGCAGAGATTCTCCGACCTTACTTCATGACAGACCTCAATTGTGATTCAGATTCGGTCGTGCTCCACTACTTCCAGGTACGGGAAACGACGTGCTCCAACTGTGGTCACGCTCTTGAACTGTATCCGCACTATCAATCGATCTTGATAGGACTTGGGAGCAGCCCGCACGGCAGTCTTTAGCAGCAGGTGTTCTCCACCATTTGTCCACATCTGTACTCTTGGACAGGGCACAAATCCGCGCTCTACGAGGTATGGTCCGATGGCTCCGGGAAGTCTTGGACCACGGTGACCCCGTCATACAGAAAGTTGAAGAATTTGAAGACCGGTGGGCAATTGGACCTTAAAGCAGGCTTGTTGAGGAAGGGCGGTCAGAAGCGGTCTACACAAGATGTCCGTAAAGCGAGGCTTACGAAGTGAATTCACGCGTTCGGTTCTTCTTGGCCTTGTAGCTGGAACATAACGAATTAGAGCCAGGCAGGGTTGGGCAATTGGCTCACGATTCGCCGGGTTTCCATGCTTACGCGTATGACTTTGGCCAACAGTTTTAGCGGATAGGCCGGGTCCTGCACGGTTTCCAGGGCGAAGCGGTGATCAACGTCAATATAGATTGAGGCCGACGACAATTAAAATTGGATTAAGAGAGGCCGAGCTTCGAGGCGGAGCAGCGAGCTGCGGAGCCTCGAAGCTCGAGGCCGAAGGAATTCTTTCGGGCCCTTTCCACAGTGCGT
>CAZXEU010000192.1:0-5786 GCA_964639665.1 uncultured Rhodothermaceae bacterium | reverse complement strand
CCCCGCGCCTGTTTCGTCCCCGTGGACTTCAGCCCCAATTCCTCGTAGGCACGTCTGTGGAGGGCGTTGAGTGCCGCGCCTCGGTGCTGGACGTAAATCTTGTACCGCTCCTCGTCGCCCCTCGTGAGGTCCGCCCAGTCGCGCACTTTGCGTTTGATGGCGACATCTGTCACCAGCCCCTGCATCGTTTCGGGGTCAAGGCGGGGCAGGTTGCCGGCGTCAGGGTCGCCATTTGGGTTGCCGTCAGCAACATCGAAGAGCAGAACGAAATCGTGTCTGCGGTTCACGTCAAGGTGTGTGGTTGTCATTTGACCGTCTCCTCTTTGGTTCGGCCTTGGCCGACCGCTGTTATTCTTCCGTCAGGTCTTCGGTGGACTGATCTGCCCCCTCGCGTCGCGCTCTAGCCTCAGCCGCTGCGGCGCGGTCGTGAGCGCGCTGATGGTAGTAGCCTAGGGAAAAGAGGCCCTGTCCTTCCAGCGTCAGGGTTTTGGGAAACGTCAGGATGCGCGCGCATATTTCTTCGATGCGCCGCGTAAGCGCATGGTAAGCACCCGGCCTATCCCTCTCCAGCTTGGATAAGTGCGGTTGTGCACCCCGTAGCAACCTGGGTAATACTGACGCCGGGGCCGTAGAAGCGGTCCCGTAGAATCTGTCCGTAATGGTCGCCTTCGCGCCGGGTATGGCACCGCGCTGCGCCGCTTCCAGCTCTGCCAGCAGCCTGCCGCAGTGATACGCCGGACTCGGGTGCTCTTCATTTAGACTCACCATGTCATCCTCCTGATAATTTCTGGCTTGGCTCATTAGCACGAGCTTGATAAGCGCCGCACGTGGATGGGTCAGTTTCTGTTCAGCCCGGTTCCTTCTCACTGCCTGATAGAGGAGTGTGTTAGTGAGAGGCGTTCCCGTCAGGGCAGTCCTCAGCAGCGCTCTCGGCGTGGTGGGGGATAGGTCCCGCATGTCCCGAACCGTCGCGCCTGCGATCTGGTAGAGGTTCAACGGCCTGGGCTCGCTGTTATCCCAGTTGACGATGCGTTGCATACGGAACCACTGCGATAGACTGCGCTTCACGTTCGCCACAGTAGTGTCCATCCAGTCCCGCACAACCGCGCGCCCGCCGCTGCCGGTCAGCGAGGCTGCGTAGAAAGCAGTCTCGTCCGGCGCGGCGCGCTTTCCGGTCCGGGCGGAGGCAATGAGGTTCCGTACTTCTTCTGGATCAGGCCTGTCAAAGAATGACCGAACCGAAAATGGGGTCTCTTCCCGCGTCCAAAAGACGAACCCCGAGCCGCCGATGCGATAGGAGTTCCCTTCGGTGGCCAACAACTCATTGAGCGCCTTAGTGAAGAGTTCCCCACAGGACTCGCACGTCGGCGCGACCTGAGACGCTTCAAGTCCGTAGGACTCGAATGCCTCCTCGTTGGCGGAGATGAGCGTCGTTCCCGAACTTTGGCCGCCGGGGATTCCCTTGATCTTGGCTTGCAATCGTTCTAGCACCGGCCCCTGGCGCCCACACACTAGGCACCGTACGCCCTCACCGCTCCCGTTTCCGTCTAGGCTGTGCTCGCGCGCCCAAAACTGTTGAATGGCTGGCAGGTCAATCACGAATGAGCCATCAACTCTGAAAGTAAAAGAGGCGGATTCGTCGAAGTCATCCGGGAGCGCAAGGCGGTTGAGTGGGTCGTTGTCTAGGAAGTACAGCACGGCCTTCACCACCGGTTCCTTGGTTGCGATAGCGCAACGCTCCAGTACGTCCATGTAGGCGGAGTACCGTTTTGCCGCTTGCCCTTCGCTGTTGTCCGCAGTTCGCATTCTCCCGAACGTGTAGTCTGCTCGGTCCGCCAGCAGCAGGGGCTTGATTGCTACAGTCCTTTGTATCTGAGGAGCGAGTCGACTCGCCCCGTTTCTAGTGCGCCGGTCGGATCGGTCAGCGGTGTCCGTCAAGCTAAGTGGACTGCCGTCCGCATCCAATTCCACTATGTAGCGGATGGGCCGATCCGCGTATAGTGGGGGCGTCTGCTCTATGCGATCCAAGGCATACTCAACCAGCTTCTGCAACAGCATCAGGGCCTCCTATACTGGGACCTTCAGAACGCCGCTCTCCAGTTGCGCTTCGAAGAATCGCGGCGCCCCGCGCCCGCTTCCGTCGGGGTCATAGTCGATGTCCAGCAACATCCGCCCCAGGTCCTCAGTCAAATTGATGGGCGCGCTGTCGCCCGGCTCGGAGAAATGCGCGGTGAACTCGCGGCAGCCGAGATACGGCATGGCGAAGCAACGCCCACTCCTCACGCGCCGCCGGAACTGGTCGCGGTACTTGGCGGGGTCTTCGTCCACGCCTGTCTTGACCTCTACCTGCGCACGGATCACGTATTCCACGTCCCGCAGGGCGAGCGTGTGACGCTGGGTGCGGTCCTGGTCTGCATAGAAGCCACCTCCCCCACGATGCCACGCCTTGGCTGTCCTCTCGCTGGCACGGCTCTTGACCTCATTCCGCACAAGCGAGAAGTACCGTATAGGCTGCATCACACGTATCTCCTCCACTCGCCAGATGAACTCCGGCTTCCAGAAGATAGCCTCCAGCACCCCGCGCGCCGCCGAGGGCGTCATCAAGGGATACGTTACTCGCTCGACTTTCATCTCAGGGCGCGTGAAGCAGGCGAGTTCCCCCCAGACGCGCACTTCCAATGGTGCTTCCGTTGCCACGTATCCCTCCTTTCAGACCACCAGGTCGTCGGGGTCTGTACCGGCTTCCAACAGGCCCAGCACGTCGTCGTAACCCCCGTGCCATACGCCTATGCCATCCATAAGGGGTTCGATGAGTCCCCGGTTCTTCAGCTCCATTGCCTTCCGGCCATATAGAGAAACCATATAGGGATGCAGCCTGCGGAGAAGGTAACGATTGCTCTCTCCACTGCGCAAGCGGTTGATGTTACTCCGCACGCGATCTCGTTCCGCCTCAGTGCGATAGTAGTCCTTGATCACGACGCTCTCGGTATCGTCGTCAATCATGCGGAACCGCTGAGCGACTTCAGGGAAATCGAACGCCTGCCTGCGTTTTTGTACCTGCCTGACGTCAGTATCCAGCGTGTCGTACAGCCGCCGGAAGTACTCGCGCGCGATGGCGGGGTCGTCGAGGTCCGCTCCGCCGCCGAGCACGGCCCGAGCTACGCCCGTTGCCGTCCTGTATTCTCCGGGCGGGGTCCCGGCTCCCTCCGGCAGGAAAACTAGCACCCGCCCGCGTTCCATCGAGCCTTCCCGGTTGCACCTGCCAGCCGCCTGAATGATGGCGTCGAGGGGCCCCATCGCGCGCATTACAAACGGAAAATCCAGATCCACGCCCGCTTCGACAACCTGTGTGGAGACGAGGCGGCACAGCTCGCCTCGACTAAGGCGCTCCCACACCTCCCCGATGACCTGCCTGCGATGCGCGCCGCAGAGATTGGTGGAGAGGTGCAGTGCAGTGGGGTCCTCCAAGAAGTCCAGCAGTTTCAGTGCATCTCTCTTGAGATTCACGATGGCCAGCCCCTGCCGTTCATCGCGAAGCAGCTGCGCCGCATCTCCCCACGACAATGGCTGGCCGTCGCGCCACTCGTACTCGACACGCCGCAAGTCGTCGAACCACCTTTCAGGGTTGGGGACGATCTCGACGGCGTTCAGGTCAGCGAACGGTTTCAATTCCTCGAAGGCGGGCTGCGTCGCGGTAGAGAGCACAACTGTCGTCCGGCCCCATGTCGTCAACTGGCGTATCGCGTCCGTTATGGGATCGAGCAGGCGAGGGGGCAGGCTCTGCGCTTCGTCGAGAATGATGACGCTTCCGGCAAGTCGGTGCGCCTTCCGTATGCGGCTCGGTGCGTTGGAGAAGAGGCTCTCGAACAATTGGACGGTCGTGGTCACAATGATTGGAGCATCCCAGTTCTCCGCCGCGAGGCGGGCCCGGTTTCGAGCGGGGTGGAAATCGCCATCTGCGTCCATATCCGCTGGTGTCGTAGCCTGGCTGTGATGCTCCAGGACCACCTCGCGTCCCTGCCCGTCCGTGCCGAATATATCGCGGTAGACCTGGGCTGTCTGCTCTGTGATACTGGTGTACGGCGAGGCCACGATCACCCGTTGCAGGCCGTGCTTCATCGCGTGGCGCAGCGCAAACGCCATGGCGGAAAGGGTCTTGCCTCCGCCAGTCGGGACAGTCAGGCGGAAGACGCCCGTATCAGTATCGGCAGCCATGACGGCACTGGCATAGACAGCGTTCCGCGCGTCGTCAACTACGGAGCCTGTTCGGTGGGGCAGAGCGCGCTGGTTGTTCAAGAAACGTTCCCAGAGAGTGCCAAGCGATACATCCGGCGGTAAGCGCTGGGAGGACACGCTAGGCTCGAAATGGCTCTCGGTGTCCAGCCAATCGGCGTCCACAAGGGCGGAAAAGAGGAGCCTCAAGTACAGCTCGGTTGCCAGTTCGTCGCCGGTAGCAATGGCAGGCATGCCGATTTCCATGGCGGGTTCCAAGTCGGGGATGACGCGGCGCGCGTCTGCAATAGCCCGCTGCACGGCGGCATTTCCCTTGCGCTCGGCAACCCAGTTCTTTGTTTCCGTGAGGCTTCGCAGCCCACCGTGGTGGCCATGCATCAGCACACTTATCAGCGGGCAGTTGTTGAATGCAAGGACGGCACCTGCGCCTTTGTGGTCAGGCCCGCTACCCCGGGCTTGCGGGTTGGATTCGCAGCGGCGGAGGTACTCTTGGAAGGCGGGGTTGAATTTCCCCACGTCGTGCCAAAGCCCGGCATAGTAGGCGGAATCACGGCCACCAAACCCAGCAGCGAACTCCCGAGCTAGTCCCGCGACAGAGCGTAGATGTTCAACTAGGTCGTGACGGTTTCCAATGAAGTTGCATGAGTGAGCGAACATTTCAACATTCGTTGAGCGGGCGTTTCTCGATCTTCTTAGGAGACCGAACCTTCATGTACCGGCCCCTTCCTCTATTGCAAACGAATTATACAGTTGCGATAATCAAATGAGCAATGCACGCCAGCGTCAGGTGACAGCCATCTTGTGGTGTGCACACGCCAAGGAGAGATGCATGGCCAGGACAGCGAGCTTCGACGGCGGCGCCTTCTTCGCCGCGTTGGACACGGAGAGGCAGGCTCGTCAATGCACCTGGAAGCAGGTGGCGGAGGAGTGCGGCATCAGCGCTTCCACCTTGACTCGCATGGCCCAAGGCAGACACCCCGACGTGAACGGCCTCGCAGCGCTGGCTACCTGGTCAGGGCTGGACGTGAACCGATTTCTCAGGAGCCCATCCGCCGGGGAGGAACCGGAGCCGCTGGCGGTCATATCCTCCTGCCTGCACTCCGATCCTCGTCTCAACGAGCAAGCCGCAGTCGCCCTCGACCAGATGGTCAAGGCTGCCTATAGGAGCATGGCGAGCCAGTGAGCGCACTCAACATCAGCGGCTTCATCTGGGGCATCGCGGACGACGTGCTGCGGGACGTGTACGTGCGCGGCAAGTACCGTGATGTCATCCTGCCCATGACGGTGATTCGTCGTCTGGACGCTGTGCTGGAGCCGACCAAGGATGCGGTGCTGCGCATGAAGGAGCAGTTGGACGGGGCGGGCATCACCAACCAGGGCGCCGCCCTTCGCCAGGCATCCGGCCAAGCCTTCTACAACACTTCGCCCTTCCGCCTTCGCGACCTTGCCTCACGCGGTCGGCAACAGCAATTGAGGACCGACTTCGAGACGTACCTCGACGGCTTCTCTCCCAACATCCAGGAGGTGCTGGACAAGTTCAAGTTCCGCAACCA
>CAZXEU010000191.1:0-26776 GCA_964639665.1 uncultured Rhodothermaceae bacterium | reverse complement strand
CTCAAGACATAGTGGCAGTATACGCCACAATCACACTACTAATGACAGTACAGCCGCATAACGAGCGCAAATAGGCCCCAAAACGACAGTAATTGCCCCACCAGCTGTCACCTACCTATCTTGCTTGGGAATCGAGGCTAGTCTGGGAGCCGTTAGACCTTGCCCAGTACCAAGAGCCTGTCCCGCCATCCATTCGCTCAAGTTGGATGTTCGTGCTGAGGGAAAACTCAGTCTCGGGAGCCGAACGTCATCCGAACAGCATCCAGCGCGTAATGTCCTACCGGGGATCAGGAGATTTGCAAACTGAGCAGGATGGGGAATGGATTTCGCACCCGCTGGTCAGTAGGTCGGATATCGCATTGGATAGAAGGTGGCTTTCGATTCCTGCGGGCGTATGGCACCAGGGAGTAATGGGAGCCGAGAATTGGGTAGTCGTGTCGTTTCACACCGTCCTCGCCCACGAGTTGATCGAAGAGCGCCCCGATCCGACGGGCGGGGGATTCAGGAAGCGCTTCTATGTTTCTTGACACGGTGCGGCAGCTCTTAGCTACCATTGTGCAAGAGCTCTAAGCTTGCGAGATTCCTTCATTGGCAGCCATCGGGAAAGAGCGTGACGGTTTTCGCTGGCCAGTGGTTTACGAGACAGCGGACGGCAGCCTGGTATATACAACCACAGGAATTACGTCGATTGCATAGGCCGGCAAGAGGCATCTGAACAAGTTGTGCGCTTGCAGCAGGATGCGCGGCGAATGAGGTGATTAACACGTCGCATATCCTAGCCGGATGTTGTGGCTGATGCCGTAATGCCCGGGGATTAATGCTCAAGTACTGCGCGATTCATGACCGCTGGGAGTCGGAGGGCCGCGCGCAATCGCCGGGGCTGCCGACTTACTACTATTCAATTGGCCCGCATTTACTTTTCAATTTGGCCGACCGCTTCGAGGGCGCTTGCCGGTCTGGATTCCACTAGCCGCGGGGCATCTATCGGATTGGCAGAAGTATAGCGGGGGAGCTCCCCGGCGAAGGAATCGGCGAGCGTATTCGTGGGGGCTGCACGAAGATAGGGCAGGTTGCCCGATGGACGACTACGAAGTGGCCAGGCACATGGTCAAAGAGGAGCACCCTGTCAAAATGCGCAACCTCGCTTTCTCGCGACAGAAACGTCGGGTTTGGCTCCGAGACCGACGACCTACATTCGCGACGCTAACGCAGCTCCCGCCTCATCACATGCCGCCGTCGACCAGCGCGGCCAACCTTGACAAACCCGTGCGTGGCGAAAACAGGGACGAAACCGCAGAAATGGTAGCTGGGCGAATCGGGATCCACGGGATAGGCTTCGACAACCCTAGCTCCATGTAGACCCGCGTGCACCACGGCCTCGTCAATAAGGCGGGACATAATACCACTGTGCCGCAATCCGCGCTTAACATAGAAGCAGGTGATCGACCAGACAGAAGACGGATCGCCCTCCGGCCATTCGAGCCCCCTATAGACGGAAAAGGTCTTCCGGGGTGCGACCGAGCACCAGGCGACCGGCTCTCCGTCGTCGTACGCCAGGATTCCAACCGGCGTCCCGCACCGGACTTTGGAGGCCATGGCCAGCTTGCGCTCGGCCTTGGAGCGCGGAATCTTGCCGGCATCGTCCCTGCGAAACACCATACACCAACAGTATTTCGGTCCGCCTCGCGCCTCGAACAGGCGCTCAAAGTCCATCCAGCGCTCTTGAGTTACCGGCCTGCAGATCATGTAGTCGCCAGCAGCCTATTCCTGACGTGGGCGTAGATCGCGCCAACCGTCCACACTCCTGCGGATTGCTGCTTATGCCGACGGATTCGAACGCCAAATCCGATTGGACCTAATGTCCTTGTCCGATAGAATGCGAACACTTTGAAGGGATCGCTGATTAGGATTCTGAAAGATGGAAGATGGTATTATTGAACGCTGGAAGGGCCAGAATTGGTGCGCAGCTGCGGAAGGGTTTTCTGGCTGGCTCCGTCCGGGTAGTGCCTGAATGCGGATCTCGGCCGTGTGGTGCTTTGGGCCGTGATCAGAGTTGCTCGGCGGGTTCAGCAGGGGTTCCGTTGGTGTGCGTCGCGACGGACTGTTTGTGGTATGCGCGAGGGCGCGCAAGACCTGATGGCCAGCCGGCACGACTTTATTTTTCAATTGGCCCGCATTTATTCTTCAATCAGTCGCTGAGCGAATTCCAATGGAAATATATCCCAGATTTCTTGAACACGGCATCAGGGACGCACTCGAGGATACAAGGGTCGTGCTGCAAGCCGGTCCTCGGCAGTCGGGCAAGACCACTTTAGCCAAACGGTTGGCCGAGGATTCCATGCGGTTCGTTTCCCTCGATGATCCAACGACGCTGGATGCCGCCAGGACTGATCCACTGGCCGTTGTGCGCGACCTGGATCGTGCCGTAGTGGACGAGGTGCAGCGGGCGCCCGCATTGATACTGGCCATCAAGAAATCCGTGGACGAAGACCCAAGGCCGGGCAGATGCCTCCTCACGGGATCGGCAAACCTGATGGCAATGCCTCGTCTGGCGGATTCACTTGCCGGACGCATGGCAATTGCCAGGCTTCTGCCGCTTTCGCAGGCAGAGTTGAGACGGAATACTCCTTCATTCCTGGACCGCGTATTCTCGGGAGAGACGTTGCCGCATACGGAACCCGAAGTGGCAAATCGTCTCATTGAGATTGTCGTTGCAGGCGGCTATCCCGAAGCGCTCCGAAGATCTACGACGGGGCGGCGCTAGGCATGGCACCGAACCTACGTTGAGGCACTATTGCAATGCGATCTCCGGGACATAAGGCGCATAGACCGCATGGCGATGATGCCCAGGCTGCTTCTCGCCCTGGCAGCCTGTGCCGGCCAGCTCGTGAATTACTCCGCTCTCGGAAGAGCAATTGGGCTTAATCACGCAATTACGCGGACCTATGCGTCCGCTCTCGAGAATGCATACCTCGTGCAGATGCTGCCTGCATGGCATACAAACCTATTGAAGAGAATTGTCAAGACTCCCAAGATTCAATTCCTTGACTCCGGTTTACTGACCACATTGACTGGCATCGGCCCAGACCATATTCGCCGTCAGCGTTTGCTTTTCGGGCCGATTCTGGAGAGCTTCGTGTACGCTGAGCTGCTCAAGCATGCGGGCTGGGCAATGGATCATATCACGATATCGCATTTTCGCGACAAGGCTGGCCACGAAGTAGATTTTGTCCTGGAAAACGCCAGAGGGGATATCGTTGGCATCGACGTGAAGGCCGAGGCGACAGTATATAGTAGGGACTTCGCCGGACTGCGCCGGTTAGCAGAGGCTTGCGGAAGCAGATTCAAGCAAGGGCTTGTTCTGTGCGATCATGACGAAATCACGCGATTCGGCGACCAGCATGTTGCTGCACCCGTCAGTGTATTGTGGTCAACCTGACGAACTAAACTACCCATTCTCGCGGGCTCAGCGAATCAAATTGCAAGGGCTTTCTTGTGTCTCGCTCATCCCGCCCGGTCCGGCAGCCTCGCTATAAGTCGTAGGTTTTCAGGAATGTCCGGATCCACTCTTTCGAAAACGCTTCTGACCGTCCTTACGGGCTTGGTGCTGACCCTGGCAGTCCTTGCACAGGACCGGTCGCAGCTGCCCCTCCTCGTTGTGGTGGCTCTTGTAGCCGGAGCACTCGTCGCCTGGCTCTGGAAGCGAAATGACCTGAAGCTTACCGACATTCTGGTTTTTGCTGTGGTTTTTCGGCTCGTGCTCTTGGCCGTGCCGCCGTCACTTTCCGACGACAGCTATCGGTACGTGTGGGACGGGGTCGTACAGCTAAGCGGCGTCAACCCCTATGAGTTTGCACCCGAGGATCTAGCGTTGTCGTCGCTCCATGACGAACCGATATATCGCCGCCTAAACTCGGCGCCCTATTTCACTGTCTATCCGCCCGTTTCCCAGGGCGTTTTTCTGCTCGGCGCGCTGCTCTATGACCAGGGTTGGCTCTATAGCCACTATACCATCAAGCTCATTCTCGTGCTGATGGAGCTCCTGGCGGTGTTCATTCTGGCGCGAATGGTAAAGGCGCGCTGGGTCTTGATTTACGCACTCAATCCGCTAGTGCTGGTGGAGACGGCCGGTCAGGCTCACACAGAATCCGCTCTTCTCTTGCTTCTTGTGCTAACTGTCTACTGGTCCAAGGCCGGACGTGGCCGCCTGGCATCTGGGGCCCTGGCTTTGGCGGGCTGGGTCAAGCTTTATCCCTTTGTGCTCTTTCCCTTTCTTTGGCGACGATTCAGGTGGAACGGCATCTGGCCAGGGGCAGCGATTGCGGCGCTGGTCGCAGTACCGTATGCCGCTCCATACGTCATGGCCAACGTGTCCTCATCGCTCGACCTGTACGCGCGTTTCTTCGAGTTCAACGGAGGATTCTACTATGCTATCAAGAAGGTCTTTTCGATAGTTACGGGAGAAGACTGGAGCAAACAGATCGGGCCGGCGCTGAGACTGTGTTTTCTGGCCGCATTGCCGGTGATATACTTCCTGGACCACAGGCTCAAGTGGCCGCTTGCGCGTGCATTTCTCATAACGATCGGGCTCTATTTCGTGCTGGCCACCACAGTGCATCCGTGGTATCTCCTGAGCCTCCTTCTGCTTACAGCGATTCTGACGAGGGCCAGCTGGCACTGGTATTGGCTTGGCCTCTTGGCGATAGGTACGTACTTGTTGTATACAGGCGGCCCGTATTGGACGTTCGTGGCAGCAGGGTGGGGAGGATGGCTGGTTCTTGCCGCGTGGAGGCATGGCGGTGGGATATTTCAAGGGTTCATGCGCTTCTGGGCCTGGCGCAAGTACCGATTAATCAAGCCGTATCTGCCGCGCCTCAAGCAGCCGCTCACCGTGCTGGATCTAGGTGCGGGAGAGGGCTACGTGGGAGGATGGATCCGCTTCAAGCTGGAGGCAAACGTTACCCTTTGCGACGTGCTGGATTACAACCGGACGGACATGGAGCTCGTAACGTACGACGGTAGGACGCTTCCGTGGCAGGACGACACCTTTGACGTGGTCGTGCTGTATTTCGTGGTGCATCACGCGACAGACCAGCGACAACTCATCTTGGAGGCCCTCCGCGTCGCCAAGGATCGGGTAATCGTCGTGGAGTCCGTGTACGAAACCGAGCGCGGCAGGCAAACGCTGAGGTTCCTGGACACCTCGGCCAATCGCTTTCGGTCGTGCGGACAGATGAACGAACAGGAGTTCGTACTGCGTTTCCGGACGAGCGCGGGCTGGAGGGAGCTCTTCGACGGGCTCGGCGCAGAAGTCCTAGTGCAGCAGGGTCACGGCAACTGGTTACATCGGCAGGCCTTGTATGTGCTCAACTAGCATTGGAACATGTATTGAACAGTGTGTAATTTGCGGATGTATGCCAAAGCTCTAGAATGCGGTTTTACTCAACTACAACGGCCCAAATGCGAGGTGGGCCTACGTTGTGCACATTGACGGTCGGCGAGATACTATTGACCGGCAACCTGACAACAGCAGTCCCGTCCTAATATACACTAGGTAACAGCGTTTCTAGTCGTAGCTGAAAATCCGCAGTTGTCAAGGTATTTGGGGAAGCCGCAATCAAACGCCTCATGACAGCGATAAACTAAGAACTCAATGTCATCTATGGCTTTCGAGGTTTGCTGCCGCGAAATCGATTGAATAGCCGACTTTGGTCGATCACAATTGTGAATGCAATCGTGGCGTCGCTGAAAAATGACGCGCATTCGGGTCCCATACTTACTAAGAGCTTCCTTGCGTGCTTTTCCTTGCTCTCCATCTCTTACTCGTCTTTTGTAGTCTTGCGGCGACATCCCCCACATCCGATACCTTGAGTCACTATGGAGAATCCAAGACTCGATGGTCCTCTCAGTAAGGATCTTCTCGCCGTCATCAAAAAAATGATTAAAGAGCTTCTTGACTTGACCGAGGGAAAGGACACTCTCGTGTTCAATTAATTGCCGCGCGGCCATTCTCCATCGCCAGCCGCCATTTCTCCGGATCACAGCGGCGACCGGAATCAGCAAATTGTCGAGACGGTCCGGAAGGTCGATATTGGACTGCAATTCCTTGGCACGGAGAGTCCTGGCAACTAGGTCTGCGTATGCATCGCAAAAATACGCGTCGCTTGCTCCTACAGCTATCATCCAAGCGGACCGAAGTAGATCATCATGTAGACGGCCGACTTGGATGCTTTCGCAATGCGACGCTAGTTGGCGCGCCCTTTCGATGTCCTCTTTAAAGTGTTCCTTTGCCGTAACGAGTATCATTTGAGGGGCGCTTCTTGTGGCGAAAACCGGTTACAAGCCCAATGTTGTCAATCGCAATTGAATTCGACGCCGCAACGCTACCGATGAGCGATCGATTGGTTTCTAACGCTCGCAATTTGCAAGTCGATATTGCAGGGGATCTTTGGGTCGAACTGCGGTAGTCGCTATCAGCAACCAATGACTTCCGTTTAGTCGCTGAATAGAATCAAGCGCGTGTGCAATCTCGAAAACACGGACTCGCCAGATACCGGCGTACGATTCGGCATGCGTATCCATGCAAACTCCGAATACTGTCTGGAACATGTCCGTTGACTCTTGGCGTAAAGCCGGCTGTTACGTCTGATCAGCCGAGGCATTTCCGGTTTATCGAAGATCTCATCGAGATAACCTATGACCTCGCCGTGACCGATAATCTGCAGGGCTTGAATCAACGGGTCGAAGCCGGCTCCCAAGGTTGCCAGCACTTCTTCAACGTGTCCACGGGCTAGCATGCGGTAGACACGCGTGTTGATGTGCTCATACAAGGCCAGACGCTCCATGTACAGCGCCGAAACCCTGAAAGTGAAGAGTGGCACCTAGTGTTGTGCGTGAATGTGGGAGCGAATAACGCCCGCGCTTCGAACTATTCCAATTGCACGCGAGTCTGGTTGTCTTGGTCACATCCATTCGGCCGAGATTGGAGGCTGCGACTGCGAAAATAGCTGCAACCAGTCCCTTGGGCGTCTGGGTTAAGAATCAGCGTGATGCCTCTCGGCGGGCAGCAGGGGCGCACATAGAAATTAAACGCAAGGACTATATTGGCGGATCAATTGGATGCGCCGAATGAATGGTATCCATGGAATCAACGCTGACCTGGCTCGATTACTCGGAACGCGACAGGGGACAGGTCTTGGAGGTTATCGATCTGTTTCGTGAGACCACTACCGTGGACGAGCTTGGATTGGCCGGGATCAGAAACAGCTATGCCGATCTCTTATTTCCTGGTACCACCACGCTTCAAACTCGCGCTTGCTATTTCCTCCTGGTACCATGGACTTTGATGCGTCTGGAACGGCTGCAAGTAGCATCGAGCAACTTTGAACGGAGAGCACGAGACGAGGAGCTAAGAATCAATAGCCGCTTGCGCGAAGGGCCTGATGCGTCAGGCGTATTTGGTGCACTTGCAGGCCGCAGCCTTAAACGCCTGCCCAGCGAGATCTACTGGTCAGGGCTGCTAAGCTGGGGGATACGATTGTATTCGGGTCACGCGGGAGCATATTGCCGGTCGCTCGATGACTTCTATCGGCATAGCGCGGCCTTCCGGAATGATTCGCGAGACCGCGAGGCACGAGGCGCGCCGCCGTCAAACTGGCACCCGCATATTCCCGACCCGCCGACCGGATTTCCGGAGGACGGAGTCACCGTGGCTCTTCGCCGTGAGGATGCCGAATACCTCAGGGACAGGATTCAGGCCCGACATCCGGAGAGCGTATTGGCCGTGCTGGCTGGCCGCATCAATGCCGAGGATCTGGATGAAGCCATGCCGTGGGATTTTGAAGAATTGCCCGAAATCTCGACCGATCTAAAGGGACAACTCCGTGATGCCAAGAATTTTGCCGTCTGCATGGAGGGAGCGCCGCTGCTTTACAATCTCATGCTGTCCGAAAAGAGAGAACATGGCGCATGGGTAGAAAAATATCGGAGCAGGATGGAGGAGTGGGCGGCCGACGTTGAAGCCCTCGGACCGGCGCTGAGGGACTGGAAGCTGGAGAGTCTCTGGCAGGCCTCGAGCGCACAGGGGAGGTTTATCGGCCATCCAACCCGGGAGTTCATACGGAGCTGGATGGAGATACTAATGCGCGGCGAGCCTGCGGCCGAAGCCGCTTCCGGCACCTCTGCCCGCAGTCTCGTGCAGGGACGTGAAGTCCAGCTCAAGGGTGGCCGCGCAAGGCTGGCGAGCAAGAGACACCGCGAGCTATGGGGCGGGGAATCAGGCACGGGCCGCATGAGCTACCGTTGGAACGTCGCGAAGCGACTTCTCAGGGACGTATTCGACGGGATGGCACGGGACTAATGTAATGCTCGGAACGCGTGATCGAACGCTGCTCCTCGATTGTCTGCGTCCGCCCCCAGGCTATCACCTGCGGCGGGTCGTCGGCACCAGCTTTTCGCTGGATTTGATGACGCTGCTAACGGTCCCGCTGGCGTTCACCTTTTATGATGCGCACGACGAGGATGGTGCACCTGTAGCAGATCCGATTGCGTTGTTGGAGTCCTTGCGCCGGCATTCGGAGAAGATTGCGATTTTCTGCCAAGCCGGCGCGATCCATGTTCCGAAGCCGGATCAGCGCCTGCTGGCCTGGTTGGAAGGCTCCGTATTCGAAGCACAATCGAGCAATAAGGAAGCGATCTTTCACCCCAAGATCTGGGTGCTAAACTTCGAGTCCGAGGCCAGATCCGTATACCGGATCCTGTGCCTTTCCCGAAACCTCACGTTTGCGAGATCTTGGGACACCTGCCTTTGCCTGGAGGGGGAGTTTGCGGAAAGCAATGATGAAGTGCCTCGCAACCGGCCATTCTCTGAACTGCTGCTTGCCTTTCCGGGTCTCAGCACTCGTGCCATTCCTCGCGAGACCGGCGAAGACCTCAAGCGCATGGCAGGCGAAATCGGAAGGGTGGATTTTCGAACTCCAAGTCCCTTCACAGATTTTCGCGTCCACAACTTTGGGCTCGAAGGCAGCCGGCGCCTTCCTTTCCCCCGCGGGGGAAGAAGCTTGGTAGTCTCGCCCTTTCTGGGCGCCCCTCTAGTCCGCTCACTGGTGCGCGATCATGGATTGGAGATCCTCGTCTCACGACCGGAGTCCATCGAGGAGGCATTTGGAGGGCTGGAACGCGAAGCCTTACCCAAGACATGTTACGTTCTTTCTCCGGGCGCCAATCTTGACTCGCGCAGTTCACGCGATGGTATAGAGCAAGAACAGGATGGGGCGTTTGCTAACGAGGAAGGATGCGACTTGGCGGGCTTGCATGCCAAGCTCTACGTATTTGAGAACGGTGCAAATGCAAGGCTCTTCACTGGTTCTGCTAATGCAACGCGGATGGCATTCGAGAAGAACACCGAGGTAATGGTCGAGCTGATCGGGAGGCGCAAGGACTGCGGCATTGACGTTTTTCTGGGGTCCGGAAGCGACGCAAGGCTTTCTGCGATCGGGTCGCTTCTTAAGGTGTATCGACCATCGGATTCCGATCACGCAATCGACGAGTCGGAACAAGAGCGGATTGCCCTAGAAATGAGCATGGACCGCCTTGCAAGAGAGATCGGGGCCGTACCACTGAGGGCAACGGTTCGCGGCGCAGACGAGGAAGGCTTTTGGGACGTTGCGTTGTCGGGGATGCTTCCTGAAATCCCCGCCGGTATCCAGGTCAAGGTATGGCCTGTGACGCTTCGGAAGGAGGCAGCGCTACGGCTTGACATCACGGAGAATGTCCAGGCAAACGCATCGCCGAGTGCGACCGGATCGTCTAGTGCCATTGCTTCCTTCACGAGGCTGTCATTCGAAGCGCTCACCGCTTTCTTTGCCTTCGAAGTCAGTTCGCACGAACAGCAGCACGATGTGCGAAAGCGGTTCACCGTTACAGCTGAATTGGTTGGTGCGCCAACCGATCGCAAAGAGCGCCTTTTGCGCTCGTTTCTGTCGGATCGCCGCCAGGTTCTGCGACTCCTACTCCTGGTTCTTACGGGCGATGGAGCGGACGTGTCGGCATTTGTGCAAGCGGCGCGCCAGGACAGCTTGGTCTCTCGCGAAGCCTTCGGCAACTGGAACACGTCTGCCCTTCTCGAAGCACTCCTGGAAAGCCTAAGTCGCGACCCTAGGCGAATTGACCTTGCAGCTCGGCTGATCGAAGATCTCAAGAAGACACCGGAGGGGAAGGACCTCCTGCCCGAAGGCCTGGAGGAGATTTGGCAACCAGTATGGGCGGCGCGGGAGGCGCTCAATACATGACAAACCGAGCGGCGGACGAGCGTCCGAATACCGAGGCCGTTCTCGCAAACCTCAAGGCTTTTCAACGCGACAGCGTCGAGTACGCCTTCAATCGCCTTTACAAGGCTCCTGATTCGACCCAGCGCTTCCTGGTAGCCGACGAAGTAGGCTTGGGAAAGACACTTGTGGCGCGCGGAGTCATCGCAAAGGCAATTGATCACTTGTGGGAAGGATCGAGCAGGGTCGAGCGAATTGATATTGTCTACATCTGCTCCAACGCACAGATTGCAAGACAGAATGTGCGTCGGCTTCAGATTGGCAACAAGGGATTTGTCAGGGCAGCGCGACTGGGGCTGCTGCCGCGTGAAATTCACGGACTGAAGCAAAACCGGGTCAATTATCTCGCCCTTACACCGGGAACCTCGCTTGACCTGAAGAGCGGCATGGGTATTCGTGAGGAGCGCGTGCTGTTGTATCACCTATTGCAGCGCGTGTGGCCGGAGCGCGGCAAGGGTACCGGTCCCATGAACCTGTTTCAGGGTCTAGTTAGAAACACAGGCTATTTCCGCTGGGAATTAGGTGACTTCAAGAACAAGTTTAGCATAGACGAGGAGCTCGCAAACGTATTTGAGCGTCGACTGCATGAGAGCGAAGGCCTTCCAGAACGCTACTCAGACCTGTGCATGCGATTCCGGAGAGCGCGGCAGCACATTCCATGGGAGGATCGCAGGAAGCAAATCGACTTTATTCGCCAGCTGCGCATGATGCTCGCCGAGGTATGCGTATGGGCTCTGGAGCCAGATCTCGTGATCCTGGACGAATTTCAGCGATTCAAGAATCTCCTTGAAGACGATAATCCGACCGCATTATTGGCCAAGCGGCTCTTCACGTATTCTGACAGCACGTCTGCTGTGCGGCTCCTCTTGCTCTCGGCGACGCCGTATCGCATGTACACCCTCCACCACGAGAGCGCGGATGACGATCACTACCAGGACTTCCTTCGGACTACCGAATTCCTGGATCCCGAATTGAAGCGCAGCGGCGGCCTCAGGCAGCTCCTTGATGACTACCGGCAGGCGATGTACCGCATTGAGGCCGGTACCGAGCAGCTTCAGCAGACCAAGGTCGAAATCGAGAGGCAGCTTCGCCGGATCATGTCGCGGACCGAGCGGCTGAGGGCGACTACCGATTCGGTCGGTATGCTGCGCGAGGTTCCAAGTGCAGGGCTGTCACTTACGGCGCAAGATATCCAGGACTTCCTGGTCCTTGAGAATATTGGTCAAGCCGTACAGCATCCGCACGTGATGGAGTACTGGAAGTCGGCGCCATACCTGCTGAGCTTCATGGATGAGTACAAGCTCAAGAAAGAGGTGGTCGCAAGGCTGAATTTGCCTTCTGAAAACGGCCTCGCGAAGCTTCTCACAGATAGTGGACGAACGTCATTGCCGTGGGATTACGTGCAGGACTACGCGCCGGTAGACCCGGGTAATGCTCGTCTGCGAAGCCTGCTGGACTGGATGGACCGCTCAGAGGCGTGGAAGCTCCTCTGGCTGCCCCCGTCGCTTCCATACTACGCCGAGACGGGACCATGGAAGATCGCGCGCAAATGCCAACTTACGAAGCGCCTGATCTTCTCTACCTGGCAGGTGGTGCCGAAAGCGGTGGCAAGTCTCGTTACCTACGATGTGGAGCGCCGCATCTACATGCGTTTCGACAACTCCATTCGAAATACCCCCGAGGAGCGCCGTCGCCGTCGCCCGCTGCTTCGCTTTGCATATTCGGACGATCGCCTCACAGGCATGCCCGTGCTTGGCCTCCTGTATCCCAGTCCAAGCCTGGCCGAGCTGGGAGATCCAGTCAGGATTGCCAAGGAGGATTCTACGCTAGACGAAGCGTGTGCACGTGCCGGCGCGCGACTGGAGCCACTACTTGCCGGAATTACACGGCCATACCTTCGTGCCGCACGTGAAGATGAGAGTTGGTACTGGGCCGCGCCGATACTCTTGGACTTAAAGCTTTACCGAGAGTCAACCAGGACATGGTTTGATAGACATGATCTTGCAAGCCGCTGGACGGGCGCGAATGATGACGAGGAGGAAGAATCCCGCTGGATTGATCATGTGGAGGAAGCTAAGAGGCTGGTGAACCTGACGGTCGAGGAGGGGGCCCATGTTCGGCTCGATCTTGGCCGTCCGCCACCCAATCTCCCGGATGTCCTGGCCAGATTCTCCGTGGCGGGTCCCGCAATCAGCGCGCTCCGGGCACTAACGCGGACATCAAGGCCGGGAGTGCGGGCGGCGCCTGGGGCCCGAGATGCGGCTGCCAGGGTTGCCTGGGGTTTCCGCTCGCTGTTCAACCAGCCGGAGGCCACGGCGCTGATCCGGGGAGTGCGGCGTGCCGGTGGCGTGAATCCGTATTGGCGGCAAGTGGTGGATTACTGTGCGAAGGGCAATCTTCAAGCCGTCCTGGACGAGTACATCCATGTTCTGCGGGACCTTGAAGGACTGTTTGCGGCGAGTGACGAGAAGGCGTGGGAGAGGCTCGCCGGCGCGGTAATGGAGTCCCTTATGATTCGCACAGGTGCACCGCGCGTGGACGAGTTTCGCGCGAACCGCGGTGCCCTGCAGAGGAAGAAGCATCGCATGCGCCACTACTTTGCCATGCGTTTCGGTGCCCAGGAGGGGGAAGACGGCGCAGCAGGCGCACGCGAGGGCCAGGTGCGCCAGGCATTCAACTCCCCGTTTTGGCCCTTTGTGCTGGCATCCACGTCCGTGGGCCAGGAAGGGCTGGATTTTCACGCCTACTGCCATGCCGTTGTGCACTGGAACCTGCCCTCCAATCCTGTCGACCTCGAACAGCGCGAGGGTCGCGTCCACCGCTACAAGGGACATGCCATCCGCAAGAATATTGCGGTCAAGTACGGGGCCAGTGCTCTTGACGGGGAGCCGAAGGACATATGGCATGCCTTGTTCGAGTCCGCACGGAAGCACTCCACCGGCGGACGCGGATTGGTGCCATACTGGCTTTTCCCGCTGGCAGATGGCGCGCAGATCGAGCGGCACGTGCCGGCACTGCCGCTTAGCCGGGACGCATCGCAGCTCGAAGCGCTAAAGCGCTCCCTCGCCGTCTACCGAATGGTGTTTGGGCAGCCGCGACAGGACGATCTTATCACTTTCCTTCAATCGCGGTTCAGCGCTGAGCAGCTGCAGGAAATCGAACCGCTGTTGCGCATCAATCTGAGTGCCAGATCGCCTGTAGCAACGTAATCTCGCACCGCTGATTCCCATCATAGGATGTTTGGCTCGTACCTGTCCCGGACGCCGTACTTGACAATGAGGGCTACGAATCATTCGGTTCATTGCAGCCGTCGGACCGGCATCAATGGACCCTATGAATGCTGATCGGGTGGGAGAGGGCCTGGTGCGAGTCCGTATGCAGATTGTATCTCGGCTATTGCCTGACTCCTCGCCGCCGCCGTTTGCGCCGTCAACTGGACCCGATTGTACTTCGGGTAACGCCTGAACCAGGTTAGTTGACGCTTGGCATAGCGTCGGGTATTTCGCTTAATGAGCCTGATCATCTCGGGGCGGTCATATTTGGCCTGGAGAAAGCCTATTGCTTCGCGGTAGCCGATGGTTTGGAGAGCTTGGACCGCCGGGTCATGACCAGCTTCAAGAAGCGTTCTGACTTCGTCCACTAGTCCCTGCGAGACCATGCAGTCGACCCGTCTGTTGATGCGCTCATACAATGCAGTCCGATCCATGTCTAGTACGACTACCGTGAATGTGAACAGAGTACGCGACGGGATTGCATGGTAGTGGGAGAGGGGAGTGCCTGTACTCCGGAATACTTCCAACGCACGGACCACTCTTGAAGTCTTGGTTGGATCGAGGTGCGCTGCCGCATCAGGATCTACCTGGCACAGCTCTTCGAAAAGCGCCCCGGTACCATCCCGCGCCAGTTGCGCTTCCAAGTCGGAACGGACATCCAGGTCAGCCTCAGGGACTGCCGATAGTCCGCGCTGGAGCGCGTGCAGGTAAAGCGTTGAGCCGCCGACGACAAGCGGCAGTCGTTGGCGGTCCAGAATGCCACGAATACGCACGTATGCCTGCCGTGCAAACTGGCCGGCGGAATACGAAGCGCCCAGGCTCAATTCGCTGACGAAATGATGGGGAATCCGTGAGAGGGCGTCGGCATCGGGCTTGGCCGTACCGATGTTGAGCTCCCTGTAGATCTGCCGGCTGTCCGCCGAGATGATCTCTGCATTCAGCCGCTCGGCAATCTCAAGGCTGTAGGCCGTTTTCCCAATCCCGGTAGGACCGGTAAGGATGGGAATGGCCGGATGGGGAGATGAAATTGGTGCAGACACTGGCCAAGTCAGGAGAGCTGCTCAGATCAGATCACATCTGAGAGAGACCAGCTCTCAGTGCACGAGTTAAGGCAAATCTGCTGCGTTCCGAGGTATGCACAGCGAGCAATCGACAGAGCACAAATCACCGCAGATTTCAGAGCCAGTCACTATCACGCAGCCGGATTTCTCAGAATGGGCTAGCGCAAGCGTGGTCGCGGCCCTCGCTCGCTCACGCTGTTACCGCCGGGCCTTGCCGCATTGAGCACCAGGAGCTTGGGAATTGGGAAAGCCATGTGCTTGCGCTGGCGGCTCAGGCAGGCCAACAGCTACTAAAGGGGTAGGAATGTGACACAGCCGTTCTCCCCGCTCTTTAGATTTAGCGTCCCAGTTGCGGCGCGGCGCTTGCTCCAGGCTTCTCTTCTGGCTGGCTATCGCGGAAGGAGTGTCCATTTGATGTCCTGGCCCCGATGTGCTACCAGGTACGCACCTCACTTTTGCGCCGCTCCGTTATTGAGCAGGCGGCGCGTTCAAGTTCCAGTCATACTCGTGGTCCAGTGATCCATCGAAGCCCGTTAGCTGCTCCGCCAGATCTCCCTCAGCGTACTTCAGCAAATGCTCCAGAACGCCCGACTCGGAATTGCCGAAGTCCTCGATATACCAGAAGTAGATGCTCGATGTCACGCCGAACGCTTCGTCCAAAAGCTCAACTCCGCGTAGATGGTTTACAAACGCCTTTGCGCCCTGATTGAGCAATCGCTCCGTGTTGTCGCTTGAGAATGCTTCCGAAGCCAGATCCGGGCAACCCAAGGCGGCGCAATTCACGGCGTAGTGGATACGACTATCCCGCCAGATTGGACGCAAGATGTCGTGTTCAATATTGTCCAGCGTCAGGGGATTGCCTGCGACCATGGCGTTAACATCCTTCCAAGGACCGGTACCATCTTCATCGCCCTTGTGAATCTCCAGGATGGATTCGACAGGGTAGGCGTCCACCACCACGCGAACAGTCACCGCGTTGTAGAGATTGATCCAGTACGCCATCTGCTCGTCCCGTGCATACTGGCGAGGGTCGAGCTCCTGAAGGTAGTCAAGGTATCTTTCCAGTCGTGCACGGTCTGCTGCGTTTGCCTTCAGGGCCCCGTAGTCAAACAAATGCACGTCGGAAGGATCGTCCGTGATCAGGTAGGTGTCCAGCACTGCCTGCCAATCGCCGTGTTCTATCGTAGCAGAGCTTGCGGGGTCGTGCTGTTCCCAAATACTCTCTGCAGGCTGTCCTTGGGAAGATGTGCCCGCGAGGATCATGAGGCCAAGCACGCCGACACTACTTCGGGTGAGCCATGCACACGTACCAGCCTGCCTGGATCTCAAGCGTGCCATGTGGATGCCGGTTAGGTAGTCATTCTCAGGATGGCTTCTCCCTTGCGTTTAAGGCTCTCGCGCCTACGCCAATGTGGCTGACCTGTGGCGCCGCATATGGAGACAGAACGTCATTTTGACCGCGATCTAAAGCGCGCTACCAAAACCGCCTCCAAAGCCAACGGTTAGGCCGGCTCCGATGATGGTCGACTTAGCCGTGTTGCGGCTGCCTACTACCTGCCCGTAGAATGCGTGAGCACTCACACTGCCGAACAGGTCGGCAAACAACTGGCCGCCCACGATCTGGCTGTCCTCCTCCAGCCCGGGAAACCGGCTCGGCGAGAAGCCGTCTCCACCGATGTCCAGCCCGGATGTAGCATTGACGATACGGTAATTCGCGCCAATTCGCAGCCTGGAGCCGATAGGCACAAATCCCCAGACGTTGGCAAACACGTCCGATGGAATGTCGACCTTGTCGCCCCCGGCGGCGCCGGCCGCGTCAGGATTGACGGTCGTGGATCCTCGATTGCGGTAGCCGACCTCCGCCGACACACCGCCCACGTCCCAGAACTTTCCGACAATCAGCGACCCCTCGAAGCCACTGCCGCCATCTCCCAACGAATTGATGTAGCCTGTATCGTAGCCGCCCGCTACAATCACCCCCAGGCGCACGGCAGTGCTGGGCGCATTGCTGACCAACTCGTCCACAAACCGCCAGGTAACGGCGATGTTGGTGTCGTAGAGTCCGCTGTAGCTCTCCTCGCCGCCGGAGGGGCCCACGGCGCCCTCTACGAAACTCTTCGCCCAAGCCGTCTGAAGGTCCACGGCGACCGCGTCATTCAGGGCATAGTTGGCATGGATCCAGACAGTATTCTGTGCCAGATTCGCCCCTGTAGCCTCCAAAGGCCCCTTTACGGTTTCAGTGCCCCGGAAAAACTCTTCTGCATTCTGGTTATAGTAGGAAACGCTTACACTGCCGGTGCGGGGCTCGGCAATCCATGGCGTGCCCTGGGCCAATGCGGCGTCTGCGGGATACCATGCGGCAACGCCCAAGAGGATAGGCAAGGCCGACCTGCGGAGACAATACATGACGACCTTGCGGCCACGGGTAATTGACCTGCTACAAGTCATCTTCAATCACATCGTTTTGAATGCCGCGGACGGGAGTTTGTAGCTTGTAACGGCGGGTCAGGAAATAGTGCACGACCTCCATCCGTATGCCGCAATCCTCGGTTTCCGCGGTGCACAAGGCCTTGACTACCTTGTCGTCCGGAGATCCGGTCTCTTCCTCCGCGTATACCGCCTCCAGGCTTGCAGCCAGACTTTGAGCCCGATCCCGGTCCAGTTCGGACTTCTCCAGTGGACAACCCTTGCAGGCCAGTACCTTGAAGGTCAGTGATTTGCCCTGAGCATAAGCCTTTCGCGGGCTGATCTGGCCCGGTCCTGTGCCGATTGAGCCTGACGGCGCAATTGCAACAGGCGCGAACCCTGAGAGGACGGCAACAAGTGTAACCGTGCAGATTGTTCGAAGCATGAGGTCCCTCTCTTGCTGATTGTAGATATCCAAATATACCTCTTGACGCCGTAATCGATGCGCCAATCGATTATGGACTGATGGTGCGCGGAGGCCGCCAAGTAGCCCCCGACTAAGAAGATCCCGGAACAGGGCGCGGCCGCAGCAAGCATATACAGGGGCTTCGCGCCATAGATAAACTGAAATCCGGCCGGACCGGGCAACGTGCCGGGCTCTTACTCCAATCCGCGAAAACCCGAGTCTGCGTCAGTCGGTGCGGTCACGCGCTCTGAATTCCGTTTTCGCCTGAATACATCATAGGCCATAGCCACGAGAATAAGACCATATTCCAGGGGGCGCACCCAGAAAGGATGCCCGAAAGGATGCATGTCCATGTTGTCCAGATTCAGCCCCGTGACATACGAAAACAGTACAGCAACAGACGCCGTCCAGGCCCAGGCGCTTGGACGGATCGCCGCGAAGGGAAGAAGCCAGAGCAGATACCACGGGTTCACGACCGGCCAGAGAGCCAACAGGCCGCCGTAGATCCAGTCGCCCCGGACAACCGATTCGGAAGCACCCCGCCTGAACGTGAAGTAGTAGCCGGCCAATGCTAAGGCAAGCAGAGAACCGCAAATCGCCCGGGCCACGTGATAAGGCAGCCAGGGCTTGAGAAGACCAAAGAATGCAGCATTGAATTCCCAGTGGCGCGCAAAAATGAGCAGCGACTGGAAATCCGTATTTCCCTGCCAAACGAACGGCGCGTAGATCAGCGCCAAGACCACGCCGAATAGTCCCCAGTCGCGCATGCGCGCGCGGAGCAGCACAAATGGTACAACGAGCAGCGCGAGAACCTTGGCGCCTACTGCAAAGGCTAGGAATATGGCAGCACCGCTAAGGCTGTTCCTTCGGGCAAGCACAATCGCGACGAGTACAAGGAATACGGCTATCCCGTCCGGGTGGGCGGTGAAGGCAATCTCCTTGATCACCAGGGGATTCCAGGCATACAGGAGCGCGGCCGGTGCCGGTGCATGCCGAAGCAGCAGTACTATTGTTGACAGGTCGAAGAGCAGCATCAGCGCCTGCAGGGCGGTGACGCTGCCAGGACTGATTCCGTACCCCGCCAGGAACACCAATTGCGTCACCGGCCCGTAAATCGTAGGATATTCAGGGTAGTTGATGCCGTCCAGGATTCGCTGGAATCGGTCCGGGACCGACAGGTCGCCGAAAAATGCCTCTGGAGCCAGGCCGTAGGGGGTTCCGTCCTGAATGAAGCGATATGCGTCCCACAGGTATCTGTAGAAATCATCCTCGTAGAATGGGCCCCCGATCAGTCCACAGATGCGGAATGCTATGGCCCATCCGACCAGCCGAGGCACGGACGGCTTCTGGTCGGGATAGCGACGGTAGTAAGCGTAGAGACCAAAAGTTATCGCGGCCACGCAGGCGGCGAGGCCGAGAAACAGATAGAGCGCTGGATCACCCGAGGTCCGGGTAGTCCAGGAGAGCAGACCATAGGCCAAGAGGCATCCCAGGCCTGCTGCGTCGATCGGAGTGACCAAATGCAACCGTCCTGGACGGGTTCGCGGCATTTGTGGCAAGTCCGGCATTGCGAATTCAGACATGGATTTTCGCGCACGATGTCACGCTTGCCTGGCGTGCATCGCCCAACGGTCGCAGTTTCCGGTTCCACTTGAGGGCGACCATTGGGGCGGAATCTGCTGGAGTGAATTCAATCTACGCAATGAGCGGACGGCCGGATCTTGCATGAAAGGCAATCAGATAGGCTGAGCCGGCGATTCTGATGGACGTCTATGCGAGGAAACGCCGGCGAGTCTGGTTCAGGGAGCGAAGTGCGTGCGCGGCAGCTGAACGTTTACGGCGTTCCCTATCGGCAGACGGCACATGGCGCCTGAATAAGCGCACGCTATCCAAGTATAGGCATTCACTCTAGCGGAAGCGGGCTGCGCCGCCAGACTTGCTGCCGATAGATCCTGATGAATTGCGTTGCAATTCCCATCCGCAAGCGTACCGGAACCCGGCGGGGAGTTTGCCCTATCGAAGCGAAACACACGGGAGCTGCGATCCTCGAATAGCCGGGTAGCTATCGTCTCGGGTTGCTTCGCGACAAGGTGACGGTCAATTCCGGTTCCCGCTTCAATTTTCATGGCCGTCGCCCTAGGCAGAAAATGCTCGAAGGCCTATAAGCGATCATCCCCATGACCAGTAACACGGGTTGGATGGGGACGGCGCGATGTCGGAATCCTTGTGGATCCGGGTCGAATCCGAGATTTACTCTAGGTTCGGAGGCGTTCGATGGCGGTGTCGCGGACGTGTCGGCGCCAGTTTTTCCATTCGGGCCTCGGGAGCGAGGAGGAGGCCCTTGAGACCGGGCCTGGCGTGCTTTTCCAATCGCCGCCACTCATCAATGGGCACGAGCACGGCTATTTCCACGCCCCCCTTTGTCACAACCTGGGGGCCTTCGGCCAGGCTCGACTCAAGGAATTCGCTAAACCTCGTCCGGGCTTTCTCTACTCTCCATGTGTTGCTCATCCAGTGTTCCCCCCGATTCAAGAATGCCTGGATTCCAAACTAGCCAAATGTCATTGAATATCCGGTTCAAATCGACGGGGAGCTGCCAATTCGCGGTTTCGTCCCATTCAATATCAAGTCGCGCATGGACAAGACTGACTGGTCACCAGTAGTCTCAAAAGTGAATCGACCGTGGAAACCGGTTGTCCACGCACAGGAATGCCCCGTGCTCCGTTATTATCAATTGTCGTCGCCATTATTTCTAATTGTCGCCAATCATCTGCTGCGACGAAGAGGACCTGAAGCTGTTGGCAGCAATTAGAGAGCACGTTTACCGCTCCAAGGTTTCAAAGCCTCGTGACACTACATCGGCCTTTGCTTCTGGACCGCTTGATGAATCGACTATCGAAAGTCTTTAGCGTGGCGAGATGCTGACACGTGGCCAAGTGCAAAGAATCGGCAAAATCTAGGCCGTCGGCGTACCACCCAAGCGCGTTTGTGATACTGGCAGGGTCACGAACGCGAATCGTAGCAAGTCCGAGAAAACTCGATAGATTCGCGACGATATTGCTCGGGGCAAATTTATAGACCTGTTGCAGGACCCATACTGATTCAAGCAGAACAGTATCAGGAACATAACAGAATGTACTTCTGACCAACTCGCTTGCCCTCGCGAATTGATCGGGATCGTCCTGCACGATGTAGCGGACGACAACGTTCGTATCAATGGCTGTCATGATCCAGCCTCAGGTTCTGTCGGCACGCGGCCGCCAGACCGTCGGCTGCGTTGCAATTGGATCCGCAACGCATGTCCACCGTCCATTAGCTCGACCGGTACAGGAGGGCCATCGTACCGTAGCGGATTGGCTTCAAATTCGTCGAAGCTCACGGCCTCAAACGAGACTGATGGACGTAACAAGACGCCATTGTCTGCTTCGACGAGTTCAAAGGCTTGTCCCGGATTCCAGGACCGCGCCTCCCGCAATGCCTTTGGAATGACGATTTGACCCTTGCTCGAAAGTCGTGTTGTATGCATGATCAGGCATTAGTAAGATGGACGTAAGACGAATGTTGCTTCGTACGAGGTTGTGGCCAAATGGTTCGCCACGAATGCCACAGTTGCCATCGCCCCGTGTCTTTTGTGAAATCGCTTGTTCAATGGCTGAGCGTGCCTGATACGACAGACTACGTCAATCTTGGTCCGGATCAGCGACACCGGGTAGCTGTGCCCAAAGGGTGAAAGGACTTGCCTGTCAATGCCGTGCAGCGGTCCTTGTGAGCTTGTTAGGCAAGTGCTGCCCGATTCGCTTACCCGCGCAACCAGACTCAGTGACCGAGAGCGACGCGGTATCGACTGGGCATCTCCAAACACTCGGAGTCTGGGAATTGCCGGCATTCATCCAACTCCTGGCAGCCCATCTAAGAGACTCCGGGTATGCCGAACACGATTACATGCTGGCTCGACCTGATATCTCACAGAAACCGGCGGACCGCAAGCTATCCAGAATATCCAGGTCGATACCCCGAATGGCCGTAATCTCGGTCAAGACCTTTATCGGGCCGTTGTCGCGGATATGATTCAGCAGCCGATTCACCCGTCTCGCGCTCATTCCCTCGACGCTTCTAAGCGTCGAGGCGTCGGCAGCGTTAATGTCCGTGCATTGAGAAGGCTGCATGGATGTATAGGCGTTAACCTCTCCCGGTGCAGGTGACACCGGCGCCTCGGCATCCGTTAGGCATTCGCTAAGGATTTCCGCTACGGCCTGACTCTCGCCGGCATCCATTGTCAGCTGCCAAGCCGCCTTATAGGCCACCCAGTCTTCGACATACTTACAGCGGTACATTTCGTTTGGCGGAAGCCATCCCGCCGGATCGCGGTCTCCTTTCGAGCGGTTAGCCGCAGACGACACGGCGATTAGTGCCCCAGACTGACGCAGGTTGTTGGCAAATGCGTGCCGGCGCGCATTGTCCCAAGCCGCTGCTCCACTTCTATGCACTTCTGCCAGCGGTATGAAATGGTCGACGTCCAATTCGCCTGGATCAGTGAAAACAGATCCCGTATACGGGTCCAGCCACTCGCCCGCGATTACCTTGCATCCGGTTGCATCCAGGCCCACTTCGACGAGGCTCTCGGCAATCAATACTTCCTCCCTTGTGTCCTGGCAGTCGCCGTCGTCATCACCCCAGTCTCCGTACAGGTTTCGATCATACGGCAGGGGCGTACTGTCCGGCGGGCCGTCTGGCGGAGGAGGGGAGAAGACCGCTGTTTCGGACCCGGCCCTTGATGCACCGACACAAAAGCCTGCCCTTTTGAAATTCGCCAGCGTGGCCGGGCCGATGCCTCGGACATTCACTAGAGCATCCAGGGACTGAAACGCTCCGTACGTTTCCCGGAACTCCAGAATAGCACGCGCCTTGGCCGGACCAATGCCGCTTACGCGCTCAAGGGCTGCGGCATTCGCCGTGTTAATATCCTCACAGCTGTTGTCCGGAGCCGCTGCAGAGCCATCCGCGACCGCAGGCTGATTGTCCGATCCGCCAGCAGAGCTCGTCGAGCCCAGGACGCAAAAGCCAGCCCTGCGGAAATTCTCAACGATGACAGGGCCGATACCGCGTACGCGCGCAAGATCGCTCAGCGTACTGAATGGCCCGTACTGCTCTCGATAAGCGATCACGGACCGCGCCTTTGCCGGGCCAATGCCCGATACCGCGCGCAATTGAGAGGCTCCGGCTGCATTTACATCGATGCAATTCGTGGTGCGGCCGTCTTGCAATTCATCGGAGATTCTACCTGGAGAAACTCCGGCTCGGTGCCCACTAGACACAGCTTGCACGCAGAATCCCGCTTCGCGGAAAGCCTCGACGGTGGCTGGTCCGATGCCTCGCACGCGCGCAAGATCGTCCAGCGACCCGAATGGACCATGCTGCTCTCGATACGCGATAACGGCCCTGGCCTTTACAGGCCCAATCCCCCGGACCCTTTGCAAGGTTTCCGCACTCGCGGAATTGACGTCCTCACAGTCTTCGTCTGCTTCCCTTGCCAAGTTTGTCAGCAAAAGCGAGGCCAGTCCGGCCGCATGCAGTACGGCGCAAACCGTCGCATCCGAAGAGTCGGATGGCTTAGCAACTCCGGCCTCATACGGAGACAGATTCCCTGAGACCCGGGTTGGGGACTCGATTGTAATTGAGGCATAGGTGCGAGCTCGAGGCAGATGGCAAAGCGAGACCAAAGGAAGACCGGCGACGAAGCAAAATTGATCTTTGCTCTCGCATTTGGATCCGGAGTGGCCAGTGCATGCTGTGGGCGCCACGCTAAGGGATACAGCTGTCGGATTGCCGGCCCCCTTGCACAGGAGGTCAGGTACAAGCACGTTCACGTGCGCATCTCCCGACGCACCCGCCGTAGCACTCAATACCGCTCCGAATAACAATGCAGCTGCGAACAAAGGGCGCAAGACGATTGTGGCGTACTTCAACCCGGTTTGCGGCGAATAACGTGCTGTCAAGAAGGCGCTTTACAGGAATTCCGGCTACGACGAGAAAATACTGACCGCGTGGCACATTCTGCCCCCCGGATCGGAGGCAATTCCAAGTGGCGGCGGAATACACGATTGCAAAATCGCAGGTGTCGATCCCGCGCCAGGCAGGTTTGGAAGTCTTCGAAGGCTGTAGGCATGACTCTGGTGTCGGAGGCGCAGACGACGGCAGCGAACGCGCTCTGAATGGCATTCAGGGAGAAAAGACGGTCAGATTCGTCTGGAGGGCAGCACTAATGGAAGATGCCGTCCGCACGGGCCGTGCCGAATATCCCGGCGGCAGGGATTATAAAACCTGCCAGCGCGAAGCACAACAGCTTGTGATCCATGAGCCTGCGGCTGGGCAATTCAATCTTGTCACACTCGTCTGGACCGGAGTCGAGCCGGTCGCAACGACACGCGTATTGCAAGGTGTTCGATTCCCCAAGCCTTGTTGAGAATGTCCTCTGAAAGCACAATCGAGCCAGCCGACAAGAGCCATAGCGAGGCCACTTCTCCTAAGCGCACAATCAGGATCGAGATTCGACTGAATGGCGAAGAGCGCGAATTACTTCGACGCCACGCCGCGGCGCACGGGATGAAAATCTCGCAATATGTGCGCGCGGTCGGGCTTGGCCAGCGTATCCAGTCGCGCGTCTATGCGGAATTGGCTCGTGAGGTACTCGCTATCGGGCAGGCCGTCATGCAGGCCGCGCCCATGCCAGGCCGAGAACGCGAGCGGCTGCTGTCACGCATCAGACCCTTACTAAGACGGATATCCAGCCATCTGCCGTGATAGCCAGCGTAAATACCTGCCGTAGTTTCCGGAATCTGGCAAGATACCTGGAGCGCCCCAAGACCGGACGCGAACACAAGGTGCGCGTGGACTGGATCGAATCGCGCTTCCTCGTCCTGGCGGAAGACTTGCGGGAGGCCGCTATGGAGATGAGCATAGTGGCCAGCGGTAGCGACCGCGTCCAAAGCCCCGTCTTGCACGCTTCCGTTTCCTGGGCGCCGGAAGACGACCCGACCCGCGAACAGATGCAGGAGGTCGCGGATGGGCTGCTGGATACGCTCGGCATGAAGGATCACCAGGCCATATATGTCGCGCACGCGGATGAGGACTACGCCCACCTGCATATCATGGCCAATCGCGTGCACCCACAGACAAGGAAGGCCGCCAAGACTTACATGTCGTGGTTCAGGATCGAGAAGTATCTTCGCCACGCCGAGCGCAAAATGGGCTTTCGCGAGGTGCCGGGCCACCTGTATCAACTGGAGGGGCAGAAGAGGCCTGACCGGAGCCAGTCCCTGTCCAAGGGCGCCTACAAGGGTGCAGTTCGCGACGATCTGCTGCCGTTTCAGATGCTGGTGCGACGCGCGGCCGGAGACGACTTTGAGAATGCGAGAAGCTGGGAAGACCTGGTGCGCCGCTTGCGAGGACACGGTCTTGAACTCAAAGCGCGGCAGCGGGGCCTGGTAGTAACAGATGGAGCGGAGTTCGCCAAAAGCAGCAGTGTCATGCCCGGCATCTCGGCACAGATGCTTGCCGAGAGATTCGGCGAAACGTTTGCCGACTACGAGCGCCGGGTGCGCGCTCCTGTCCTTGAGCTGAAGCGGGCACATGAGGCCCGGCTGGAGCGCGGCTCAGCAGAGAGCGGGGCGCCATTGTCGGAAGCGGATTACGAATTCGCGCGCAGCTTCTTGCGCCTGAAGGCCGAGGGCCGCGCCCCCGAAATACGCCAAGTATTGGGAGAGCGAGCCTACAACGATTTGTCCCGACTGGCGGTGCGCAGCGCACGCGGACGTGAGCGATAAGGCGGCCGCCCCGCTACGGAAGCGACTCGCCGAAGCGGAGGCAAAGGAGGCACGTCGCCACATAGATCCGCTCCTGCACGAACTCTCGGCCGCAGCCCATCAGATCAGGACGAGCGCGCGCGAGGTGGACCGCGCGGCGCAAGCAGCCAGACTCAGCCGCTGGGAGCGTCCACTTACCATGTTTGCACTCGGGGCGCTGCTTATGGCCGTAGCTCTTTCGATTGCGCCGGACGACTGGAAGTTCTCCGCGTCAATGCGCAGACAGCTGTACCTAGGTCAGCGCCTCGAAACTGTCTGGCCGACACTTGGGCCCGAAGAGAAGAATCAGCTGCGAGCGCTTCTCGGCCTGGCATTCGAGGCCGGGAAGCAGGAGTAACGGGCTCTGTGCAGTGGCCCGCTGCGGCACAAGTTTCGTCTCGTTGCCAGTATACACTTCGTAAATGATGGTAGCTTTCCGGCTTGAACCGCCGTTGAATGGTCTCAATGCACCGTGCTCTCATCACACGAGCTGCTGCCAGAGCCGCCTTGGGTCTGGAGGCGCCCTCAAGAGGCATACCGGATTTGCAGCCGGATCAGACATGTCAAGATTCGGATGGTCGTGATAAGCCCGTCTGCAGCCAAGGCCACGAGCCGCTTCGGTTCCGAAGCATCACGCTCGGTTAGCGCGACCATGTTCATTTCATGAGCGTTCCGCACACGCCGCGAAGGGTTCATCCACTACCGGGAAAACGTCCCGGACAACTGGGGCGTGAATCCTGGCCGGTCGACAATGGCCAATGGATCCGAGTCCGATTGCACAAGTAGGGCGAATTGCCATGCCACATAGACTCTTCGCGCATGCCGAAGCAAACGCACCGGAATACGGTATCACGCCGTGCGGAGAATAGCCTTCGTACGCAATTGGATGGATTCGATTGGCAAGGGCAGCCGCCCTTTTGCGGACTCCAAGGAGGTCCGGCATTGAGCCTCTGCGCACGCCGGCGAGTTTGAATCATGCCAGAGATGCCGAAGGATAGCAAGCCTACATCCGAGCCTTCTCTTTTCCTGTCGCTGTTGCCGGTTGCGGTACTGATCGTGCTCCTAACCGCTTCAGTCATCTTCTTTGGCGAAAACTCGTCCTACGGCCCCAATCAAATCGCGCTCATGCTGTCAGCCGTGGTTGCTGCAGCGCTTGGGCTGAAAATGGGCTTCAGCTGGCAGACCATGCAGGAAAGCATGGTGCACGGTGTGTCGCTCTCCATCGGCGCAGTATTCATTTTGCTGGCCGTGGGCGCGCTCATCGGGACATGGATGATGGCAGGCATTGTGCCGACCATGATCTACTACGGGTTGCAGATTCTGAGTCCCGCCATATTCTATGCGGCCTGCACCGTCATTTGCGCTTTGGTTTCGGTTGCCATAGGCAGCTCCTGGACGACGGCAA
>CAZXEU010000190.1:0-20956 GCA_964639665.1 uncultured Rhodothermaceae bacterium | reverse complement strand
CTGAAGCTCTTCTGCGCCGGCCTCGGCGTTCGGACGCTGGCCTGGGTATGGGGGCAGGTGGGGCTATAGGAAGGCTTGCCGGACGCTCCCTCCGGATGGCCTTCACAGCCTGGCCGCAGCGTCGGCTGCCCACGCAAGGCTAGCGTCCCCCAACCCTGCTCAGGGTGATGACCCGGCTTCCTCTTCATCGTCACCCCAGGCCTTTCTCAGCGCCGCCTGGCGCCTTTTTTCCGCTATGCGGGCGACCAGTATGGATCCCTCATAGAGCAGGAATAGGGGGGCGGCAACAAGAATTTGCGACACCGGATCCGGCGGCGTCAGCAAGGCGCCGGCAATAAGCACTCCCGGCAGGGCAAACTTGCGTGAATTCCTCAGCCGCTCCGGCGTCGCAATGCCCAGCTTTGCCAGGAAATACACCACGACCGGCAGCTCAAACAGAATTCCGGCTCCGACAGCCCACCACGTCAGCATGCTGAAGTAGCGCGTAACGTCAAAGTCGTTGACGATCTGGTCCGTAATCGTGAACGAATTGAAAAACTGGAGGGCAATAGGCGTTATCACCAGGTATCCGAATGCCACGCCAATCAGAAAGAAAACCGTGGCAAAGATGGCGGCGAACCTCAGGCTGGCCTTTTCCCGGGGATACAGGCCCGGCTCCACGAACTTCCACAGGAAATACATGAACACCGGAAAGCCGAGCACGACGCCTACGGAGACGATGATCCCCACGAGCGCGAAGAATTGCCCCGTCAATGTTCGATTCTGCAGAAGCAGGCTGTTGGCCTCCAGGCCAAATACCCGGTACATGAAGAAATCCTCCTGTGCCGGACCCAGCAGAATCTCGTCGGAAATCCAGTCCCTGAATATGACGGCAACGATCGTCGCCACAAAGATGGCACCGATCCCCTTGAGCAGAGTCCAGCGAAGATCCTCCAGGTGCTCCAGGAAGGACATTTCGCTGTCGCTGGGCAGCGACTCGTCTTCGTCCGGGGCCGGCAGCTGCTTGCGCTTGCCGGCCCAGCTGAGCAACGGCTTCATGTGCGTAACACCTGTAAGTGCAGGGGGCGATTCTCGTCAATGCAGCTCCGGAGCGCAAGCTGCCCCGGTCGTGAACATCGCATGACCCCGCAGCGCAACCACGCACTACTACGACCTACCCCATCGCCGGTTCGTTGTCCTGCACGGATGCTGCCAGCGCCTCGTCGTTGGTGTAAAGCGGGTAGTCGGCGCAGAGAGCCCGGACATCCTGCCTGACGCTCTGGCGCACGGATTCGGCTTCCGGCCTTGACAAAACGCGGTCCATGAGATCCGCCACGTACCTGAAGGCGTCTTCATCCAGGCCCCTCGTGGTCATGGCAGCTGTACCCAGGCGAATCCCGCTGGTAACAAATGGGCTCTTGTCATCAAAGGGAACCATGTTCTTGTTTACCGTAATGCCCGCTGCCTGCAGCACATGCTCTGCCGTCTTCCCGGTCATGTTTCTGTTCCTGAGGTCAATCAGCATCAGGTGATTGTCCGTGCCGCCCGAGACCACATCGTAGCCACGGGCCTGGAATTCGGCCGCCAGCGCCCTGGCATTGTCCCGTACCTGGTAGCAGTACGTCTTGAATTCGGGCCGTAAAGCCTCCGCAAAGGCGACTGCCTTGGCGGCAATGACATGCATCAGGGGCCCGCCTTGCGTGCCCGGAAAAACAGCCGAATCAAGCAATTCGCCCATGCGCCGGGTACGGCCGCTCTTGGGAGCCACCTTGCCAAAGGGATTCTCGAAGTCCCTGCCAATAAGCAGCATGCCCCCTCTGGGCCCGCGCAGCGTCTTGTGGGTTGTCGTGCTCACCACGTGTGCATGCGGGAGCGGATCTTCCAGCACTCCCGCCGCGATCAGTCCGGCGGGATGTGCCATGTCCATCCAGAGGAGCGCCCCCGCTTCGTCGGCAATAGACCGAAACGCAGCGTAATCAAAGTCGCGCGAGTACGCGCTTGCACCGATCGAAATCATCCGCGGCTTCTCCGCCAGAGCACGGTCCCTCACCCGATCCATGTCGATACGGCCGTCGCGCTCGACGCCATAGTAGGTCGCCCGATATAGCATGCCCGAAAAATTGACGGGGCTCCCGTGGGTCAGGTGGCCGCCGTGCGCCAGATCCAGTCCAAGAAATGTGTCGCCGGGCTTCAGCAATGTCAGGTACACAGCTGCGTTGGCCGTGGCTCCGGAATGAGGCTGCACGTTGACCCAGTCACACCCGAACAGGTCACGGGCACGCTGTCGCGCGATATCTTCCGCGACATCCACATATTCGCAGCCGCCGTAATACCGCCTGCCGGGCAGGCCTTCCGCGTACTTGTTGGTCAGTACCGATCCCACGGCCTGCATTACGGCTTCCGACACAAAATTCTCGGATGCGATGAGTTCGAGGCCGTCGTTCTGCCGGACAACTTCCTGCCGGATTGCAGCAAAGATGGCCGGGTCACTTTGACGCAATGCTCGCATGATCGTGATGATTGAGCGTGCCGCTACGAATGCGGTAGCAGCATCGCGTAAACCAGAATATTGACGCCCATTTGCAGGGCCCGTTCACGGACTTCGGGAGGATTGTCATGGACTTCCTCCGGCTCCCAACCGTCTCCCAGATCGCTTTCGTACGAATAAAACACGCACAGGCGGCCGCTCCTGTCGAAGAGCCCGAAGCCCTGACTGGGACCTCCATCGTGTTCATGCACCTTCGGCAGGCCGTCCGGAAAGGAAAAATGGGCGTGGAAGATCGGGTGGGAAAACGCCAGCTCCAGGAAAGACTGCTCCGGAAAGACCTTCTTCATTTCACGCCGGATGGCAGGATCAAGGCCGTAGTTGTCGTCTATGTGCAGAAAACCGCCGTTGTCGAGATAGCGGCGCAGACTTTGCGCCTCGTCCTCGGTAAACAGTACATTCCCGTGCCCTGTCAAGTACAGGTACGGATACGTGTAGAGCTTGTCGCTGGCGGGCTCAACTATGTCAGCCTCCGGAGCCACATCGAGGAGCGTCTGCCGCCGCGCATACGCGAGAAGCTCCGGCAGGGAACGTTCGTCGCTGTACCAGTCCCCGCCGCCGCCATACTTGAGACGGGCTATCCGGAAGGAGTAGTCCTGAGCCTGACCGGCGGATGGCCAGGCAAGAATGAGCAGCAGAAATAAGGCCTTGCGCATGGCCGTCATTGCACCCGAGTGCCGGGGCAATTGTTCGCCAGCGCTGCCCGGCTGGCACCTGCCGCCTCGGACGGATGTAGCGTGGCTACGGGCCGCCGCCATGCCCGGCGAATTTGCGCGCGTTGCCGGAACCGCTTTTCCGCGTGTTGTGAGCCCATATCGGGGTGCGTGCCCGTCATTCCGGCAGGAAAAACCTCCTCACTGTATCCCGGATCGGGATTCTTACGTAATGAACACCAGGACCAGGGAACTCAATCGCATTCAGGAACCATGGCAAGGAGATTCCTCATCGGCCGATTTCTGCCGAGCCACTCATCAGCTTATCGTTTCCGTGAAAGGAGAATTCCGGACGGGGCCACTATAACTCCGGAGACTCTCAGTGCTCGTTTTTCCGAGCGTGCCCGCCGCTTCCGGGCGCAGAGAGGCAAGTATGCCGTGACCTTTCAGGCCGGTCTGGCGCTCGCGCTGCTGACTGTGGTCGCAGCCTTCAATCTGAACATCCATCCCGGAGACAGGAAAGGATTCGAATTGCCGACGCAGGAGCTTGTCACCGTCCAGGAGATCATACAGACCAGGCAGGATATCAAACCGCCGCCGCCGCCGCGACCGCCGATTCCGGTAGAAGTACCGAACGACGAAGTCCTTGAAGAGGATGACCTGACTTTTGACGCGGCGCTCGACATCGGTATCGGCGCGCCACTGCCACCGCCACCGGCATTGGAGCAACCGGAAGATGAAGGTCCAGAGGACGAGATATTTATTATTGTCGAGGAGATGCCCACCATTGTTGGAGGATTGTCGGCACTGTCGGCGGACCTCGAATATCCGCTGCTGGCAAGGCGTGCAGGGATCGAGGGTACTTCTGTCATACGCGTACTGGTGAACCGGGACGGCACTCCGTCAGATGCTACAGTTCTCCGGTCGGCCCACGATCTGCTGGATCAGGCAGCACTGGACGCCGTGCTCAAGCAGCGGTTTACGCCAGGGCGCCAGCGCGGCGCGCCGGTTCTCGTCTACATGGCCCTACCCGTGCGATTCGCGCTCAGCGACTAGTAGACCTCGGCAAGTACATCCCCCGCGAAAATCGCTCGGGAGTCACAAATCTGGTGTGGTACTCTTGCCAGTCAGCATGATGTCGTCGATATACGGGATCGTCTGACAGGCTCCCGGGAGGCTGGTCATACAGCGGATCATCATGTGCGGGCAGTGGCCGCACGGTCTTGGAGAACGTGGTGTTGTAATCGCCGTCCTTTACCCAGCCGTCTCCGATCAGTACAAAATCCCTCACCCAGGAATCCGCCGGCTGGGGTAGCGCATCAAACAGCAGCTGCATTTCGTCGCCGGCATTCATGATTACGTAACGGTCGTCTACCTCCGTCAAGAGCGGACGCACGTCCCCGAACCGGGTGTAGTATCCGACGAGATCCCGCCAGATCTGCGCAGTACCCGCCAGATCCTGGTACGCCGGCAGCTCAGGTGAGGACCGATTCGCCTCGTGTACTATGGAGAATCCACGGAATCGGAGGTCTGCCGACGCCGCGCTCAGCCGACGCACCTCGGCAAGGTCCGGTGACATCTTTTCCGCGTGGGCGAGCATGTCCCAGTAGATTTCCAGATTCGTGTGGAGCCGCAGCCGACGGCGGCCCTCGGCGAACGGAATGCCTTCCAGGTCTATCAGCACGGTCTTGCTCTTGCCCGAGGGAAAGCCGAGGTCGGTGTGTGCTACCATCCAGCTGCCGTCTGACTGCTCCACTTCCAGTCTCAGTCCTCGGGGAGGCGGCTGCGTACCGTGGCTAATGGCTACATTGATGGAGCTGTCGGTCGGCCTGATCCAACCGGCGGCCACCAGCCAGGAAGCCTCCGGCACGTCTTCGTCGAGTATGATCTCGACGAAGTGATCCCTCGTGATGCCCTGATACCGGCCTCTTCCGAAGTAGTCGAGGTACTGCTCGTCCCTTTCCCGCACGACCTCGGAGACATCCCTGCCCGAGTCGTCCCGCGCCGCGGCCACGGGGCGCAGCGCGCCGGTTACCCGTACGGCCAGCTCGGGCGGCGGAAAGGCGAATCGTTCATCCACAAACACCTCCGTATCCGGGGGATGATCCACTACCAGCAGGCTCACGTGATCGAAGAAGTGCGTCTCCCACAATTCGGCCGTGATGCGCACATCATACTGACCATCGCGGGCCTTTAGCTGATCTCCCCGAATCTTGACCCAGTCCTCGGTGGTCATGATGCCCGCCGTTTCCTGCGCATTGATCCGAAGCCCGAGGGGCGAGCGCCAGATAAAGTCCGTCACGAACTGCATTTCTTCACCGTCATAGGTAAAGAGCCACGGACAAGACCCCTTCAGACGCTGCTGGGCGGAGAGCACATGGTCAGACAGGAGTTCAAACTCTGCCTGAACCGAGCCGTTAGGCCACGTAATCCTAGCAATATCAGCGAGTGCATACTCGCCCAGCCCGAAATGCAGCAAGGGCTCCGTTATGGGCTGCTTCTGGTAAAGGCTGCCGGCCCTTAGCTCCACTTCGCCGCCGATGCCGAAGGAGTTGATGCGCTGGTCGCCGACGGCCTGCGCGGCACGCGGCCGAACCTGTTTCCAGTGGTAGTTTTTCGAAGACAGGATGGCCATCAGAATCGGCCGGCCCTCCTGGTCGAGACCTACCAGGTCCAGGCGGCCGGCTTGCCGGATAGAAGCCAGTGAAAACACCCGCGCATCAATTGTGGTTGGCAGGAGCGAATACGTGTAGTCGTCCTGTTGCAGCCAGATGCGGGCACTCTCGGGACCCGCCACCAGGAGATCAAACCCGCCATTGTTGTCCAGATCGGCGCGCAGAAGCCGGGATCCATTGTCTGTTTCCCCGGTCCCGGCGGCAAGCTCCTCGGTTTGCCACGCTTCGGCGACGCGCGTCAGCCGGGCTATGCTCCCGTCTGCAGCAAGCACCAGAAGGTCTATGACGCCGTCACTGTTGCTGTCGGTCGCCGCGATGTCGGCCGCAGGACTGGCATCCTGCTGCATCCCCCAGGCGCGGAATCTGCCCTGGCGCAGGTTTTCCCGGGCGTGCAGTCTTCCTTCGTCGTCCAGAAAAACGGCGTCCGGGTCCCCGTCAGAATCCAGGTCTGCCCAGACAAGATTGCGCGGAGCGGGTATGTCAGAAAAAAGATCCAGTTCGGCAAACGTGCCGTCACCGTTGTTGCGAAGCGCACGGACACCTGCGCTTTCCAGAGCAAGTACGAGATCGATGTCCCCCTCCAGGTCGAGATCAGCGGCCCAGACTCCGGTATAGGCGGCGTCCACAATGGCGGCTCCCAGCCCGAGTGAGGAAGTTGCATCCGCGAAGGCCTCCGTGGAGTCCTGCGCAAGGAGACGAAGGCCGCCGGGACCCGCCATCACCAGATCCGTCCGGAAATCATAGTCGTAGTCCAGCGCTGCGATGGCGTGCGGACCCGGCACGTCGGGGCCGGGGAATGGCCACGACTCGTCGCGAAGCGTTCGCAGCGCGCGCCCATCGGTAAAAAACACGGCGGGTAGCGCCTCGTTGCCAAGCGCGACTGCTGCGATCCATGCCATGGAGTCCATGGCGGAGGGAATCAGATGCTGGGAGAAAAACTCCAGCGAATCGTCGGCAGGGGCGGGAGCGGAGCGAGGATTCTCCAGGCGCAGGAATTCGGTCACGGGATCTGCAATTACTTCCACAGACGCTCGCAGCCTGCCGAGATCCTGCCGAAAGGCTTCCTCACTCAGCAACACATTCCGCAAGAAGGCCAGCTGAACGGCTGCCCCGTCCAGATCTCCCGCGACTGACGCGTCAAGCACCGAAACAAGTTGGGCCTTTGCATCGCTGTTCCAAGCCGCTGCCAGCATCGAAAGGCGGTCGGTCGCATCCGACAGGTCCTCAGCGCTGCCTGCCAGGGCGGCTCGACGCGCCTGCTCAACCAGTACAACCAGGTTATCCGGCACAGCGAATGCGAGCCGCGCGAAGGTTTCCGGATTGTCCGGTTCAAGATCCGTGGCCAGGACATACGCGGCCCTGATGTAGGAAGAGTCGCTTTCCAGCGCCTGCCTCATGAAAGTCGCTGCGGCCGCCGTACGGCCTTCCAGCTGCTCCAGCAATCCGGACAGATACAGAATTGGCGCGCTGCCCGCTGCCAGTGACCTCGCCTTGGCGAGATGGGCCGCAGCTGCCGGGAATTCACCCCGACGCATCGCCATCAGCCCCAGGTTTGCCCAGGCAGACGGCTCTGCCGACGCGCGGTCGGTTACCACCGTCAGCCTCGCTTCTGCCCGAAGGTCCTCACCCACCTCCATGGCGGCCGTACCCGAATAGAAAGCGGACACGACCTCCTCGTAGGCGGCCGAGCCCGGAGCGGGCTGCTGCTGCGCGCACCCTGCGCTCAGCAACACCAGGACCAGCGCCCCTAACCGGTAATCTGGCATGGATTCCTCATGCTAATGTTCGTGGCAAATGTACCGTTTGCGGAGATATTTGTCCCGCGTGCGCTGCCGTCAGCGGCGTGAACGAATTTGAACACGCAGCCTGCCAAGGGCGTTACATTTAAGACCAGACAATCGTATTTCTCAGCCATGTTAAAGTTGGTAAAGGCTGCCTTGATCGCCGTAGTGGCAACCGGCGCCGCGCTTACCGCCATCACCCTCCTGACCTCCCCCGGCAGCGAGAAGGAAGGGGGCAAGGGCAAGGAATAGGCCCGAATGAATCGGCACAGGCGATTCACTGCAGGCTCGGGCGCATGGCGGAGTGGCCGTCCGGGCGTTCTAGCGGTGTATGGTGCATTGCTGTGTGCGGCATGCACCTTGCCCGATCCCGAACCGGAATTGCCGCGGGGGGTCTTGACAGCAGGCTTTGTCGCGCTTGAGGGCGTCTACAATTCGGAGCTCATGGCGCCGTATGACATCCTGCACCATTCCGTATTTCGCGATTCTCTCAACTACGTCGAACCATTCGTAGTGGCCGCCACAATGGAGCCGCTTACCACATTTGAAGGCATCCAGATCACCCCGCATTACTCGTTTGAGAATGTGCCACCTATCGACATCCTGGTGATTCCGAGCACCAGTGGCAGCATGGACCGCGACCTGGACAACAAGGAATTCATGGATTGGCTTCAGCGCGTCATCCCGCAGTCCCGCTACGTCATTACCGTTTGCGATGGAGCCTTCCCGCTGGCAGCCACAGGTGCGCTGGACGGCAGAGAGGCAACGACGTTTCCCGCGGACCGCGAGCTGTTCGCAAGCATGTTCTCGAAAGTGGATGTGGCCTACGACGTGAATTTCGCGGTGGACGACAGATTCATCACTTCAGTGGGCGGAGCGCTCAGTTACGAACCGGCACTATACCTCCTGGAGCGACTCTACGGAAAGGCCCATGCCCGGGAAACGGCGACAGGACTGGTGCTCGACTGGAACCTTTCTCGCACAGCTCATCGCGTGGTACGAAGCGCGGACTGAATACTTCGGCCACCGAAAAGCGGCAGGACCCGATCCGCACTTCGGAATCGGCGCCCTATTCTTCTGCCTCGGATGCCCGGCTCAGCATGCCGGCAATGTCTATGCCCGTGGAGGCCTTCAGGCTCTCCAGCAGCGCCGGCGTGGAACCCGCAATCTGATTGAATACGGATGGCACGCCACTTCCCTGGCCGCTGTCAACCACGGTCAGCCGGTCAATCTGGAGGTTATCCACGGTATTGACAACCTGCCGCAAAATGTCCGGCAGCATCTGTATAAGGAACAGCCTCTCTGCGTCCGTGCCTGCTTCCTGCCACAAGCCGAGCTTTTGGCGAAGCACTTCCACTTCCGCCTGTCCATCCTCCAGGATACGGGCTGCATTGCCCTTTGCAATCTCCTCCTTGGCCAGGCGATCCGCCTCCGCAGCCACAACCACTTCCGCGCGCTGCCGCTTTTCCGCAAGCTTTATCTCTTCCATGGCCAGTTCCTGCTTGGCCCTGGCCTCGGCCACGTTGGCAGCCACATCGATGCGGGCTTCTTCCGCCTGGGCCCTGGCGGCCAATTGTGCCTTGAGGATGCGAAGCTCGTTTTCTGCTTCCTCAATGGATTTTCCGGCAGCAGCCTCCGCGAGACGCGCCTGCTTCATCTTGTCCGCCTCCGCCACACGGGCAGCGGCAATGATGTGGGCAGACTGCTGTCGACCTATGGCATCGAGATAGCCGGCATCATCCTCGACGCTCTGGATCTTCATGGTATCCAGCTGCAGGCCAAGGTTGCTCAAGTCATTGTCCGCTTCCGCCAGGAGCTCTTTGGCAAACTTGAGCCGGTCCTCGTTCACCTCCTCGGGCGTTAGCGTGGCAAGCACGCCCCGGAGATTGCCCTCCAGCGTTTCCTTGGCAATCGTCTGAACCTCTCCCAGGTTCTTGCCCAGAAGTCTTTCCACCGCGTTTGACAATTCAGTTTCGTTCGATGCAACCTTTACGTTCGCAATTGCGCGCACCGTTAGCGGAATGCCCCCCTTCGAGTACGCATTTGTGACGGTTAGGTCGATGGGGATCGTATTGAGCTGGAGGCGGTCCACTTTCTCCATCAGCGGGATCCTGAAGCCGCGGCCTCCCTGCACGACCCGGTAACCGACCACGCCGCCGCTGGCCAGACGACGCTTGCGTCCGCTGAAAATGAGCACCTCGTTCGGCTGGCAGATTTTCAGGTTTGCCCGGATAATGCCGAGAATGGCCAGAAAGCCGACGATAATGACGCCGGATACTACAATTGCAAATCCCATTGTGGGGCGGGTCTATAGTAATAGAGGGCTACGGAGCATTTGTCACGATGGCTTGACGACTTCGGCAACGGCGCCGTCTACACGCACTACTACGACGTCGTCGCCGGCGGAAAACTGCTCGTCTACGTTTTCAAATGCGCGAGCCATGAGTTGCAGTCGCCTGCCCTTGGCAACCAACGCGATCTTGCCGACCTCGTCGGAATCAAACGGGATAAGGACACTGCCGGAGCTCCCCAGCAGATCCCCGGGCGTTACCTCGCTGGAAACCTGCGCGTAGCCTACCCGCTTGATCACAAAATTGCCGCCCAGGCCAACCGTGGCTCCGATTGCCAGGGAGGCCAGCAGGCGAAGGGGACCGCCCACATCGGCAATAGGCAAGAGCACCCCACACAGTCCGAAGAATGCCGCAAACAGAAATAGGGCCCGCAGCGAGAACAGGTCAACGAACCCTTCGCCCGCGCCAATCTCTGCGTCCGCGTCTGCGTCGAAGTCCAGGTCGCCGTCGATTTCCAGGTCACCATCGAAGTCTGCGTCCGCGTCCGAGTCTGCTCCTCCGAAAACGGAGAGCAGGACAAAGAAGCCTCCCACGATGAGACTGATCCAGTAGACCGGATCCACCGCTTGCCAAGCCTAATGTGACACCTGGCCTTGGAGAACAAGCTTGACCGATGGCGGTTTCCGCGCGGCCGGTTATCCTACTGGCGCCGCACGCGCCCCTACTTTACCGGCGTTACAGCGTCTCTGTTCTCTTCTCCGGTACGCACGCGCACGACGCGTTCCACTGGCAGTACAAATATCTTGCCGTCCCCAACACGGCCTGTCATCGCTGCGCCGCGAATAGCGTTAACGGTGCGCTCTACGAAGGGCTCCGTAACGCCAATGTCCAGCATCACCTTGTCGTGCAGCTCCTTCTTTACCGTCGTGCCTCTGTAAGTTTCTACCACTTCCTCTTCGCCTCCGTGGCCTCGCACCTGGGAAACAGTCAGGCCCTCTATTTCCTCGGCAAACAATGCGCGGAGTACGTCCGCCAGTCTATTGGGCCTGATAATCGCCTTTATGAGCTTCATGGATTCAGCAGTTTGGATGGGGTATTTCAGGAGTTCAGCTGGCTGCTACCGCCCTGGAGCCGTTCTGGGCCTCAACGATGTCATCGCCATTTAGAAGCACCGCTCCTTCACCGGACGAATAGGCCGCTTCACCGTGGTCGACGAGGTCCATCCCCGTGCCTTCCTGTTCTCCGCCGGCGCGGATGCTGGTAACGAGACTCAGCACTTTCAGGATAACAAACGTGACAAGGCCGCTGTATGCGGCGACTGCCGCAACCGACAGGGCCTGGATGCCAAGCTGCCCGGCGTTGCCGTACAACAAGCCGTCTGCGCCGCCGCCATTTATCAAGCTGGAGGCAAAAACGCCCGTCAGCAGCGCCCCCATAATCCCGCCTGCGCCGTGCGCGGCAAAGACGTCCAGGGAATCGTCGAGCTTCGTCCGAACGCGCCAGCGTATCAGGAAAAAGCTCGGAATCACTCCGATTGCACCAACCGCGAGGGCTCCGGCCGGCGGGACAAACCCTGCCGCCGGCGTGATTGCCACGAGACCCACCACAATCGCCGTCGCTACGCCCACGGCGGTTACCTTTCCGGTCGTGCCATAGTCCAGAATGGTCCAGACGACGAGGGCTGTCGCCGGCGCAAGCATCGTGTTCACAAGGGCCAGTGCCGCGATGCCGTCCGCTGCCAATGCACTGCCACCGTTAAAGCCGAACCAGCCAAACCATAGCAGGCCTGCCCCGAGAAGCACGAACGGCACGTTGTGAGGAATAAGTGCAGCCCGGCCGTAATCCTTGCGTGATCCCAGGGCCAATGCTGCTACCAAGGCGGCCACGCCTGCATTTACGTGCACGACTGCGCCTCCAGCAAAGTCCAGTGCTCCCAGGCTTCCCAGCCAGCCTCCACCCCACACCCAGTGCGTAACGGGGCCGTACACGAGCAGTCCCCATAGAGCAATAAACGCCACATACGGCAGGAATCGCATCCGCTCCACTACAGCACCTGAAATCAGCGCCGCGGTAATAATGGCAAACGTCCCCTGGAATCCCATAAAGAGCAGCGCAGGAATGGTGCCACTGGGCTCCAGGCCAACCCCGCGCAGCATCACCATGGAGAAGTCACCCACCAGGGAGTTGCCCTCGCCGAATGCGATGGAATAGCCAGCCACGGCCCAGAGTGCGCCCGAGAACCCCAGGGCTACAAAGCTCATCATCATCGTATTCAGCGCATTCTTGGAGCGAACCAGGCCGCCGTAGAAAAACGCTAGCGCAGGGGTCATGAGCAGTACCAGTGCCGTGGAGACCAGCAACCAGGCCGTATCGGCACCGGAGATAGCCGCATCTGCGGCTTCCTGGGCAAACGAATTGGCTGCACCCACGAGGCACAGCAGTGAGATACATAATACGCGACGCATCATTTTGGCAGTCTTGGCAGTTAGGTGGACAGTTGCCTGTTCGCCACCGAAAATAAGGCAATCAGATTGAATTGCAATACTATTTTAGATGTATCAGCTGTTTCTTCTAATAATCTTAGACAGATTTCCGCGAACCTGTGGTGCAGTCACGCCGCCAATTCGGCAGCCGACGCGTCTGCCTAACGCCGATGCATGCGGGAAAGCAGAATGCTCAACGGGGCCTATTGCCAATCACGGGCCTCGAACGGCGAATTCTAGTCCGCCGTCATAATGAACAACGGCGCCCGGTCGAATGTCGTGTAGTTGGGCCGAAGCCGATCAATGTTATAGTACTTTGCCACGTCCACAGTTTTGTGCGGTCGGTTGATGGCCTCCAGCGAAGTACTGCCGTAAACGCCGTTTATGATGTTCACCAGCCTGCCCGACGAACCGCTCATGACCAGGTCCAGAGCCAGGTTGCCGAAGGCCATGGGTACGACGCAGTCCAGTGCGTCAGGGTCTCCGCACCGGACCAGGTATCCCAGCCGCTGGTTCACGACATTGATACGCCCGCCATTGTTGAATCCGGAAGACCGCGCCTTCAATTCCTGCCCCACCCGGTCTCCGATGCCGCCCAGCTTGGCATGCCCGTACTGATCCTTTTCGGCACCTTCAAATGACATCCCGGTGTCTCCCTTCATCTTCGCCCCTTCGGAGACCAGCACTACGGAGTAGTTGCTCCTGTTACGATGCCAGTCATAGACGAGCAGTTCCGTAAGCCTGTCCATGTCAAAGTCTACTTCCGGGATCACGCACCTGTCCGCCGCACCCGCCATGGCTGGCAACAGGGCTGAATAACCCGCGTAGCGACCGAACACCTCGATTACCAGAAACCGCTCGTGCGAGCCGGCGGAAGTCCGAAGCGTGTTGGCCAGTTCAATGGTCCGCGAGACGCACGTGCCAAAACCGATACAGTAGTCTGTGCCCGGCACGTCGTTGTCCATGGTCTTGGGTATGGCGACGACATTGACTCCTTCCTTGTGCAAGCGGTACCCGTAGCTGAGCGTGTCATCGCCGCCAATTGGAATCAGGAAGTCCAGCCCCAGAAACGCAATGTTCTCCAGCACGGAGGCCGTGACATCATTCACTTCTTCCGTATACGCGTCTCGCAAATGGGCCGGAAGATTGCTCTTGGGCAGGTGGCTGGGCCGGGTACGGGAACTGTGAAGGAACGTGCCTCCGGTCCGGCCCACAGCATTTACTACCTGCTCCGTGAGAAGCCCGTAATTGCGCCCGTTGTCGGCGTCCTTGTCGGGTATCATGTCCACCAGTCCCGCCCAGCCGCGGCGGATGCCGATCACCCTGTAGCCCTCGCGCAACGCGCGAATCGTCACTGCACGAATGGCGGGGTTAAGCCCCGGGACATCTCCGCCGCCCGTAAGAATGCCAATGGTGCCCTTGCCTGTCATTTGCTTCCGGACTTGTTTGAAGCGCAAAGGTACGACTCCAAGGACGGGTACGCTACCACTCTCCAGTACGGTTGCCGGCGGGAATGTTAAGGCACTCCAGCGCGTCAAATAGGCAGTAAGCAAGAAACGGTACTCCTATGACGACCGCCAAGAGACTTTTACTGACTACGCTGTTGGTCACCGGACCTCTGGGCTTAGCCTCCCAGGCGCAGCCCTTCAATCAGGAGCAGATGGCTGAACGCATGTCTGCCAGAATGGACACGCTCATAAAGCAGCTCCAGCTTACGGCTGAGCAGGAAGAGCCGGTCCGCGCAGTGCTGGCCGATCTGGTTCAGCAGCGTCTTCAGCTGCGCCAGCGTGGAGCGCGTCGGGGCTCCGTCCGAGAAGGCATGCAAGCCCTGAACGATTCCACCGCAGCCAAACTGGAAGGATTGCTTACGGAGGAGCAAATGGACCGGTACAGGGAACTAAGTGCGAACAACCGGGGGGGCAGACGCAGATTCTGACGGTGCGCATCCGTAACCGAATTCCACCATGCCTTTGAATTCCGAGAATCAAGTGATCACATCATGACCTTGTCCCGTATCAGAATAGCGCTCCTGGGGGCCGCCTGTATGTTCGTTGCAGCGCCGAGTGCCTTGGCACAGCAGGCAGGGCCCGACACCAGGCCCACCGGCATTGCGGCGCGTATCCTCGAACACATCAATAACCCGTCAACTGAGGTTCAGCGCGCTTTGAGCGCTGATAGCCTCAGGACGCCCGGCGGCCTGTGGAATGCTGCCGCATTGCTCCAGGCAGAGCTCTCTGCCGACGAAAAGGAGCAAATTATTGCCGCGGCTAGCCAGCGCGGCCGTAGATGGCGGGGTCAGCGCCGGCCTTCATTGCGCTCTTCGCGCGGTCGCAACCAGAGAAACGATTCCGGTCGGCGTCGACAGCAGGCGAGCCGCAGCCGCGATTTCCGTGGCGGTTCAATTGCGCGCGAGGCCTCGCGCGAGGCGTGGGAAGCACTCAAGGACAGTGCACTTACGGTCCAGGAGCGCCGCGATGCCATAGCTGAGGCTGTGCGTGAGGCGGAGGAAGCCGAGAGGCAGGCTGCAGCCGAGCGCGCCAGGGCACAGCTGTTTGCGCGGGATGCGGCACTCGGCATTGATGCCGAAACGCGTACCGCGATGGATGCAGAACTCGAAGCCCTTCGCGCAGCCGCCGATACGCTCAGACAGCAAGCGAACGCTGCGCGCCAGGCGCTTCGAACATTCCGTGCCGAGAGCAACAGCACCGATGCGTTTACACCGGCGCAGCAGGAGGTCACTGAGTTGCACGCGGCGATTGGGCGCCTGATTCAGTCTCGCTCCCGACGAAACTTGTCACGAAATCGGTAACTTTAAGAGGCACCCAGAATACGGACAGGACAGAATGCGGATATTTTCCGCTGTACCAAGCACCTAAGACCCTGCGTTCAGGCAGTTGCACACGGAGGAGGAACTGGTCAGGCGCGCCCGGCAAGGAGATCGGCACGCCTTCGGTCTCCTGGTCAGGAAGCATGAAGCTGCCATTGGTCGCACGGTTACAGCCATGCTCGGCCCGGGAGATGACGTCGACGATGTTGTTCAGGACACCTTCATTCGGTGCTACGAAAGCCTTCACCGGTTTCGTGGCAATGCCGCCTTTGGTACCTACCTGCACCGCATTGCCATTAATCGGTCCCGTGACATACTTCGACGCCGGCAACGATGGCACGCCCGCTTTGTCAGCCAGGACGAAACTGCGATGCCCTCTGAAGGACTTACCACGGAAGAAGAAATGATCGAGAAGGACCGCGCAAGGCTGGTGCACGCTGCCATTGCCAGGCTCACACCTGATCACCGCGCGGTAGTAACCCTGCGTCTGCTGCAGGGATTTACGACGGAGGAGACGGCGAATATGCTCGGTATTCGGTACGGTACCGTGCTGTCCCGGCTCAGCCGGGCGACGCATCGCCTCCAGGACTTGCTTCAAGGAGTGCTTGTCGAGGACAATCCACGCTGAATCATGAAGAACCAGGAAATCAGACGACTTGAGGCTCTGTTCGGTGGCCAGACCCCGGATCAAGGCCTCGATGCGGAGACGAGACAAGTGCACGCGCTTGAGCAATTGCTGCAGTTTGCTGTCGAAGAAGGAAGTGAGCGGTCGGTGAAGCCATTCCTTGCTGAGCGGGTGCTTCGGCGCCTCGAACCCGCTACGGCCACTACCGAGGTATATCTCGGGACTTTGTGGCAGCTGTTTCGTCCAATAGGAATAGCTGCAATGGCGCTGATCCTGGCTCTTGCGGCCTACAATACCTCCGTCGTAGATGCCTATGACGTTCGACCGACAACTTCCGAGGCATTGCTGGGCTTGCAGCCGGTCACGCTAACGACTGCCTATGCCGCCGATGTCGATCCGCTAGCATTTGCTGATCCATGAACGTTCGGGCAAAGTCCGCGTGGCTGCTTTTTGCCACGCTAGTCGTGGGCGTCGCCCTGGGTGTCCTGGGCACCAGTACGTTGCAGAACCGCCGCGCCGAGGCATTGAGGGAAACGCGGGAAAGAGGAGGGGTGACGCGATTCATGGCGCGTGTACTGGAGACGGAGGATGAGGCTCTGAATGCCAACGTGCGCGAGGCCATTGAGGAAGGTGAAGAGCGCTTCCGGCGAATTCGGGCGCAGTACAGAGACAGCCTGGACGTGGCCCGCAGTGACATGATGGCAGAGCTTGACACGCTGTTGACACCCGAGCAGCAGGAGCGCCTCGAGCAGTGGCGGCAGCGAACCAGACGTGACCGGCGAGACCCTCGGCGGCGCTAGATTCGAAAGCTGAATTCAAGATACTTACGCGAATATGAAGAAGATCATTCTGGTTGCCGCAGCTATGGTACTTTGCGGAGCCTCATTCTGGTACCTGAGCCGGGGCGATACCGAAGCGGTAAGCCCCTACCGGTTCGTGACCATCGAGCACGGCAATGTTGAAGCCGTTGTCTCCAGCACGGGCTCGCTGGATGCCGTCACGACGGTCGAAGTCGGTACGCAGGTATCCGGCATTGTATCCGACATCTACGTGGACTTTAACGACCACGTAGAGAAGGGCCAGGTAATTGCACGCATTGACACTACTCTGCTGACCAGCGCAGTGAGGGATGCGGAGGCCAATGTCGAACGCAATCTGGCGCAGCTGCGCCAGGCCGAGAGGGAATTTGCCCGCATTGAGGGGCTGTTCGACAAGCAGTTCGTCACCGAAGTGGAATTCAACCAGGCACTCTACAATCTGGATATTGCAAAGGCGGCTACCAGGTCATCCGATATCAGCCTGGAGCGGGCGCGACAGAATCTCAGCTACGCCACGATTTACGCGCCGATTTCCGGAACCGTAATCGAGCGCAACGTCGACGTGGGCCAGACGGTGGCGGCAAGCTTCTCGGCACCATTGCTGTTTCTTATCGCGGACGAGCTTTCCAGGATGGAAATCCTGGCATCGGTGGACGAAAGCGACATCGGCCAAATCAAGCAGGGCCAGCGCGCGAGGTTTACGGTACAGGCCTACGACGAAGTGTTCGAGGGAATCGTGCGCCAGGTGCGATTGCAGTCGTCCGTGCAGGAAAACGTAGTCAACTACACCGTGGTGGTAGACGTTGCCAATGAAAACGGGCTGCTGCTTCCTGGAATGACCGCCGTCGTGGAATTTTTGATCCAGACGGCAGAGGATGTCCTTAAGGTGCCCAATGCCGCGCTCCGCTTCAGGCCGACGGAGGCCATGATGGCTGAGATGAGGGCCCGACGGGAACAGCGCCGGCTGGGGCGGGGAGATTCCGCGGCAGCCGGGCGCCCGCAGGATCGCGGCGGTTTTGCGGGGCGGCAGGCTGGCGGGTTCGCGGCAACGGGCGGATTCGGGGCCGGCGGATTCGGCGGACAGGGCGGCTTTGGAGCGCCGGGGGGATTCGGGGGCCGCGAAGACTTAACGATGGTCTGGTTCATCGACGGTGACGGCATGCTTGCCATGGCCCCCGCGCGGATCGGGATTTCTGACGGGCAGATGACGGAAATCCAGAGTGCGCGACTCACCCCGGGTATGGACATAATTGCCGGTGTCAACCAGCAGGAAGAAGGGAATTCATTCAATCCATTCCAGAACAACCAGGAGCGTCGCTTCCGGCCCGGCGGATTCTAGGGCCGGGCAAAGCGGTAACCCCGGGCTCTTGAATTCGCCGCGGACGTGCCGAAAGGGGCCGCATTGCTGTTTTTTGATTCCAGCGGATGCGTGACGCACGCACGGGTTACTCCGCCGAGAGTCCATGGCAAACCCAATGCTCAACCCGGATGCGACGGCCTGATCTGACGAAAGCATCATGAGAAGTTCGACCCTCATTTCCGTGGCTCTCCAGAGTATCCTGGAGAACAAGATGCGCACGCTGCTGACCATGCTCGGCATCATCATTGGCGTCAGCGCCGTAATCGTGATGGTGGCCATCGGGCAGGGGGCCCAATCCCAGATCCAGGATCAGATCAATAACCTGGGCACCAACATGATTGTGGTTACGCCGGGATCCAGTTCGCAGGGAGGCGTAAGCCGCGGGGCACAGACCTATAACCGGCTCACCGTGCGGGACGCGGAGAAGATCCGCCGGGAAAGCCTTATGATAACGGCCGTCTCGCCGGTAGTCTGGACGCGGACACAGATCATTGGAGGACAGGGAAACTGGAATACATCCGTCAACGGCGTATCAACGGACTACCAGATCATTCGGGACTGGGACACCAAGTACGGGCGCTTCTTCGACCAGAGCGAAGTCCGCCAGATGCGCAAGGTAATCGTACTAGGCCACACGGTGGCCGAGGAGCTCTTTCCCGGGGAAGACCCTACGGGACGGCTTGTCCAGGTTCGCAATGTGCCCGTCAGGGTAGTCGGTGTGCTGGAGCCCAAGGGACAGACCGCCACAGGTACGGATCAGGATGACGTGATTTTGGCGCCTTATACGACCGTGCAGACAAGGCTCAGCGGCTGGAGCAGGATTTTCCAGATACTGGCCAGCACCGCGAACCATGGCGACATTCCTGCTGCCCAGGAGGAGATCGCCGCTATCATGCGGGAATCCCATTCATTGTCCACGTGGGAAGAGGATGATTTTACGGTCCGCAACCAGTCTGATCTGGCCGACGCCGCCCAAGGTACGACGGAGGTTATGACGTTGCTGCTGGCAGCCATTGCGTCCATCTCGCTGGTGGTCGGTGGAATTGGCATCATGAATATCATGCTGGTCTCCGTTACGGAGCGCACGCGAGAGATTGGCATCCGCATGGCCATCGGCGCACGAGGCAGGGATGTGCTCACCCAGTTTCTGGTGGAGAGCATCGTGATGAGTCTCGTGGGCGGCCTGATTGGCCTCGGGCTCGGCTTTGCCAGCTCCGCGACCATTGGACAACTGACCGGATGGCACACCGTCATTTCGCCCGAGACCGTCATGCTTGCCCTGGTCTTTTCGGCCGGGGTCGGAATATTTTTCGGCTTCTATCCCGCCAGGAAGGCCGCCGCGCTCAATCCCATCGACGCTCTGCGATACGAGTGACGGTCCGTGGCTTGGCCTGCGCTGCCGGCGTCTATTCCAGGCTTATTGAAGCGGCGTGCTCAGCCGATGTCATTCTGCGCGGAACAGGACCCGGACGGTTGGCGTGCGCGGAAGTGGCTGGCAGTGGAACCATCGTTTGCACCCGGGCACGACGCCGGGTACCATAAGCGTCTACAGCACCCCGTAGGCATGCCAGTGCCATTCCTGGAGCGCCCTGGTCGCCATGCGCCGGCTGAACGCTCTACCCTTGGAATTGTGAATCCTGGTGGAGTTGCCTGATGCGACAACAGTATTCAACCCGGAGTCCGTGGGAGCCGAAAGTCGGCTATGCACGTGCCGTACGGGTAGGTAGACACGTATACGTCGCCGGTACCACGGCTATCGACGACAGCGGAGAACTCGTGGGAGTGGGCAGTGCCTACCTGCAGGCTGTCCGGATTCTGCGCAACATTGACAGTGCCCTGGGCGCTGTCGGGGCCGAGCTCACGTCGGTCGTGCGAACCAGGATGTACGTGGTTGACATCGCCGCCCATGCCGAAGAGGTGGGCCGGGCCCATGGAGAAGTCTTTCGCGAGATTCGCCCGGTATCGACGATGGTCGAAGTAGCTCGCCTCATCGACCCGCGCATGCTCGTGGAAATAGAGGCCGAGGCCATTCTCTAGCCCACGAGCTGGACGGCTTCCTCGAATTGGACGCCGACCAGGCTGGATACTCCCTGCTCCTGCATCGTTATGCCGTAGAGCCTGTCTGCCATCTCCATGGTGCGCTTGTTGTGCGTGACGAGCACGAATTGCGTATCGAGCGAGAATCGACGGATAAGACGCATGAAGCGGTCAACGTTGGCGTCGTCCAGAGGAGCATCCACTTCGTCCAGGAAGCAGAACGGACTGGGCTTGACCAGGTAGATGGCAAACAGCAGGGCTATTGCGGTAAGGGTCTTTTCACCGCTTGAAAGCTGTGAAAGGCGAATCGGCCGCTTTCCCCGAGGCCTGGCAACAACACCTATGGATGTCTCCAGGGGGTCTTCCGGGTCCGCCAGTGCCAAATGGCCGCTGGCACCGTCACCAAAGAGCTCGCGGAACAGGTCGGCAAAGCTTCGCTCGATGGCGGCGAAGGTGTCCAGGAAGCGCGCTGAGGCCGTACTGTTGATCTCCGAAATCGTCCTGGAGAGTGTTTCGCGGGACTTGACCAGGTCATCGTACTGCTCGGTCAGGAAGGAAAGCCGCTCCTCTTCTGAGGCGTACTGTTCAAGGGCCAGTTCGTTGACACCTCCCATGGCACCGAGTTTCTGCTCCAGATCCGCCAGTTCCGCTTCCGCTTCACCGGCTACAGGCAGGTCCGCTTCGGCAATGCCCGGAATGCGCTCCAGCAGGTCCGCGATACGCGCCTCCAGGGCCGCCAGCGCGACCGCCATGGAATTTTCTTGCTGCAGCGTCTCCTCACGCGCGCGCCGCACGCGCCTCAGCTCCGCCTCCGAACGGTCAATCGCCACCCTGATGTCCAGGAGTTTTTCCTTAGCTTTCTCCACGGCTTGGTCAAGCCCC
>CAZXEU010000189.1:0-3736 GCA_964639665.1 uncultured Rhodothermaceae bacterium | reverse complement strand
GCCCGCGATTCACGCAGACGTTTTTCTCAAGGCGCATCGGCTTGACCGAGCAGATGCTGGCGGGTGCGCGGTTTACCGGGCAGGTAGGCCGCGTTTCGGTCGGGCTGCTCAATATCGAGACCGGTGAAGGCATGGGAGATTTGCTGGGCCCCGCCTCCACGAACAACACGGTAGCCCGCCTTCGAACTACCGTCTTTCCCAGGGCTACCACCGGCGTCATCTACACCGGATTCAGAAACGCGGATCGTCAAAACGAGGCATTCGGAGTCGACGCGCAGTACCGCTTCTGGGGCGCAAGCGATTTCACCGCGTGGTACACAGAAGTCCGGGACAACGAGGCAGAACGCAGTGGGGCCGGTCATGCCAGCATGCGCGTGCTGAATGACCGATACGGAGCAGAGGCATCCTACAGCAACGTGGGCAAGTCCTATGATCCTGCGCTGGGTTTCGTCCGGCGACGGGATTACGTTCGCTACGCCGGAGCACTGCAGTTTACGCCGCTGGTCGAGTTCTCCAGCTTGCCATTCATAAGAAGATTCCAGTCAATGGCCGAGTATTCCTACATAGAGGGTCAGGACGGAGAGCTGCAGTCGACCAGCCTTGAAGCCACGGTTGGCGTCGCATTCAACCGACGCGACAACATAGGACTGACCCTGGAGCGGTCATTCGAACGGCTGGATCGCCCGTTCAGAATCCGCACTGCGGTTATTCCGACCGACGACTACAGCTTTGGCAGCATTGGGCTGATGGGGCAAACGGACTCAAGCCGGCGACTCTACGGAGGACTTGGCGCATCTACAGGTACGTTTTATGGCGGTGACCGCCACGACATCGAGGCGAGCGTGGGATTTCGCCACTCGCAGTACCTGAGTCTTGAAGCAGAGCTTACCCATTCCATTCTGGACTTGCCGGTCGAAGACGGGCGCTTCGATGCCACCATCCTGAATATCTCCGTGCTTGCGGCTGCAAGCCGCAAGCTCTTCGCCACGGCCCTCATTCAGTACGACAATTTCACCCGGGACCTGCAGGCCAATATCCGCGTGGACTGGATCCATACGCCGGGCAGCGACCTGTTCTTCGTCTTCAACACGTCGTATCACTTTACAGGTGATGACGACATGCTTCTTGATCCTCGCAGCGATGTGATGCTGAACGACCGCCTGGGCGTAGCCAAGCTCACGTACCTGGTCCTGCTGTAGCAAATGGCGCGGCGCAATTGGGGCCGCCCGCATCCATCGGCACGCCGCCGAGCCCAGAATCTCGGCCACGCGTGCAATCACCTCTGGCGGATAGCCGGATTTGTGCCTAAGCATCCCCGCACAGGCTCCCATCCGGGCCAGCCGCTCACCTATCGCCCGGTGCGATTTCCCGACAGCCGGCTTTGGCCGCAGAACTGTCTCAGTTGCCCCGGCGGTGCAGCACAACCTGCCGGTGAACGCCTTCAATATTGAGGGCCAGCCACTCTTCATACTGGCCAAAATGCGAGAATTGGTCAAGCCGGATGGACTGCTGCATCTCTTCCAGTGAGAGCCCCCTGCGAGTGGCGTCCAATACGGCTTCGTACAGAGATTCGAGATACCGGCGGTGCTCGGCGGCATCCGCCTTCGTTCCCGGCGCCCCGTGTCCCGGAATCAGTATGTCGAAATCGATCGCCTCCACGCGCTGGACGGCATCGATCCAGTCGGGAAACCACGAGTCGCTCAAATCGCGATACGGCAGCCGCTTCACGGATATGAAGTCCACCGCGAACACGGCACGCGCGTTCGGAAAGTGCATCACGAGCGAGTTATCGCTGTGGCCGCGCCCCACGTAGACGAGCTCCACCTGCTTGCCACCGAGTGCAAGAGTCAAGCGTTCACTGAACACTACCTCTGGTACCGCCGTGGGGCGATTCTCGCCAATGATGACGTCCCTTGCGTTCTCGTGGGAAATGATCACTGCTTCGTCGTCAAATACTTCCCCTCCACCGATGTGATCAGCATGGTCGTGGCTATAGACGAGGTACTTCACGGGCACGTCGAAACGCTCCCGGAGCTCGCTTCTAAGCCACATGGCGGCATCGCGGTTAATGGGATCCGAAGCAATGATGCCATCTTCCGTAACCAGGAACACCGACACGTGGCCGCCATTCTGAAACGTGTACAGGGATTCCGTTACGGCCGCAATGGTCCGTGCGGGCGCTTGCTGCGAATAAGCGGCAGACGGGGCCAGCAGGCAGGCCGCAAGAGCGGCAAGGAACAGTGATTTCATGTCGAGTGCGTAGGTCCAGGTCGACGGCTCGGTCCGGTGGGTTGACTGGACCGGTTCCAGCGCAATGTACGAATCAGCCCAAATGCTGGCCAGGCAGGACGCAATCAGCTTGGCTCAGCATCTCGTCCACCGCCGCTCGCTCTGTCCCGGCGCCTTCCAGCGTGAGTGCTTTTGCCTTGTGCGCCGCGAAATCGCAGCGCAGTTCCGCGCGCTTTGCATCCAGGCTTGCGGGCTCCGAGTCGGCCTGCTCCGATGCAGCCGACAGCTGAATACCTGTTATTGGCAACTGCCTTCGCCCGCGCCGTGGACATACGGCCGTTGCCGGCAAGGCAGGCAACATGGAAGCCATCAAGACCCGGCTGCGGCGCCTCGGCGCCGCTGCTCATGAAGTCTCCCAGCGTAAGCGGTATCGGCGCCAAGGGAGCCCCGGCTACGGATTGGGTAAATACTCAATGGCACGTTCGCCGAAGCGCTCCGTCAGGTCAACGACCTCTGGAAAGATTCCCCTTACAGCCTCCCAGGCCCAGGGCACCGAGGATGCTACAGGCTCATAGAGCATCGACTCGGCACGCGCGTTTTCGCCCGGTACGCTTGAGTTGCCGAGTACCAGAAAGAGCACACTCATTACCAGGCAGGCCTTGGCTGCGCCGATCGCACCGCCGGCAAGCCTGTTCAGGAAGGACAGATGCAGGAATCCCACAATGCCCTCCAGCAGTCGAGCAAGAATGCCCACCGCGAGCTGGACCGCGAGAAATGCGAGCACGAATCCCACGACGGGAGATATGTTCTCGGAAATGCCAAGACTGCGCGTTACGAGCTCGCCCAGCTGCTCCATGAGGGCCACTCCGACGGCAACGCCGGCGACAATACCGGCAATGCCGATGGCTTGCTTCACGAGCCCGGTCTTGAGCCCCAGCAAAAGGCCGAGGGTCAAGCCTGCAATGATCAATACGTCCAGCATGGGCTTGGCGTAGTCCTATTTGATTATGAATCTGAGGGCTAGTGTTCCCAGTCCCACCTGCATAACGCCCAGAGACATCGCGGCCCTGTTGTCGAGCCTTCGAATGCGGGGCACCAGCAGCGGGTCCGCTTCGGCGGCATAACGCGTGTCCAGGCGGTCCGCCTTGAACTTGTGGTGCACGCTGAGCACGCCCCCGGCGACGGCGATGCCCGCCGCGCAGTAGTCGATCCACCTGCGGCGGCGGTACGTTGAAAGTCCGGTGCGCCCGGCGGCCAGCGGCGCCTCCAGTGGCCTGAGCTCAATCCGATACGCATTCCAGACGCGCGCAAGCGCTTCAATCTGCGCGTCGTGATAGCCATCCAGCTCCAGCGCTATTGACCCCTCGTCCGGTGAGACAAACACAAGCGGAGTAATGCCCATCCGGGTCCGACGATCCCCGCTTACCCAGTAAACCGATGCCCCGAAAGGCACCGTCTCCAGGCGATGATACGACGGAAAATCCAGGCGCAAATCGAGCGTATCGCC
>CAZXEU010000188.1:0-19122 GCA_964639665.1 uncultured Rhodothermaceae bacterium | reverse complement strand
ACTGCTGCACCAACGGAAACATCTCTTCCGCCGTACGTCTGAGTCTTGCCATGCGATCCAGGATTTGAGTTCTCGGTACTTGCAGTAATTTCCCGAGAACTCGTTACCCGATCAAGATGCAGTTCGCCGCACGCTTACGTTGATCCTAACCTATGTTGGCGTTAGTCAGTCCAAAGGCTATCAGTTGTATTTCGGGATGCAAATGCATATGAGCTCCCATGCGCAGAGGCAGGTCCACACTAGGGAGGTGGCCTTGGTGAAGGTACATGATTCGGCGGTGATGCCGAACTGTTTGCAAGATCAGGAGGAACCGATTTGTGTGAACAACGGCGGTTGCGTGCAAATCACCGAAACACGCGGTTAGGGGAAACGGAATAAGATCGCGCTTGTTCAGAAAGGCTGCCCGCAAGTGTACGATCAAATGCGCAGACACCTCGTTCCACCGGCGGAGCCACCGCGCTCGAGCCAAGGTGGACCAGCTATTCGGCATGATGAACTGCCTAAGGGGCTACAGCGAGGTGGGCTACCTCAGGCTGCCGAAGGACCCTGGGCAAGTATACACGTTGTAACCGCTGGTCGGTATCTACATGACGCGCAGGCCGCTTCTTGCCTCCTACCGGAGAATACGTATATCCAAGCAGCAAACAGGATGTCTACCGAACAAGCACAATATCACCACAATTAGCTCGTTAGAGTCCGGCACAGGAGCTATAGGCGCCCTATTAAACAAATCATCGTAATTGTGCAAGAATGTTCTGTGCATCCACCCAGCTTTGCGGCTGCGACCATTTAGTTTTATGGCCGAAACTCTAGAATTCAAAAGCGTTGTTCTTAGGCGCTTCAAGGCGTTTAGCTTCTTCAAGCTGACCCTTGGCCGCTTCAATATTTTGGTAGGACCAAACAACTCCGGAAAGTCCACAATCCTTACGGCTTTCAGGATACTTGCTGCCGCCCTGCGCAGGGCTACCCGGTACAAGCCACAGTTCGTAACCGGACCAGACGGCACAGTTCTCGGACACGTGATCCCGTTAGGTTCGTTATCAATTGGCGAAGAGAACTTGTTTTTCAACTATGACGATTCTGAGCCGGCATCTGTGACGTTCAGTTTGGCGGGCGACAAACGACTTCTCCTCTATTTCAGTGAGCCGGACTCTTGTGTCTTGATTCCAGATGACCCAGATCACTTAGTTTCAACTCCAGCAAGGTTTCGGTCATCATTCAACTGCCCTATAGGCTTTGTCCCGATTCTTGGTCCCGTTGAACAGCGAGAAAAACTGTACAAAAAGGAAGCTGCGCGACTTGCCCTTTTCAATTACCGCGCCGCAAGAAACTTTCGGAATATTTGGTATCATTACCCGGAACAGTTCGAAGCCTTCCGAGACCTCCTTCAACAGACATGGCCGGGTATGGACATCGAACCCCCAAAGGTAAGCATGGCATACGACAAAACGGTGTTGCATATGTTTTGTCCCGAGCAACGGTTTCCCAGAGAGCTCTTTTGGACCGGATTTGGCTTTCAAGTCTGGTGTCAGATGCTGACGCATATCGTTCAGTCACGTTCCTATTCGATTTTTCTGATTGATGAACCGGATATCTATCTTCACTCTGACCTGCAAAGACAACTGTTGTCAATCCTTGAGGATCTTGGACCCGATATTCTCATCGCGACACACTCGCCAGAGATCGTCTCGGAAGCGGAGCCCAATTACATTGTACTAATTGATAAAAACCGAAAGTCCGCCACTCGAGTCCAGAATATAGCGCAACTACACGAGGTGTTCTCCAGTCTTGGCTCAAACTTGAATCCTACATTGACGCAGCTGGCCAAGACGAGGTGTGCGGTTTTTGTCGAAGGAGACGACTTTCGCGTCTTCTCTCGGTTTGCGAAAAGATTAGGCTTACAAGACTTGAGCCATAGGTCGGGGTTTGCGGTCATCCCAATCGGTGGCTTTAAACCAGACAAAGTCCGAAGCCTCAAAGAAGGTATAGAGATGACGCTTGGGAAGGAGATTAGGGCAGTCACCATTCTTGATCGCGACTTCAGGTCTGATGCGGAATGCAGTGCCGTCAAATTGCGCTGCGAAAGCTTTTGTGATTTAGTTTTCATCCTTCCATGCAAGGAGGTAGAAAACTTTCTACTTGTCCCGTCAGCTATGGATCGAGCAACCCAGAAGCGCATCTCACAGCGTGAGCGTCGTACAGGGATTTCCATGATGTGCGCGGATGGATGTTCGGCCATCCTAGACGACTTTGCCAGTAGGCAAAAGAGCTACATACAGTCGCAGTTCATTGACTCTTATAAGCGCTTCAATAGATTGACCGCATCTAGCGAACACGAGACCGTCCTGAATCGTGTTGCTCTGGACGAACTTGAACTAGATTGGTGCAAGGGCCCAAATAGAAAGCTGCAGTTGATTCCGGCGAAGAAGGCACTGTCGGCAGTGAATCAAGAGTTGCAGGAGGAATTTGGTGTAAGCGTCACGCCTACCGCCATAATCGACTCAATGCACATGAATGAGATACCGACGGAGGTGCGCTGCATTCTAGAATCGCTCGCTGATTTTGTTCGATCCTAGGCCGAATCCGAGCTGCTCTCTATTCATAGTCAAAGTACTTGTTGGAATTCCCAGCAGGGCATCTGCTTCGCCGCCTCTGGGATATCTCGAATTGCGCAGAGAATCATTCCATGGCATCCGCTTTGCGCCCTTCCAAATGGGGCCAGAATTTCCTTACCTTCCTAAATGCTCAACGATAGGCCGGACACGTTCGGTCCAATGCGGATCGTCCGCCGAGCAAGCGGACCGCATAGCTTGCGTCTCCAAAACTGACTATCGTGCCAACTGCCGCCAAATGGGCTCAGGACCTAAAATTGGCCCGCGCAGACTGATCAGGGCTGGCTTCGTCCTTCCCGCTTGTACTGTTTAAGAAGCGCGGTCAAGTGTTCTACAACCTCAGGATGCGATCCATAGAGGTTTTGCTCCTCCGCGGGATCGGAGACCAGATTGTACAGCTGGCCCGCCGGGTCACCCGGACCGGGATTGATGCTCCGGGGATGTGTGAATCCGCCTGAGCCCAGCCCCAGGATCAGCTTCCAGTCTCCGCTGCGCATAGCAAACGTGCCGTTCATCGAGTGCTGGATCATGGCCGTGCGCGAGCCAGGCCCGAAGCCGGTCAGCACGGGCAGGAAATCGTTGCTGTCCTCCGCCGCTCCGCGCGGCAATTCCGCGCCGAGCAGACTAGCTGCTGTTGCCATGATATCGGTCAACGAAACCAGTACATCGCTGACGGTACCCTCCTCGACATGGCCGGGCCAGCGTACAATGAAGGGCACGCGGTGGCCACCTTCCCAGATATCGGCCTTCTGACCCCGCCACGGTCCGTTAGCGTCGTGGCCGTACTCCATGCGCTCGGAGGCGAGCCAGTGAGCCCCATTGTCGCTCGTAAAGATGAGCAGCGTCTCGCGCGGCAGATCATCGAGGGCACGCACGATGTTTCCCACTACGTGATCTACCTGCACCACGAAATCCCCATAATTCCCAGCGCCGCTCTTCCCGGCAAATTCGGATAGGGGCAGCCAGGGCGTATGCGGGGCCGACAGCGGAACATACAGGAAAAACGGGCCCTCTCCTCCCCGTCTCTGGATGAAGCCCAGGGCCTCTTCCTCTACCCGCGGCAACACGTCCACGTGCCGGAACCCCGGTGCAATGGGACCGGCACGCCAGTACCCCTCTCCTCCCTGCCGTCGGTGAAGGCTTGCTTCCGTCCATTCCGTGGGCTCGGCTTCGACGCCTCTATTCACGACGTAGACGAACGGTGGATTGTTGGACGTAGGGAAACCGAAGAAATAGTCAAACCCTAATGCATTCGGGCCCGGATCTAGAGGCTCACTGTACAACGTTGAATCGCGGCTGCCGAATCCGAGATGCCACTTGCCCACAGCGCCGGTGGCGTATCCATGGTCCTTGAAGAGCCGCGTTAGCGTGAGGCGCGCTGTGTCGATCAGGCTTGGCGAAGAGGCGGAAAGGACGCCCCGCTGAAGAGACGTTCTCCAGGCGTATCTGCCTGTCAGCAGGCCGTAGCGAGTAGGCGAACACACGGAAGACGGCGAGTGAGCATCGGTAAAACGCATGCCCTCGTCCGCCAGGCGATTCAGGTTTCTTGTCGGAATTTTGGACTCGGGATTGTAGCGCTCGATATCACCATAGCCCAGGTCGTCCGCCAGTATGACGACGACGTTTGGCATTTCCGGCGCTGTCTGGCAAGCGCCGAGAAGAAGCACAATAATCAGCCAGAATCGTACTTGCACGTCGGTTCGTTGGTGAGAGCCATACGGTAATTCAGCCTAAGCTACAGTCAAGGCGAGGCATAGTTGCCGAATTCAGTGGCCCTCCTCCCCTTGCCTGGACAAACGCTACGGTGCATAGCTTGGTGTATTGCACACGGCGCCGGCTGAATGGACTTACCGAAAGGCGACTCCGGGGCGCCGGTTAATAGAATTCCTCCAGATCGGCAGACTGCAGTTCCTTGCCGAAATTGCCGCGGGCTACCGCATCGGCAAATGAACCCCGGTTGCGAAGGTTGGTAATGTTCCCTTAATATGGGGGCTGCGTTGGATTGGCAGGCACGGGTGCAAGCGCCGCGGGACCATGTGCAAGTCCTTTCGTCGGATGCCCCGGACAACCGTGGATGGCAACATGGCTAGGCGGATACGGCCTTTTGCAATGCGTGGGACGTGGACGGGAGCATGGATTCTGATGATGCTGGCTGCGCCGGCATCCATGGCGATGCGTTTTCCGGAGCATCTTGCAGCCGGCAAGATCGCGGGGCGTATCGTGCACGCAGACACGGGCGAGCCGTTGCCCGGGGCGGCTATCAGAATCGAGGGCACGACACTAGGGGATGCCGCTGACAATGACGGCTACTACGCCATAATCAACGTCAAGCCCGGCACCTATACGCTGGTGGCATCCATGATCGGGTTCGCGGCGCTTCGCATAGAGAATGTCGAAGTGTCGGTTGACAGGACTACGCGAGTCAACGTGGAGCTCCAGGAGTCCGTTATCGAGGGCGAAGAAATCCTTGTCATTGCCGAGCGCCCGCTCATAGAGCAGGACCGCACGACGTCTGTTTCCTACGTTTCCGCGGAATCCATCGAGAGCCTGCCGGTCCAGGAATTTGAGGATCTGCTTCAGCTTCAGCCGGGCGTAGCCTATGACGCGGCGGGGCGCCTCCATCTTCGCGGAGGTCGCCACGGCGAAGTGGCCTACATGATTGACGGCATTCCGGTGACCGACCAGTTCAGCGGCGGCAGCAAGATCGAAATCGAAAACAGCTGGGTCCAGGAACTGCAAGTGATAAGCGGCACCTTCAACGCCGAGTATGGCCAGGCCCAATCCGGCATTGTCAACGTCGTCTCGAAAGAGGGGCGCTCGACCTATGGCGGCCGCACCTCGTTTTACGCCGGCAGCTACCTCACCTCCAGGGACAACGTCTTCCCAAGTGCGGCCTCGCCCGGATTCTCCGAGTTCAACGGAGAGCTTTCGCTCGACGGCCCCGTCCCGTTCTTGCCGGCCGGCTCCTTCCTGGTCAACGGGCGCCTTCTTGATTCGGATGGATGGCTCTTTGGCGAGCGCCGCATGCGCATCGACGACACCGTGCCTATTCAGGACTATATCCACGAGGCGCGCCAGACGTCGAGCGACCAGGAGACGCTTGTAGGCATCCTCGTGCCGGATTCGCTGCAGTCCGGCGACGGCACGCACGTGCCCATGAATTTTCGGAAGAAGTATTCGCTTCACGCTTCCTTGTCCGCCCGCCCTGTCCAGGCGCTGAAGGTCAGCTACTCCGTGTTTCTGAACAGCCAGCGCCGCAAGTATTACCAGGACAGCCGGCGGTTCGCGCCGGATGGGCAACCCACGGTCAGCGACCGGGGCCAGAACCACATCCTGTCACTTACCCATACGCTGAGTCCGTCCACGTTCTACCGGATGGCGATGTCGTTTCAGCGAGACAGGCGGAAGAGCTTCCTTTTTGACAATCCACTCGATCCGCGCTACCAGGGCATCGCGTTCGGGGCCAACGGATTTCTCTTCGGCGGAACCAGCAACGGGCGCTCCGAGACCACGCAGGACCTCTATTTCGGGAAGGTGGACTTTACGAGCCAGCTTGACCGATTCAATCTGGTCAAGTTCGGGATGGAGTATCGGCGGCACAATATCGATACCCGGGAGCTCGTCACGATTTCGGATGGGCCGGTGTATGAAGATCCCAATCTCCGCATCCCGTCCTCCAATACCGCGGGCAATGATGCCTACACCCAGGCGCCGCACGAGATCTCGGCCTACGTGCAGGACAAGATCGAGATCGACGAAATCATCCTGAACGCGGGCCTCCGGTTCGACTTCTGGAATCCGAACGGAAGGATCCCGACCGACCCGGAAGCCATCACCAATCCGGAAGACGGCATCCGACTGGACACGGAATTTGACGGATCGGAAACGACCTCCCAGCTCAGTCCCCGCATCGGACTGGCATTTCCGATCTCAAGGACGGGCGTGCTGCACGTGTCATACGGCCACTTCTTCCAGATTCCGCGATTCTCCTACATGTTCACCAACTCCGAATTCGAGGTCAAGCTGGGAGATCTGGAAACGCTGATGGGAAACGCAAACCTGAAGCCGGAAAAGACGATCGCCTACGAGATAGGCGTGCAGCAGGCCATTGCACCGGACTGGAAGATCGAGCTGACGGTCTATTACAAGGACATCAAGAATCTGCTGGGCCAGGAAATCATCACGACGCGGGACAAGAAAATCTACGCGCGATACATCAACCGCGACTACGGCAATACGCGAGGACTGGTATTTTCGCTGATCAGGCAGTATGAGGACAACCTCGGGGCTACGGTCGACTACACGTACCAGATAGCCCGCGGCAACGCCTCCGACCCGAACGCGGTTTTCTTCGATCACCAGTCCAGCCCGCCGCGAGAAAGCGAAAAGCAGGTCCTCCCTCTCGACTGGGACCAGCGCCACACCATCAACGGCACGCTGATCCTGGGCAATCCCAACAGCTGGACGCTCAGCCTGATCGGCCGCTACCACACGGGCCAGCCCTACACTCCGACGGATCCGGGAAGTGCGCTTGCCGAGCAATTCGAGAACAGCGAGCGAAAGCCGTCCCAGGTAAGTCTGGATATCAACTTCAACACGCGCCTCCAGTGGCGACGCGTGGGCGTCAAGTTGTTCGCAAGAGCCTACAACGTCCTGGACAGGCTTAATGCCGACCGCGTGTATACAAGCACCGGCAACGCGGCAAATCCCTATCGCACGATAGGAGAAACGGAAATACTGCTGCAGAATCCCAATTTCACGCTGCAGGAGATAGACCTGCGGCCGGATTTCTACTCCGAGCCCCGCCGGATTATCGTGGGTGCTGAACTCAGCTTTTGACCATGAGGGCGGCGCCTTTTCGTAGCTCGCGCCCTGTAGCGCACAATTCCGGACTACGGCCAGGCCCGCCGGCACGCCCCGGCGGCGACGCCCGTTTGCGGAGCCGCCGCAAGGCCGGTGCCCTGGCCGGACGGATGCTGCCGGCCGCGCTGATGCTGCTCATGGCCGCAGGCGCCGCCGAGGCCCAGACCAGGCCCGAGGCCGGACGGGACCAGCGGCGCACGGGAATTCATGACGGCAACCTGGTATTTACCCGGTACTCGAATTACGGCAATCTCGGATCCCGGTACGAGCCCCCCAAGATGGAATGGCCGAAGGGCTCGGGGACGTGGTACGGATTCGAATTCATCATGATGGCCGGCGCAGAGGTGCTGGACGCCAACCGCAGCCTGATCAAGGTGGTCTCGGAGAATTACACCAATCCGGGATCCTTTGACATCAGCCCCGACGGATCGCACACCTATGGCTGGGAGCCTCTCGCGGGCTACTTTCATGCCGGCGATGCCAACACGCACAACTACCCTGCGATGAGCCACCTGCAGGAGACCTGGCCGGCGAACTGGCCCCATGACCATCCGGGTCCGGCAGGCTCACGTGACGGAAGGTGGAACGGGGAATTCGGATCCTTTGTCCGTGCGGACCAGGAAAGCTACTACGTGATGGACGACCGGAATAACGATGAATACCTGTACTACCCCTTCATTGGCAGCGCCCAGGACTCTGCCGCCTATCCGTACGGCCTGAGAGGCCTGGGCCTGGAAGTCAGGGTCCGCGGGTACCAATGGGTCTCCGTGCAGGCCGAGGACATCCTCATCGTCCGCTATGACATCAAGAATGTCAGCCACAAGCCGCTGCTGCGCGTCGTATTCGGTATGTACGTGGACCCCGCCGTAGGCGGGCAGGGCGATTCCGTCGACGATTTTGCCGATTTCGAGCAGGTTGATGACATCGTCTACATGTGGGACCGGGACGGCATCGACAACCGCGGCCGCCCGGGCGTCGGCTACTTCGGCTTTGCCTTCCTGGAAAGTCCCGGCGATCCCCTCAACGAAATCGACAACGACCAGGATGGTGTCATCGATGAGCGGCAGGACAATCCCCGGGGAGACGTTCTGATAGGCCAGGACGCGATTGAAGCCTACGTCGATTCCCGGTATGACCGGGCGGCATTTGAGAATTTCTTCGGCTCGCTGGACCTGCGCCCGGCCTACGAAAACGGAGTCTGGTGGACGGGAGACGAGGACATGGACTGGGTGGCTTTCCTGGATGCGGACGGCAACGGCATTCGGGATCCGGATGAGCTGATACTGGACGACACGGGCTCGGACGGACTCGGCCCCGAAGCGGAAGACTACCCGGGACCGGACACGGACGGCACCGAAGACAACGGGATGCCCGACGAAGGCGAGCCCAACTTCGGAAAGACGGACAACGACGAATCGGACCAGATAGGCCTGACCAGCTTTGTGCTGCGACCCGCCGGCAACGTAAGCGACGATGCCCGCACGTGGCGTGAAATGGAGCCGGGACGATTTGGCGGGGCGATGCCCAGTAATCTGGCCTTCATCTACGGCTCGGGGTATTTCGAGCTGCCCCGGGAAGAGACCCGCAAGTTTGCCATCGCCAACCTCTTCGGCCGCGACTTCGATGATATCCTGCGCAACAAGCGCACGATGCAGCGGATCTATGATGCCGACTATTCCTTTGCCAAGCCTCCCAACAAGCCCACGCTGACGGCCGTACCAGGCAACCGCAAGGCTACCCTGATGTGGGACAATCGCGCGGAATTCTCGCGCGATCCGATCTACGGGCGCGACTTCGAGGGGTATCTGATTTACCGGTCCACCGACCCTTCCTTCAACACGGTCAAGACGATCAGCGACGCCTTCGGCAATCCGACCCTCTGGAAGCCGATAGCGCAGTTTGACCTTAAGAACGGCCTCTTGGGCCCCCACCCTATCCAGATCGGCGAATCAGGGGCGGTATACAATGTTGGCAGCGATACGGGGCTGCGCTACTTCTTTGTCGACGAAGGGCTGGACAACGGCCGGACGTATTACTACGCCGTGGCCTCATATGACGGGGGCTACAATATCGATTTCTTTGATCGCGGCCTCAGCGACAAGGACAAGCTCACTCCCATCGCACCGAGCGAGAGCGCAAAAATCATCCAGACTGACCTGGTGGGCAACGTCACGTTTCTCGACAAGAACACGGCGGTCGTGGTCCCCAATGCACCAAGCGTGGGTTTCATAGCGGGCGATATCGAGGGGGATATCCAGCATGACGGGCCGGGCACGGGTCGCGTGGACATCGAGGTTGTGGTGCCCGACAGCATCCGGAGCGGCGCGCAGTACAGCATCACGTTTACGGACACGACGCGCTCGCTATTGACAAAGGGCGTCCGGATCGAGGAGTCACAGTCCGGCCGCATCGTCTACGAGGCAGCCCTCTTCGACAGCCTGGACCTAGTAACGCGCATCCGGGAAGGGATGCGGTTCCAGATATTCACGCCGGAGGCCGCCGAGCCGACCGTCCACGGCTGGACGCAGGGATCCAGTAACCTTAGGGCCAACATCGACCTGGTAGCTTCCGGACGCAGCGTCGCCCTGCCCGAGGACATAGAATTGCGCGTAGGCCAGCCCGGCATGGATTCCAGCTTCGTGCAGTTTGCCTTTGAGCGGCGAACCCCGGTCAACTTTGAAGTCTGGAGCACGACCACCGGCCGATCCTACGAATTCCTGTTTGAGGAGACGGGCACTCCGGACGGCCTATTAAGTGCCGGAGACGTAGTAACGGTGGTATTTAATATCAGTGGCTTGCGCTTCAATCTGGGGTGGCGCTTCACCTTCGAGGCACCGCAAGGCGAGGCCGCTACCATGCCCGAATCGGGCGACGTCTACGCACTGCAGGTTTCCAAACCCTTTTCATCGCTCGATACCATCACGTTCACTACCCGGGCTTCCTCCTTCGACGAGGAGCTGGCGCGAAGCAGCCTCGACGACATCTATGTCGTGCCGGATCCATACGTGGCGAGCGCCTCATGGGAGCGGCCCCTGTTCAACCAGACGGGCCGCGGCGAGCGCCGCATTGATTTCGTGAACCTGCCGCCCAAGTGCACGATTCGCATTTTCAACACGGCGGGCAAACTGGTCCAGATACTCCACCACGATTCGCCGGCGGAAGACGGCACGGAGAGCTGGGACCTTGTATCCAAGGACGGCCTCACGGTCGCATTCGGCGTCTACATCTTTCATGTTGAGGCGCCCGGAGTGGGCAGCACGATGGGCAAATTCACGCTCATCAAGTAATGCGTCGCGACATGTCCAACGGCAGCATGGCCGAAGCCATGAGACGAATGCTGATTAGCGCGCGCTGGGCCGCGTGGGCTGCAGCCCTGGTAAGTCTCGTGCCCGGCGTCGTGCGGGCGCAGGAAGAGGACCGGCCGGTGAATTTTGTCGAAGACGTCACGAATGCAGGCACCAGCGCTGCGGCGTTTCTCGAGATCGGCGTGGGAGGCCGCGCCCAGGCCATGGGCAACGCGGGCGTGGCGCTCGCGCACGACGCATCGTCCATGTTCTGGAATCCCTCCTCTGCCATTGCGCTGGACGGCACGGTCCTGGTCTCGTTTGATCACACGACATGGCTTGCCAATACCCGCCTCGAACACGTTGCGGCCATTCTCGTGCTGCCGCGATTTGGCGCCCTCGGCCTCAGCGTAATGAGCTTTCAGCTCGTCGACCAGGCGCCCGTGCGCACCATCCTGCAGCCGGAAGGCACGGGGGAGTACTATAGCGCATCGGATCTTGCCCTTTCGCTTACGTATGCCGCCCGTCTGACTCCCCGGTTCATGGCCGGCATTTCAGGCAAGTACATTCAGGAAACCCTGTGGCACTCAAGCGCCCAGGCCTATGCTTTCGACCTAGGGATGACGTACCACACCAACCTTCGTGGCCTGAGCCTGGCGGCGGGGCTATCGAATTTCGGCAGCGACATGAGGCTGGAGGGACGGGATCTGCGCAGGGCCTACGACGACGACCCGCGCAATTTCAGCAACGACAAGCTCAACGTATATCTCCAGACGGATTCGTTCTCGCTGCCGCTTCTTTTCCGGTTTGGAGTGGCGTACCAGCTGGAAGCCTCCATGCATCGCATGACGCTCGCCGCCGACGTCCTGCACCCATCGGACAACAGCGAGGCCGTTAACCTGGGGCTTGAGTACACGTTTATCGACACGATTTCCTTTAGGGCCGGGCTGGTTTCCTACTTCCAGGTGGACCGCACCGGCGGATACACGTTCGGCATGGGACTTGAGCGCCGGATGCTCGGCCAGCTCGGCGTAATGGTTGACTACGCGTACGCGACGTGGGGCATTCTGAATGCGACCCATCGCTTCACGGTTACGCTGAGGCGCTGACGAAAATGCGACGATGGGACACAGCCTCTGAATCCCTGCACGCGGCAGCGAAACGCGGCGCCAGCCAGGGAATGCTGCCTGCGCCGAGCAATGGCCGCAGCGCCGCGCACATCAGCAAATGGTATGCGCCCCTTTCCAACGGGCATTGGACGGCTGCCACGGCCAGAGATTTGCACCGCGCCTTGCCGCGGCCAGCCATGATTTTCGCAGCGAGCCTCTATTCGGGATTGAGAACGCCGCAGGAATTAACTATTATTTAACATTGAGGTCTGCAAACAGAGAAAAGTCGATGGACTTGGGGCCGCCCGCCCGGATATTCGAGATTCATCGGATAAGCGCGGATTGCATTCGTCGCGGCAGACGAACTAAAGCCAGGCGCTGCGGGTGAGCCTCACAACTAGACAAGCGCAATACCTACTCTCGAGGCCGAAGCTACCGTTTTTCCCGTTCAAATCTGCCCTACGGTGCTCCATGTGCGTACTTCTGGTTCCGGAAAAGCGCATGCATCGCCAAACAGCGCCTTGCCGGTGGCCTCGGCGGCGAGGCAGGGTAACTACTTTTCATCACAATCCCAATTCACCATGAGAACTTTGCTAACCTGCCTGGCCGGCATGGTCCTGTTTGCCGGCACAGCCCTGGCGCAGCAGGCGCCGCGCCTCATCATAAACGAATTTCTCGCCGATCCCGCAGCGGACCTTCCTGGCGATGCCAATGGCGACGGAACGCGGCACGGAGTGCTCGACGAGTTCGTTGAGCTTGCAAATGTCAGTGCGGATACGCTCGATTTGACGGGCTGGATGGTGGGCGACGATGAGAGAATCGACTTTACGTTCCCGGATGGCTACATGCTGCCTCCAAGGGCGCTGCTCGTGATCTTCGGGGGCGGCGATGCCAGTAATGTCCCGGGCTACGACTCGGATCCCCTTCTGACGCGGGTCTTTGCGACTGGTGACAGTGTCGGCAATGGCCTCGCCAACGGCGGCGACTACATCGTCGTCCAGTCGCCCGACGGCGAGGAGGACATGTACCTCGCCTACAATTCGAGGTCGGGTCTGGGCCCGCCTACTTCGGATGCAGTCCAAGGCATCACGTTCGAATTCCAGGTGGATGTGGCGGCTGTAGCCAACGAGGATGTCTCGGTGACCAGGTATCCCGATGGCGATGTTTCGACGCCTGATCCGTTTATACAGCATACGGAAGTCAGCTCAGACCTGTTTTCGCCGGGACTGACCATTGCCGGCGACAACACAATTCCAAGGGCCCGGCCGCCGATAACCATAGTTATCAATGAAGTCCTGGCTGATCCGCCAGGCGGGGCTCCCGGCGACGCGAACATGGACGGAACGCGCAGTTCTTCCCGGGACGAATTCATTGAGCTGGCCAACGTGGGCGATGCTGCCGTTGACATCGGCGGCTGGATGCTCGGAGATGATGAAGGCATCAACTTCGTATTTCCGGACGGATACACCGTCGAGCCCCGAGGCATTATCGTGGTCTTCGGCGGAGGAGACGTGTCCAACGTGCCGGGCTACGACGCGGACCCGATGATGACGCGCGTCTTCCAGGCGGACAGTACCGTGGGCAACGGCTTTGCCAACGGAGGTGACATTATCATGCTGCTGTCGGATGACGGCGCGTATGATACCTGGTTCGCCTACGGCAGCCTGGCCAACACGGGAGGACCTGCCGAAGGGACGTATCCGGCAGGAACGGAATTCGAGTTTGAGCAGGACATCGCCGCGCCTGCCAACGCAGACAATTCGGTGACGCGGTTCCCGGACGGCAACATAGCCGTGCCGGATCCATTCGTGCAGCATCTGGAGGTCAGCAGCCGGGCATATTCGCCGGCGCAGACCGTAGACGGCCGCACGCAGGTGCCGCCGCCCCAACCTCCGGTAACCGTCGTGATCAATGAAATCCTTGCCGACGCGGCGGGCGATGCCAACGGCGATGGCATGGCCAGCGACCTGGAGGACGAGTTCATCGAACTCATCAACACCAGCGAAGAGGAGTCTGTCGACCTTTCCGGCTGGAGCGTCGGCGATCCGGGGGGACTGTCATTCACGTTCCCGGACGGATTCGTGCTTCCTCCGCTCAAGGTGGTCGCGGTATTCGGTGGTGGCGACGTATCCGCCGTTCCGGGATACAATGAAGACCCGCTCCAGTCGCGCGTGTTTGCCGCCGGCGGCATGATCGGCGATGGCATGGATGAGGCGGGAGACTACGCGGTGCTCGTAAGCCCTGACGGCGCCTACGACGCGTATGTCGCATTTGGCACCGCAAGCGGTGCAGATGCCCCCATGGTCATGAGCGGAGGCGCTGCGGTCGACTGGGAGTTTACGCTGAATACGGCGGCAGCTGCGGACATGGACAACTCCATTACGCGTGAGCCTGACGGCAATATCCTTTCTGCGGATCCCTTTGTACAGCACCTGGCTACCGGCGAAGGCCCCTGGTCGCCTGCCACGACCATAGGTGGCGTGGGCGGCCTTGACGAATTCAGGAGCGTGCCGCATCCCTGGGGAACGGGTTATGTGATGGCATTCAACTGGTGGGAGCGTGACCGGGTGGAGATTCGCGATGCGCCCCAGCTATTCCCGATTCGAATGGACGAAGGCACGGTCGAGCTCTGGTTCAGGCCTGACTCGGTGATCACCAACGACACGCACGACCCGGACTGGACCTACCTCTTCGGCAAGAATCTGGGGGGCAACAACCCCGGTGACCTCGGTCTTGGATGGCGACGCAGCGAGGGGCGTCTCCTGTTCTTTATGCAGGACGGTACCAATACGGTAAACCTCAACCAGAGCAGCGATATCCGCACGAAGTTCTACCCGCGCTGGTATCACGTGGCCGTAACGTGGAACGTTGCCAACAACATGCGGATGTTCCTGGACGGCAAGCTGGTTGCCGAAATCGAGTCGCAGGTTCCGCTGCTGGGAGGCACCATGCAGGCGGCCATCGGCAACGGCGCGTCCGACCTCTGGAACGACCGGTACGAAGGGTTTCGGGGCATGATAGACGAGGTGCGCGTCTCGCTGGTCGATCGCTACGCCGGCATGGAAAGCTTTGACCTGCAGACCGAGCCGTTCGAGCCGGACGCCATGACGCTGGCCCTCTGGCACCTGGACGAAGGGCAGGGCGAGACGACGGAAGACGCCACCGGGAACGGATTCACGGGATACCTCGGCGGATTTGACAGCGACGGGGTGTATGACCCGGCGACCGTGCCGATGTGGGTGGACGCCGCCTTGCTTGTGGACAGGGACACCGAAACCGAATTGCCCGGACGGTTCACCCTGGAGCAGAACTATCCGAACCCCTTCAATCCCGTGACATCGATTTCGTATACCGTCCCCCATACATCCGACGTGAGAATCGTCGTGTACAACGTGCTGGGACAGCGCGTCCAGGTGCTGGTCGATGAGGCAGCCCTGTCTGCCGGGACGTACACGATAAACTTCCGCGCCGACCGCTTTGCCAGCGGCGTCTACTTCTATGTTCTTCGCGCCGGCAACACGAACCTCGTGCGCAAGATGGTCTTCGTGAAGTAGGCCACCCGACCGGCGGGCAGCCCCTCCGGCTGCCCGCCGGTCATCGCATCGCCGTAGGTACATCAGCGGACAATTGCCCGGTGTGAATCCCCTGAACGCGCAATAATGGGCGCGATTGCAAGACGCTTGCCGCTCCTGGCCTGCGTGGCGGCTGCAGCTGCGGTGTCCGCCGGAGACGGCAGTGCGGCCGGAGTGGTATTTCGCTATCTGCCCGGGGCACCGGAGTTTTCCTCAACCATTGAAGCGCGGTCCGTGGAAGCAGGGCCGTTTCTTGATCCGCTTGAGCGCGCGGCGCGCTGGCCGGGTGGCTGGGGCTACGAACCCATCTGGGCCGCGGAATTCGAGGGCGCCTCGTCCACCCTGTGGGGCGGCCCTGCAGAAGACGTCAGCCAGCCGGCCGGCCCGCGACTGACCGCCGAAGTGTGGCTGCGGCTCCTGGAAACCGGCGCACACCACTCGCTGCTCAGCAACCGCATCGGATCAAGCGACGGAATTACGCTCGGCCTGCAGTCGAGCGTGCCCTACTTTTCGGTTGTGATTGGAGGCACGGCATATCGCGTCGACGGCTCCGAAGAGGTCCTGGCAGATCAGGACGCATGGATTGCCGCCACGGCCGAATACACGTTTTCCAATACACTCGTTCTCAGGATATACCGCGATGGAAGACTGGAAGCGGAAGCATCGTTTACGGCTGCCATTGCATCGCCATACGCTATTGCGCGGCCGTTCTTCGTGGCTACGGAAGCGGAGGGCCAGGAGGATGCTCCAAGCCTGACGGGCACGCTTACAGGCCTGGTATTCGCAGCTCTAGTGCGCGACTATGTAGCCCATCCGCTATATCTGACCACCGTGCCGCCTTTCGACGGGAGCGCCTATTTCGGCATGCCTTCATTTCACGACTACGAAGTGGATGGCTTTCGTCTCCCCATGGATCAGCGAATAGACTCGTATTCGACGCCGGTTGCCCGCCGATTCTTCCTGCCGCACGTAAACGATGCCTTCATTCCGCAAGGAACTGCCGTGCGGAGTGACGAGGCGGGGCAGGCGAGCCTCGTTTATGTCTCCTACTACCATAGAACACGAACCAACCGGCTGAGGACGCAGCGATCCATTGTCGCAGAAATCGACGTGGCCTCGGGCCGCGCACGCCGCACGTTTCGCTTGAACGGCCTATTGAGAACGGCGCACGTGGGAGGGGTCGCTGTCGTTGGCGAAGCCCTCTATGTCGCATCCGAAGGATTGTTGGAACGCTACGTGCTGCCGCGATACGAGGAGGCCGCCGGCCGGTACGTCGACCTCTTGCCGGACACAGACGGATCACGCGCAGTTCTGAGCAAGGCCTCATTCGTGTCCTCTTTCCAGGACACGCTCTGGGTGGGTGACTACCGAACTGCGAGTGAGCAGCAGCCCTATCTCTACGGCTACCCGCTGGACAGTGACGGCCTGATTGCCAGGGGCGCAAGCCCCGTCGTCTATCCCATTCCGCGCCGCATTCAGGGCGTGGACCTCCATGCCGTGGCAGGTACGGTCTACGTCTTCATGGCCCGGAATCGAAATAGCCGGGAGGCGGAGGTATTGCGCTTCAAACGCTCCGATTTCCGACCGGGCACGGGTGCGGGATGGGAGGCCAGCATCACGTTTCCCCATGGCATTGAGGACCTTGCATTCTCGTCCAATGGGACGCTGTGGACAAATTCCGAGTCCGGTACAGACTTTTATCAGCGTGCAGTCGGATGGTCCACGTTCTATCCGTTTGTTTACGGCGTGGACCTCTCGGAGCTCTTGGTGCACGTTGAAGGGCGCGCGCCCGCCGAGGTCGCGCCGTCAGAGCCGCGCATCGAAGTATTCCCCAACCCCGCGGCATCCCGGGTTCACATAAGCTATTTCCTGGAGAGACCTTCGCGGGTGCGCCTCATGGCTTTCGACCTTCTGGGCCGAATGGCCAGGGATGTCGTCTACCCGGCGCAGGAGCCGGGCAGCCACCGCGTCACGTGGACGATAGACGACCTGGCATCCGGACCGTACATGCTGGTAGTGGAAGCGGCAGGACGCCGGAGCCATCAGCCGTTCTTTCTGGTGCGTTAAGGCATGCGTGGTTGGGCGAGTATTGTCCTCTTGATTTCGGCTCTCGGCTGCGGCCCGGAGACGCCAGTGCCGGCAGACCAGGAACCCGCGGTAGCCACGGTGGGCGGCGAGCCCATCTATGCCAGGGACTTTGTCCTGAACTATGAATTCGGATTTCCCCAGTTGCACCGTGGGAGCAACGTCAGGCTGGCCTATCTCAACCGCATTATCGACGAAAAGCTGCTAGCACGTGACGGCATTCGGCGCGGGCTTCTGGATCACCCGGATGTCAGGCGCCACATCGAGGATCTGCGCGACGAACTCCTGGTGGAGCAGGTATTCGAGCGCCATGTCAACGACCACGTGGACGTTGCGCCCGAGGACATAGCGCTGGCCATGCAGCAGGACCAGACTTCCTTCCGCCTGAGGTATTTGCCGGCCAGGTCACTTCAGGAAGCCCACCGACTTCGCGATGAGGCGCGCACGAAAGGCTTGCCTGCGCTCATACTGGAATTCGTATCCGATAACGACGGGCAAAACCTGCAGCCTTCGGACTTCGAGAGTCCCTACGTCGGCAGCCACGACCTTCATCCGGACCTTATGGCCGCGATCCTGGATCTTCCGATCGGTGAGATCTCGATGCCGCTGCCCTACCATGGCCAGTTCCTGTTGCTGGAGCTTATCGATGTGCGGCGGGGGCCCGCTCTGCCAACTGGCGATGCAGGCGCTACGTACGAGCAGGTAGTCTTTGCGCAGAAGGCGAAAGTCCTTGCACGGGAATTCATCGGCTCCATGATGAAGCCGCTGGACGTGCGCATTAGGCCTGCGCCCTACTCGTCGCTGCGTGCGGCACTCTGGCAGTGGCACCGGGAGGAGCCGCCCGAGGGCAACCTCCTCGCGGCGCTGCAATCACACAGAGCCGCCTATGCGGACAGCCTCCGCCAGATTCTTGATAATGTGCTAATCACGACAACGGACGGAGACTGGACCGTCAGGGAATTCCTCGAAGCCTTTCCGGCCTTGCGGTATCCCCTCCGCCATGAGCGGCGAGAGGACTTCGAAAACGACCTGTACGACGCGATCGGCCTTACCCTTCGAGACCACTACTTTGTCAAGCGTGCACTGGCGGAAGACCTGGACGACGACCCGGCGCTGAGCCACGAACTTGGCCTGTGGACGGACAAGTGGGTGTATCGAGCGAGGCTCGCAGAGCTAGCCGAAAGCGGAGAGTCCATTGAGGAGACCCTGGCGCGGCTGCGTGAACGCTACGGCGTGGTCATCAATCATGCTGTGCTGGATACGCTTGTTCTTTCGCCTCCTCACCACGCGGGGCTCACCGTGCTCAAGGGGCATACGCTTCGCCCTGCCTTCCCCGTTGCCGATCCCGTCTGGTTGCCTGGCATGGCATCCCTCCGGCAAGACGACCCTTTCCCATGAACCGCGAGGTCTTCATTGACCGAATCCGCGACGAGGACCGTCCGTGGGACGTGATCATCATAGGAGGCGGCGCGACCGGTCTCGGCGCTGCCGTCGACGCAGCGTCTCGCGGCTATCGAACGGTTCTTCTTGAGCAGGCCGATTTTGCTGAAGGAACGTCAAGCCGCAGCACCAAGCTCATACATGGTGGCGTCAGATA
>CAZXEU010000187.1:0-6724 GCA_964639665.1 uncultured Rhodothermaceae bacterium | reverse complement strand
GATCGGAGTACTCCACGAAGATGTTCTCCTTCTCGATGTCGCGGATGCGCTGGCGGAACGTCTGCCGGGCCGTCAGAACGGCACGCCGCCCGAAGTCCGAGACCTCGACTTCCTCGGCCACCTCGTCGCCCACCTCAAAATCCTCGTCGATCTCGATGGCATCCTCAAACTCGATCTGCGTCACGGGATCTTCCAGGTCGTAGTCGTCCACTACTTCCCGCACGTGCAGGATCTGGATATCGCCGTGGTCCGGATTCAGGATGATGTCGAAGGCGTCATCCGAGCCGTAACGCTTCCGTATCATGGCCCGGATCACGTCTTCCACGATCAGCTGCAACGTATCCCGGTCTATGTCCTTTTCGCGGGCGATTTCCGCGAATGATGATACCAGATCTGTGCTCTGCATGATGGTTGTCTGGATGCTTCGGACAGGCAGTCACCACGGCAGTTTGACCTTGGCCGAGACGATGTCGGCGTAGGCTATGCGTCCGGCACCTTCAAGATCGATGCCGTCCGCATCCGCCGCTTGCAGCGTGCCGACCAGCCACATGGGCGGATCCGCCGCAGTGCATACCCTGAGCTCTCGCCCGACATGCTTCCGGTACTGGCGGGGCAGCTTGAGCGGCCTGTCCAGTCCGGGCGAGGAAACGGTGAGTGAGCCAGGGCCCAGCTCGGCCATGGAGAGTGCGAAGCCCACCTCGCGGCTTATATCAGCCAGCGTGGCCGCAGTGGGGCCTTCGTCGCTGTCGAGGACGACGTCCACGGCCGGTGAGCGGCCGCTGCCCCGCACCACGAGGTCTACCAGGTAGCACGGACCATCCATGATGGTCTCCTCGACGAGGCTTCTGATCCTGTTGTCAAGCGCGCCGGCTTCGGCCATCCCGGTACATGTTCACCATGTTAAAAACGCCCGGCATCGACAAGGCGAGACGGGCGCAGTAAAACGCTCAGTATGCCTAACAAAAAAGGGCGGCTTTGCGGGCCCCCCTTCGCTTTCAGCTTGGGAAAATACGGCTTTCGCCGTGCTTTCCGCAAACCGAATTTCTCACAAGGTAGCGGTTACCATGCAGCGTCTTGCAGGTTCCTCTTTCGACTCAGACAAACGTTGGGCGCCGCTCCGAATCCGCGGCTTCGGGATAGTCAACCGTGTAGTGCAGCCCGCGGCTTTCCCTTCGCATGCGCGCACTGCGAATGATGAGATAGGCCACGGCTATCATGTTGCGCACCTCGCACAGGCCGCTTGAAATCCGCGTGCGGTCGTAGAAGTCCTCCACTTCCTCGTAAAGCAGCCGCGTGCGGCGGAAGGCGCGCTCCAGGCGCAGCGTGGAGCGAACAATGCCCACGTAGTCCCACATCACCCGGCGCAGCTCCTCGCGGTTGTGCGAAATCAGCACCCATTCCTGGGGCCGCTCCGTGCCCGAGCTGTCCCAGTCCGGAATGGCCGTGTTCCAGGCCGTGCGGCCCGCCAGCTCCGCTGCCGCCTCCGCCGCGCGCTCGCTGAAGACCAGCGCCTCGAGAAGCGAGTTGCTCGCCAGGCGGTTGGCGCCGTGCAGCCCCGTACAGGCCACCTCGCCCGCAGCAAAGAGGCCTTCTATGCTGGTGCGTGCCTGCGCGTCCGTCAGCACGCCCCCGCACTGGTAGTGCGCCGACGGCACCACGGGTATGGGCTTTGCGGTTATATCCACGCCCCAGGCGCGGCACCGGCGGTAGATGTGCGGAAAAGCCTGGCGCGTTTCGGCCGCCGGCAGATGGGATACGTCCAGGAGCACGTAGGACTCGCCGCGCTGCTTCAGCTGCTCGTCGATGGCGCGCGCCACGATGTCGCGAGGCGCAAGCTCGGCATCCGCGTCGTAGTCCGGCATGAACCGCTCGCCTCCCTGGTTGAAAAGCCGGCCGCCGTGGCCCCGGAGCGCTTCCGAAATCAGGAACATGCCGCGCTCGGCGACCGCCTCCGGCGCCACGCCCGGATACAGCGCCGTCGGATGAAACTGCACAAACTCCATGTTGGCAATGCGTGCCTTGGCCCTGTACGCCATGGCCACGCCGTCCCCGGTGGCGATCGGCGGATTGGTCGTGTGCAGGTACACGGCGCCGGAGCCGCCCGTGGCCAGCATCGTGGTCCGGGCCAGAAACGTGTCCACCCGGTCCTCGCGCTCGTTGTACACGTAGGCGCCATAGCAGCGGACATCGGGCCTGAGCCGCGTCACGAACTGGCCCAGGTGGTGCTCCGTGATCAGATCCAGCGCGTAGTGATATTCAAATACCGAGATGTTGTCGTGGCGGGCCACGGCCGACAGCAGCGCCCGTTCGACTTCCTGGCCCGTGGCGTCGCGCGCGTGTATGATCCGGGGCGTGGAATGGCCGCCTTCGCGGCCCAGGTGCAGTTCGCCACCGTTGTGCGTAAACGAGGCCCCAAGGGCTATGAGATCCCGCACGCGCGCCGGGCCTTCCCGCACCACCAGCTCCACCACGGACCGGTCGCAGAGGCCGGCGCCGGCCTTTATCGTGTCAGCCACGTGACTGGCCGCGCTGTCCGACTTGCTCCAGACGCTTGCGATACCTCCCTGGGCATAGTTCGTGTTCGATTCCGCCTGCTCCTTCTTGGTGATGATGGCCACTGTGCCGTGCGCGGCCACCTGGAGGGCGTACCAGAGACCCGCCACGCCGCTGCCTATCACCAGAAAATCCACTTCGAAGCGCTTAGCCATGGCTGCTACCGGTTTGCGCTGCTCAGCAAATAGGCCTTGATGAACGGATCCAGCTCCCCGTCCATGACGGCCTGGACGTTGGTCTTCTTCAGCTCCGTGCGGTGGTCGTTGACCATCGTGTAGGGCTGAAAGACGTAGGAGCGGATCTGGCTTCCCCACTCGATCTTCTTTTTCTGGGCCTCCCTGCGGCTTTTTTCCGCTTCCTGCAGGTCCCGTTCCAGCTGGTAGATGCGGCCCTTCAGCATGTTCATGGCCCGCTCCCTGTTCTGCAGCTGGCTGCGCTCCTCGGTGCACTCGGCCGCCACGCGCTGACGCTCGCCGTTGGAAAGCGCGCCGGTCCAGACGAGGCGCACGCCCGTATCCAGCTTGTTGACGTTCTGGCCGCCCTTTCCTCCGGAACGGAAGGTCTGCAGCTCGATGTCTGCGCTCCGCAGCTCGATCTGGATGGTGTCGTCCACCTCGGGGTAGACAAATACGCTGGCAAAGCTCGTGTGGCGGCGCCCGCCCGCATCGAAGGGCGAGATGCGCACCAGGCGGTGCACGCCCGATTCGGGGCGCAAATGGCCGTAGGCATACCTGCCCGCCACTTCCAGCGAAGCGCTCTTGATGCCGGCCACGTCTCCTTCCTGGTAGCCCAGCAGCGCGATTTCAAAGCCCTGGCGCGAGGCCCACCGCGAGTACATCCTCAGCAGCATTTCCGCCCAGTCCTGGCTTTCCGTGCCGCCGGCTCCGGGGTTGATGGTAAGGATGGCATTGCGATGGTCATCCTCGCCGGAGAGCATGCTGCGCAGCTCCAACTGCTCCGTGCCACCGAGCAGGCGCCGAGACTCCGCCTGAATCTCCGCCTCCAGATCTTCTTCCTCCTCTTCGGCCAGCTCCAGGAGGGTTTCCACGTCCTCGGCAAGGCGCTCCAGCCGGGCGTAGTCCGCCACCCACGCCTCCTCGCCCGCGATCTCCTTCTCGATGCGCTGCGCCCGGGCCGAATCGTCCCAGTAGCCCGGCTTCGGCCGCTCCTTTTCAAGCTCGCCTATGCGCGACGTTCGACCCGAAAGGTCAAAGGTAGCCTCCGAGCGCACGAACGCGCTCCAAAAGCTGCAAGATCTCGTCCTTCGTCATGCGCTTCTGCTGTCTGCCAACAGGCGCAGGCGCGAACCCAGGCCCCCGCCCACAGTTCCGACGAGCGCCCCGATGAGTACGGTAGCAATCGCCGCCACTATGCCCGGCAGGCCGCCCATGATGCCGCCAAGAATGCCGAGCAGCCGCGTCGTGGCATCCGGTGCCACGGCCATCGTGTACAGAACGAGCGCCAGCCAGATCGCGCCTACCGCCGCCCCCGCCATCAGCCATCCTCCACGGCCCTTCCAGTATCCGCCGGCCAGGGCCGCCACCCAGGTCCACGCCCAGCCAAGCGTCAGGTGCAGCGCCAGCGCCAGGGCACAAGTGAATAGGAATTTCACGGCTGTCTTCGCCGGACGAAGCGCGCAATGCGCCGCACCGCCTCCTCGATTTCACCGAGCGAGGTGGCATACGAGCATCGCACGTGGCCCGCACCGCTCGGGCCGAACGCATCGCCGGGCACTACGGCCACGTGCTCCTCTTCCAGGAGCTCTTGCGCAAACGCCTCAGAGGACAGTCCCGTACTGCGGATATCGGGAAAGCAGTAAAAGGCGCCCTCGGGCTCGAAGGTCGGCAGGCCCGCCTGCCGCAGCCCGTCCACGATGGTGCGCCTTCGCCTGTCGTAGGCCAGCCGCATGCGCTCGACGTCGGCGTCGCACTCGTCCAGGGCCGCGATCGCCCCGTACTGGGACATGGTCGGCGCGCTCATTACCATGTACTGGTGGACCTTGTACATGGCGCCGTAAATGTCCGGCGGCGCGCAGGCATAGCCAATGCGCCATCCGGTCATCGCGTGTGCCTTGGAAAAGCCTCCCAGCAGCACGGCTCTCTCCTTGAGCGCACCGACGGCCGAGACGCACACATGCCCCCTTGCGTGCGTTTCCCCATAGGTGAGGCGGTCGTAGATTTCATCCGAGAGCACCACCAGGTCATGGCGCACAGCCAGCTCAGCGATCTCCTCCATGGTCTCTTTCCGCATCACGGCACCCGTCGGATTGCTCGGATACGACAGAAAGAGCATCTTCGAGCGCGGCGTGATGCGCCGCGCTATGTCGTCGGCCGTCACCTCGAAGCTGCGCGAGGCCGACGTCGGGACGTAAACGACGCGGCCGCCCGCAAAGACGGCTGCCGGTCCGTACGAGACAAAGCACGGCTCGGGAATCAGGATTTCGTCGCCCGGCTCCAGAAGCGCCAGCATGGCTAGCTGCAGCGCCTCGCTTACCCCGACCGTGACAAGGACCTGGTCCGGGTCGTAGCCGACACCATACATGCGGGCAAGCCCGGAAGCGATGCGCTGGCGCAGCTCGGCAAGCCCGGCATTGGACGTGTAGCCCGTCTTGCCGGCGCGCAGCGACGCGACTGCGGCATCTATGATGGGCTGCGGCGTCACAAAATCCGGCTCGCCAATGCCGAGCGAGATGACCTCGTCCATGGTGGCGGCGATCTCGAAGAAGCGCCGGATCCCGCTCGGCGGGACATCCAGCACGCGACGGGCCAGGTGGGTCGAAAGCGAACGTGCCATGCCGCTCTTATTCAAATTGTATGCCCTGGGCCAGAGGCAGGCGATTGCCGTAATTGACGGTGTTGGTGGCCCGCCGCATGTAGTTTTTCCAGGCATCGGATCCGCTTTCCCGGCCACCGCCGGTTTCCTTCTCTCCTCCGAAGGCCCCGCCGATCTCCGCGCCGCTGGTTCCGATGTTGACATTGGCGATGCCGCAGTCGCTGCCTGCAGGTCCGCAGAACTGCTCCGCCTCCCGAACGTCACCCGTAAAGATGGCGCTCGAAAGGCCCTGCGGCACATCGTTGTGCAGCGCGACAGCCTGCTCGAAATCCTCGTATTCCATCACGTAGAGTATGGGCGCGAAGGTCTCGGTGCGCACTACCGGCGCCGCAGGAGCGATCTCCACGATGGCGGGGCGAACATAGGCACCGCCGGGCACGCCACGGGTTATGCGCTCGCCCCCGAACACCGCTCCGCCTTCCGCGCGCGCCCTTTCGAGCGCTGCCTGCATGGCCGCCACCGCCTCCTCGTCGATAAGCGGCCCCACAAGGACTCCCTCGCGCCGCGGATCGCCAATCTCGATGCTTGCGTAGGCGCGCCGGATGCGCTCAAGGAGGGGTGCCTTTATGGAGCGATGCACGATGAGCCTCCGGAGCGTGGTGCAGCGCTGGCCCGCCGTGCCGACGGCCGCAAAGGTGATGGCCTTGAGCGCCAGATCCAGGTCCGCGCTGGGCGCTACCACAAGGCCGTTGTTGCCGCCCAGCTCCAGAAGGCAGCGCCCCAGCCTTGCCGCGACCTGCTGCGCGACGGCCCGTCCCATGGGAACCGACCCCGTGGCGGATACCAGCGGCAGCTCCGGCGAGCTGACCAGCGCCTCTCCTGTGCTGCGCCCGCCTGGCACGACGACGCTCAGGCCGTCCGGCGCCTCAGGCATGTCCCGAATGACGCCCTGCAGCAGCGCGTGGCAGGCCATGGCGCACAGCGGCGCCTTTTCGGAGGGTTTCCACACTACCGGGTCGCCGCAGACCAGCGCCAGGGCCGCATTCCAGCTCCAGACCGCCACCGGGAAGTTGAACGCGGAAATCACGCCCACCGGCCCGAGCGGATGCCACTGTTCCATCAACCGATGGCGCGGCCGCTCGCTCTGAATCGTCAGGCCGTACAGCTGGCGGCTGAGTCCTGTGGCAAAGTCACAGATGTCCACCATCTCCTGCACTTCGCCCTCCGCTTCCGCCTGAATCTTGCCCACTTCCAGGGTGACCAGGCGTCCCAGGGCGGCCTTGCTCTGGCGCAGCACGTCGGCATAGCGCCGGACGAGCTCTCCCCGCACGGGCGCCGGCACCGTACGCCAGCGGCGGAAGGCCCGGCTTGCTGTCGCCGCGCCCCGCGCAACCTGTTC
>CAZXEU010000186.1:0-20047 GCA_964639665.1 uncultured Rhodothermaceae bacterium | reverse complement strand
TGGCAGAGTGGTTCTTGACAATGTGAGTCGTCAGACGATGCGCTGCATTGCGCCGCGCAATCTTCTGGCGACGCGCCGCCTTGGCCAGTGTCCGCTTCTTCTTGCGACGGCTCTTGCTCTGCCGCTCTGCCCTGCTGACGGCCCGCTGCGCCTTCTTTCTCTCGCGGTCAGATAGTTCGATGGGAGCGTATTGGTGGCCATTCGACAAACTGGCAATATGCTTCACGCCTACGTCGATGCCGACAGGGGCGCGGTCATCCCGCTTCGCCTTAGCGGCATCGTGCCGCACAACCAGCTGCACGTCATATCCGGTGACAACAGGCTGCCTCACGACTCGCACCTGCCTGACGAGGGCGGTGCCGCCCAGGACGGACCGCTTGTCCTTGAAGCGCAGCTTACCAACGCCCTTGATCTGAACAGAGTAGTAATCGCCGCTCTTTTGTGGTTTGCGGTCGGTCTCGAATGAGCGAACACGCCTGTTATAGCGAGGTAGGCCCTTGCGGTCCCGGAAGAACTTCTCGTAACCGCGCCGGACGCGCTGCAGGATGCTGCGCTGTACTGCTACGGGCCACTTGCCCACGGCCTTGGTATTGCGGGCTTCGGTCAGTGCGCAGCACAAATCGTAAAAGGACGGCGTAGTGCCTTCGTCCAGATACGTTTGTCGGCAATGCCATACCGCTTCGTTGCGCAGCCATGTGAGATGCGCAAGCAGCGCGTCCAGCGATTTGCGCTGGGATTTGCGGATACGCGCACAGCGATATGTGCAAATACGGGTCATTATCGTGTTATACAATGTGTGCAGCGTACTGTTCCTGGCTACTATTGTATGTAACCCGCTTTGTCTTTACCAATTGGCGGAACGCCTGTGCGCGGTCGCAAGGTGCGGGAGGCGAGCGCCGGCCTTCACGCCGGCCCGGATTCCACCCTCGCTGCTTCGCAAAGTCGTCCAGTAACCAAGAGGTTGTTCGCCGCACCGAGCGGACACAGTCCCGCTGCCGCCATGCTTCGGAAGGATCCCGCGAAGCTGCGCCGCGTAGCGGGCGGGAGCGCAGGGGGGTAAGGCTGCGAAGAACACACCTGATTCCGGAACGTTCTAGGCGGCTGCAACTGCATACGCCCCAACTCATGGCGCCTGCCTCGTACGAGCCCGTCATCGGTCTTGAAGTGCACTGCCAGCTGAAGACGGCCTCGAAGGCATTCAGCCCGGATTCCGCGCAGTTCGGGGGAGAGCCAAACAGCCATGTTGATGCCGTCAGCCTGGGCCATCCGGGTACGCTGCCGGTGCTGAATTCGCACGTGGTCGATTATGCTGTGCGCATGGGGCTTGCCACGCACTGTAGCATTGCCGAGCGAAGCATCCTGGCGCGCAAGCACTATTTCTATCCCGACTTGCCCAAAGGGTATCAGATCTCGCAGTACGAGAATCCACTGTGCGAGCACGGCTACGTGGACCTGTTTGGGGATCCGCCACGGCGCATTGGCATAACGCGGATTCATATCGAGGAGGATGCCGGCAAGTCGCTGCATGACCAGGATCCGGCACGCACGCTGCTTGACTTCAACCGGTGCGGCGTGCCGCTGATAGAGATCGTGTCGGAACCTGATCTGAGATCCGGCCGCGAGGCCTACCTGTACATGCAGAAGATCCGCCAGCTGGTTCGCTACCTGGACATTTGTGACGGCAACATGGAGGAAGGCTCGCTGCGCTGCGATGCCAATGTCTCGATCCGAGCAGTCGGGTCCGCAGCACTGGGTGTGAAGACCGAAATCAAGAACATGAATTCCTTCCGCCACGTCGAGCGGGCCATAGACCATGAAATAAGAAGGCAGACGGGACTTGCCCGCCGCGGCAAGAGCATTACGCACGAGACGCTGCTGTGGGATGCGGAGCGGGGTGAGACCAGGTCCATGCGTACCAAGGAGCGGGCGCATGACTACCGCTACTTTCCAGACCCCGACTTGCCGCCGGTGTTCGTTACCTCCACGATGCGGGCCGGCCTTGCGGCTTCGCTGCCGGAGCTTCCGGACGACCGGAAGCGCCGTTTCGAGCGCGAACTCGGGCTGCCTCCTTACGATGCCGGAGTGCTTACTGAAGAGCGCCCGGTGGCCGACTACTTTGAGGCTGTGCTTGAGGCGGTCCGCCAGAAGGACTCTAAAGGTGACATTGCGGCTCAGGCGAAGGCCGTCTCCAACACGGTTATGACGGATGTGCTGCGGGTCGTAAAGGAGAAGCGTGTGAAAGTGGAGGCATTCCCCATAAGCGCCCGGCGCCTGGGTGGTCTCGTGCATCTCAGGCTCAGCCATGCGCTTAGCTCCACAGGCGCGCAAGAGGTGTTCTCGTGCATGCTCGGCGACGGACGCGAAGCTGAGACGATTGCACAAAGCAGGAAGCTGCTGCAGGTATCCGACGACGCGCAGTTACTACCCGTGATTGAGGCCGTACTTGCGGCGTTTCCCGCCCAGGTCGAAACGTACAGGGGAGGCAAGACGCAAGTCGCCGGCTTTTTCATCGGCCAGGTCATGCGGCGCACCGGCGGGTCCGCGGATCCGGTGCGCGTTCGCGAATTGCTGCTCCGGCAGCTTGCGCTATGACGATACCGGCGAAGCACATGCGTTGTGCGATTTCTTGGCCGCTCCGGCACAAGGCAATGGCCCAGCTTGTCTTGGCCTGTTCGCTATTGCCCGGCCTAGCATGCGGCCAGGAAGAGCCGGCTGTAGGTTCTGCCGTCAATAGCTCGCTGGTGGGCCGCCTGACCGTGGATCCTGAAGTGGATCCCACGCCGGACTACCGGGGATTCGAGGTCCTGATTGCCGTAAGCCAGGATGGAGAGCCCGATACGCTGGGCTATGCCGTAACGGACAGTACGGGCGAATTCTCGATGGATGTCACGGCGCCCAGGCGGGGCGTATACGCCATCATCATCAGCCGCAGTGGCCAGATTCTCAAGATTGGGGAGATCGCCGTGGCCGATGCCGACTCGGCCCGCCTGGCAGCCGAATTTCCGATGGATAACCGCCTGCTGAGGATTCGCTCGCGGGAGAATGCAGCCTGGATGGCGTACCAGAATGCCAAGGCCCTGTACAACCAGAATCTGCTGGAACTGGTGCAGAGCGGGGAATACGAAGATGCCCGTGCCTCCATGCAAGTGCAGCAGACCAGCAGCATCATGTGGAACATGCGGGAGACGTTCGAGGGCACGATGGGAGCGGAGATGGCCTTGGCGGAGTCGGTCCTCATGTTGGCGGGCTGGCATGACTCTCTCGCAGTGGAAAGGGCTCTTCAGGTTGCTCCGGACAACGTTCAGTACGTGGAGGTGGCCCGCGCCGCGCGCCGGGCTTTGGCCCGGCTTTCCGGACAGGAAGCTTCCGTGTCCTTTCTTCTTGCAGCCGTCGATTCGGTTGAAACAGAGGCTGCCCGGGCCGAGCTGCACGCCGAGATTGTGGTGGCGCACATGGACAGCCTGGACTATGATGCCGCACGCGAGGCAGCTCGGACCATGCAGGAGGTTTACGGTGAAACGGCCTGGGCTACCTGGGCCGAGCGGGCCCTGTACGAGCTGAACAATCTGTTGCCGGGTATGCCGGCTCCGCCGTTTGCATTGCGGACCGCGCCGGGAGACTCGCTTCGCCTGGAATCGCTGCAAGGCATGGCCGTCGTGCTGGAGTTCTACAATCCGCAGGATGCCGTGTACCAGAGAGAGTATGAAGGGCGTAATGATCTTGTTGCTGCGTCCGATGCCATTCAGGTGGTGTCCGTTTCGCTGGAGCCGGACACCCTGGTTAACGAAGCATTCTTTGACGAGAGGATTCCAAGGGGCACGTTTGTATGGGCCGCAGACGGCTTCGACAGCGATGTGGCGCGGCGCTTCAACGTAAATGTCCTGCCGACGCGCTTTCTCATTGACCAGAACGGGATTCTGGTTGCAAAGTATGTTCGCGGCGCCATGGCTGTGCTGCGCGAAGACGCGCTTGGTCTGGCCGGGGCGCAATAGATTCAGTCTCATGAACAGAAATATGCTTGTTGCCGGCAACTGGAAAATGCACACCGATACGGCCGCTGCCCGGGCGCTGGCCCGCGGGGTCGTGGCGGGCGTTCAGGGCTGCAGGGGCGTGGATGTAGCCGTTTGCCCTCCCTTCGTAAGTCTGGCGGCGGTAGCCGACACGCTTTCTGGAAGTGAGGTCACGCTCGGCGCGCAAGACATGCACGGGGCAGAATGGGGGGCCTATACGGGCGAGGTATCGGCGCCAATGCTGCGCTCGGTGGGATGCCGGTACGTGATTTTGGGGCATTCCGAGCGACGGCAGCACTTTGGCGAAACGGACGCCGGCGTGCGGGACAAGGTCAGCCAGGCCCTGTCGCACCGTCTTATTCCGATTATATGTGTCGGTGAGCTGCTGGAAGAGCGAAGGGCCGGCAGGGAGCGGGAAGTGGTTGAGCGCCAGCTCACAGGCGCGCTATCGGGTCTGCCGGGCATTACTCCCGGAGCCCTGGTGGTGGCGTACGAACCCGTGTGGGCCATAGGCACGGGTGAGACCGCAACGCCGGATACGGCACAGGCGATGCATCAGTGCATAAGGCAATCTCTTGCCGCCACGATCGGCGATGCATTTGCGCGACATGCACCCATTCTATACGGCGGCAGCATGAAGCCGGGCAATGCCCTGCAGCTGCTCCGGCAGCCGGATGTAGATGGGGGCCTTATCGGCGGCGCCAGTCTGAAGGCGGACTCTTTTGCCGCCATTGTCAAGGCGGCAGAAGCGGCAGGGTAATCAGTCGGCTTCCGCAGCCGCGGCCTCTGCCTTGGCCAGCTCGGGCTTGGCCTTCTCTTTCTTTTCCGCCGTACCGTTCTCTGCTGACGACTCGCTTGGCTTCGCCACGTAGTCGGTCTGATAGAAGCCGCTACCCTTGAAGATGAGGCCGGTGCCGCCGGTAATGACGCGGCGTACCGGTTGATCAGTGGACGGACATCGGGTCAGTGCGTCTTCCGTAATCCGCTGCTCGATTTCGAAAGTTGTTCCGTCTGCGCGTCTGTAAACGTACGTGGGCATGCTCTGAAGAATCCTGCGACTGAAGCACCGCTGAAAGCCTGACTCGCATGCAAGGTTCCGCGGCTATTCTTCCGGTTCCGGCTCCCAGTCTTCGGGCACGCCGACCAGTGCTGCATAGGCGACCTCGGCAATGGCGGGCCGGATTTGAACATAGTCGTAATTCCTGCGCGTAGGGTAGACGCGGTTTGTCAGCACGATGACGTAGAGGTCCGCGTCAGGATCTATCCAGATGGATGTACCCGTAAAGCCCGTGTGCCCGTAACTCCTGGCGCCGAAGAGCTGTCCGGCGCTGGCCGGCGGTTCGGGGGCCTTCGTATCCCATCCCAGCGCGCGGGTCGACAAGGAAGTGTCTACTACCGTGGTGAAAAGCTCGAGGGTTTCGGGCTGGATCAACTGATGATCTCCCAGCCGTCCGTCCTGCACGAGCATGGTAGCAAACCGCGCCAGATCGCGCGCCGTGGAAAAGAGCCCGGCGTGACCGGCAGTACCGCCCAGAATCCACGCGGTCTCGTCGTGCACCTCTCCCTGCACGAGCCGCTGGCGGAAATAGTCGTCCCGTTCGGTAGGAACAACTGCCGTGTCCGGAACACCAATGCCACGGAATCCTGTAGCCTCCATGCCCAGAGGATCAAAGATGCGCTCCCGCGCAAAGCTGCCAAACTCCTGTCCGGTGATCTCCTCGACAACCAGCGCGAGCGTGATCATTCCGAAGTCGCTGTAGCGATACGTCTCGCCGGGGACGGACTCCAGCTCCCCGCTGAAAATGGAGTCCAGAATCGCCTGGCGGGTTCTCAATCCTTCTGCGTAGAACGTAATGAAGGCCGGTAGCCCGCTCGTGTGCGTAAGCAGCTGCCGGATCGTAATGCGCCTCTTGCCGGGCCGGTTGTAGTCGTCCAGGTAGCGGCTGACAGGGGCATCCAGGTCCAGGTCGCCCGACTCATAGAGCAGCATGGCTGCCGTGGTCGTTGCAATGACCTTGGTGAGGGAGGCTAGGCCGAAGGGTGAATCTGGCGTAACAGGCTTCGTTGACTCATATGTGAACGTGCCGTAGCCTGCCAGCTTGGCCACGGAATCCGCGCTTCCTATGGCGATCGCCGCGGCGGGAAACCAGCGATCCTCGATTGCGGCATGCACAAGAGAGTCTACCGATTGCAGCGTCGCACCGGCAAAGCGGGTGTCATGGTAGCGGATTCTTGTTTCTTCGAGATGCGCAGACTGTGGTGCGCTGCAAGCCACGTGACACAGGGTGGCAGCGATTATCAAACAACGCGTATATGGCTGCATGGGGCAAGGCACCAGAAACTTCGTAAAGCGTAGTAGGCCGCAATAAACACAATTCCTGCAAGGCATGCCTACAATTACAGTAGAAGGATTCGGTTCATTTGAGGCGCTTGAGGGCCAGAAGCTGGTACTGGCGATCGAGGAAGCAGGCGTTGATATCGGGCACAGATGTGGAGGCTACGCTCGCTGCACGACCTGCCGGGTGCGCATATTCGAGGGCGAGCCGGAGGCCATGACCCAGGCCGAGTCCGACAAGCTGCAGGCTGCCGGCCACCTGGGCAAGATTCGCCTGGCATGCCAGATACTTGTGGAGGGTGACATGACCGTCGAGCCCCTGATGCAGGTGTCGACCATGGGGTGGACAGATCCGGGGCCTCCTCCGGCTGAAACCATCACGCCGGAGCCCGAATGGACGGAAAGGCCTGACGTCTAGGGCTGTGCGGCAGCCTGAATGACACTTTGCGCCGCGACGGGCGCCGCGTGGGGCAGGCACCGCACGCAAGACCGGGCACGGGCCCTGGATCGGCGGCGAGGACGGTACGGGTTCTTTTTGGGTCGTGTAAGAAAGTAGCCATTTGAGCCTGGCATGACTGAGCCCGCGACGGCGTTCCAGATAGTGGCGACGAAGCCGATCCGGGTCGGGAAGGTGATCGAGTCTGCCGCCAGAGGCTTGGAGGCGCCAATACGGCCGCTACGGAAAGGGTGAGCGGGGGGAGCGTCGCCTTCGGGTGATCCGCTGCCGCAGTGCCACTCTTCAGTCGGTACCGGCTCGTGCTGGGCACACGTGAAAGTGCGGGGTCCGTGGACGATAGTGACCAGGTTCGGCGCAGTATGACTATCCGCAGCGGAACGAGCGCCAGGCGGTGGGCGGAACAGTTGGCTGGCCTGTGCTCCGGGCCCGCGTCTCTGGCTGCAGGCCTGCTTGGCCCTTTGGAATCCACCTGCCCCGCTCACTAGTGCGTTCCGGCGCCCAAGAGCAAACGCCCGATCACACATGCACGGCGGGCGTGTCCATTGCCCGCTCCGGAAGCGGGCATGCCTCACCTGCGCATCCGGTGTCCCGCCTGCTTATGGCCCGTCTCATGAAGGGAAGGTTGAGCAGCAGACCGAATGGAAGGAAGGCGGGCACATGCAGGCAAATCGTTCGCGTGGCGTAAATGCCTGTCAGGAGCTCTCCCCGTTGCCTGTCGACCACGACAATTTCACCCACGGGGACGGGTCCTGCCGGCGATTCCTCCGTCGACAGATCTACGCGTCCAAGCCAGTCGAGCCGTGCGGTTCGCTGAGCCTTTCGCACGCATTTCGGGCATGCGGCGTTGTAATGCAGGACAAGTCTTCTGGAGCTCTTTTCCATTTTTCGAGGGGCCTTGCGGGATCATGCCGGCTGCGCGGGCACAGCTCCAGGCTCCGGTGGCTTCAGGAGGGCCAATTGTCCGCACGCGGCGTCGATGTCTTGCCCCCGGCTGCGCCTGACCGTGACGGTCACGCCACGGCCGAGGAGCACGCGTATGAAGGCATTGAGCTGGCTCTCCGAAGTACGCTCGAAGGGCAGCCCCGCGACCGGGTTGTACTGAATCAGGTTTACCTTGCTTGGCACCGCGTTGCTGAATGCCGCGAGCTGCTTCGCATCGGACTCGCTATCATTGAAGTCTCGAAAAAGGCAGTATTCGAAAGTAACCGCGCGGCTCGTGGTCCTGGCGTAGTATGAAAGAGCAGCGCGCAAGGCAGACAGGTCGGTAGCCTCGCTTCGGACGGACGGCATGATGCTGTCGCGCTTCTCCTGGGAGGGGGCATGTAGGGAAACGGCCAGGTTTACGCGCGGCTGGTCATCAGCCAGCTGCCTGATGCGCCGGGCAAGGCCCACTGTTGAGACTGTAAGGCGCCGCGGCGCAAGACCGAGTAGTGCAGGGTCGGTCAGCAAGCTGGTGCTGAGCAATACGTTGCGATAATTGAGCAGCGGCTCGCCCATTCCCATGAAGACGACGTTGGTCAGGCCGCGCCCGAATCGCCTCCTTGCCAGGCCATCAAGCAAGCGCACCTGATCGACTATGGCTCCGGCTGTCAGGTTCTCCTGAAAGCCCATTAGTCCGGTAGCGCAAAACGCGCAAGCCATGGCGCAGCCTACCTGGCTCGACACGCAGGCAGTAAGCCGGCCTGGAATGCCCTCCTTGCCGGAATCTGGTATCAACACAGCTTCTATCCGCCGTCCGGACGGCAATTCCAGGAGCATCTTGGCGGTCTTGTCAGCGCCTGTCTGCACTTCGACCACGCGGACAGCCCCGATGCTTGCATTCGCCGCCAGCGTCTGGCGGAAGGACCGGGGCAAATCGGTCATTTCTGCAAAGGTCATTGCAGCGTGTCCGTGGACCCACCGGTACAATTGCGTTCCCCGGTACGCGGGTTCGCCGAGCGAGGCAGCCAGTGTTCTCATGCCGTCCAGATCCAGACTCTTGACGTCCACGCGGGCGTCAGCGCGGGGAGCATCGGCTGCAGCGAGGGTCAGATGGTCCGCTTCAGGAGTCGTAATTACTTTCACTTCGTCCGCTCGCTTCATACATTGCCGAAGCCGCTCCTACCTTTTCACCGATTCACGCTGCCATGCGCAAAGTAGCCCACTTCTCCATTGTTGCCATGTTCCTGGCCAGTGCGCCCGCCATGGCGCAACATCCTGCCAACCATCTGGAAGGGACCTGGCGCCTGGTGTCCCAGCGTACCATTTATCCGGATACGGTCATCGTTACCACGAACGTGCCGCCTTCCATGAAAATTTTGAATTCGACGCATTTTTCCTGGGGTTACCAGTCGTCGGATGGAGAGGATGTGCTGGCTGGCGGAGGACGCTATACGCTGGAAGGAGATACGCTCTATACCGAATACCTGGAGTACCACGTCACGCCCGTTCTGGTTGGCGTGGCGCTCAAGTTCACGGCTGAATTCGTGGGGGATCTGTGGTACCACACCGGAGAGTTTCCGAGCGGCTTTCGCCTGGAGGAAGTGTGGCGGCGTATCGAATAGCGCTACTGCACCCAGCGGTCCACGAAGATCAGGACTACCAGTAGCGGTATATAGAGGATGGAGCTGGAGAGAATGCGGCGTGCTTCCCGCACGGTGCGGGCGCGGTAAAACGCGACCGCGGGCAGAAGGAACCAGAAGCCGAGCACTACCGCTCCGGCGAGGTATACCCATCCGGTAAGGCCCGCGACGGTCGGGAGCAATGCCGCCAGGCAAAGCCCGCCCGTATACAGCAACGCCTGCCTGGCCGTGGATCGGCCGTCCGGATCCACGACGGTGCCCATGACATACCGGGCACGGGCGTAGTCTTTTCGGTACATCCACGCCAACGAGAGGAAGTGGGGCATCTGCCACAGGGCCAAGATCAGGAACAGCAGCCAGCCGCCCGTTCCCAGCGTGCCTGTCGCAGCGGCGAATCCTCCCAGCCCAGGCAGCGCGCCGGGGACGGCTCCAACGAGCGTGTTCAGACTGGTTTTCCGCTTCAGCGGCGTATACACAAATATGTAGAGCGCGACCGTCAGAGCGGCAAGGCTAACCGTGATCAGGTTGACCAAAGCCAGCAAGGCCAGTCCCGACAGTACGAGGAAAATGCCGTATGCTAGCGCCCTGGACGGGACGATGCGGCCAGCCGGAAGCGGTCGCTTCGCCGTGCGCCGCATAAGAGCGTCATGGCTCCGTTCCACGTAGTGATTCAGGACGCCGCCGCCCGCTGAACTCAAGCCGGTGCCCAGGAGCGTAAAGCCGAGCTGCCACGCATCCACACCCGCCGGCGAACCCAGCAGAAAACCTGCAAGAGCAGATATCATGACCAGCAGCGCGATCTCCGGCTTGGTAAGCTCCCAGTAATCCAGCAAGGCCGGCCTGCCCAGCGGGGCACGCCCGTTCGCCGGAATCTCGATTCGGCGAGTGGCAGGTCTGGCCTCTCGAACGGCGGCGGGTTGTTGCATAGCTGGCCCGGTTCGGCGCGATTGCGTGGCTAGGCGATGGATGGCTCCTGCTCTGTTCTGAGCGCCAACAGCGCTACCGAAACAACAATGCCCATAAGAATGGTGCCTGTCACCAGGTGAGCAGAATTGAAGAGGATTTGAGCTGCGCTTCTCCGGAATTGTTGCGCTTCGAACTGCAGCACGGCGAATGCGACGAAGCCGAGCATGATCTGCACGCCGGCCGTACCAATCATAAACCAGGAGGCAGCGTTAAGCAACCGGTTTGTCGCGAAATCGGTGCGAATGCGAGTGGCCGTAACCAGGATGAGCGCCAGGACGGCCACCGCTCCGAGGACATGAATTGCCGAAAGATCCAGGCGTATGCCTTGGCCGAAGTGTCTCAGCAGCGCTCCCAGAAAAATCTGGAGGTAGAGCAGCGCAGCGGTTGTCAATGCCAGGAGTTGCAGCCTGCGGGCGGCGCTGCTTCGTGGCAGAGCGCCCTGACCGCGCGTCCAGGAAGGCGAAGTGCACAACCAGATGGCGGTAAGCAGGCAGAAAAACAGTTGTGCAGCGAGCGCGTGGACCAGCGCCAGATCGAGTGATACGCGAATTACGCGAAGCCCGCCAAGAATGCCCTGCAGCAGCACAAGCCCGAGCGCCGCGGCTGTCAGAATGCGCAGCCATCTTCGCGGCTCGGCACTCCAGGTCCATATCACCAGGAATACGACCCACAGTCCGACCAGGGCACCGAGGAGACGATGGCCGTGCTCGGCCAGAATCGGCGCGTGCTGCCACCACCTGGACCCGGGATTGGCTGGATCGCTAAACCCCGTTGCGAACGGATCATACGATCCGAAGGAGGTAGGCCAGTCCGGAACCGCCAGGCCGGCGTCCATGCTGGTGACGACTCCGCCCCACCCAATCAGCGTCAGACACAGCAAGAGGCCCAGTGCGCAGTACCCGTGGCGCCATGGCATGCCGGCCATCAGGGGAGGATCCGCAATTCCAAGGCGCATGACGGGACCGGTAGGGCAGGGCCGGCAGCAACCAAAGGCATCTGCCGCGGTTCCGGTATAGCAGTGAAGATCCAGCCGATTCGGCTGGCGGAACGCTGCGCCTTGTCGGACGTGGCAGAGGGCGCTTGGATGGGGCGATGACACTAATAGCTTCCATTTCCGGAATCCGCGGAGTATTTGGCTCGGGCCTGGACGCTGCGGTGCTGGTCCGCTATGCAGCAGCGTACGGGGCCTGGTGTCTGGACCGGGCTTCCCGCCCGCACGTGGTAATGGGGCGGGACGCTCGTGTGTCGGGCCCGGTTTGTGCCCAGATCATCAGTGGCACGCTGCGGAGCATCGGGTGCGACGTGACAGATACAGGGCTTGCAGCCACGCCAACCGTCGCCATGGCCGTGGAAGCGGAAAGGGCCACAGGCGGGGTCGTCATCTCAGCCTCGCACAACCCGGCAGAGTGGAATGCGCTCAAGCTGCTGAACGGAAAAGGGGAATACCTCTCGCCAGAGGAAGGAAGCGAGGTCATGCAGCTTGCCGAGCAGCGGGTCATGCCCGCTGCATCCCACGGCGCAATCGGGTCGCTCCGCAACCGCGACTATCTCGATCACCATGTCGAGGCGATTCTGTCGCTGCCATTCTGCCGTGCGGATGCCATTGCCGCCAGGGACTTCTCCGTGGTCGTGGACGGCATCAATTCGGTTGGGGCGATTGCGCTTCCCAGGCTGCTGGAAGCGCTGGGAGTGGGGCGCATCAAGATTGTCAACTCCGAGCCGACGGGACTCTTTGCCCATCCTGCGGAGCCGCTGCCCGAGCATCTGGGGGATACGATCAGGTTTGTGCGGCAGGAAGGCGCAGATCTTGGCCTCGTGGTGGATCCGGACGCGGACCGCCTGGCGCTTATCGACAACGAGGGCCATTACGTGAGCGAGGAGCTGACGCAGGTGCTGGCGGCCGATTTTCTCTGGCGGCAAAAGAACGGCCCGTTTGTAACGAATCTGTCCTCATCCCGCGCCATAGAGGACGTGGCGGCACGATATGGCATGGCGGTCCACCGGTCGGCCGTCGGTGAGATCAACGTGGTGAAGAAGATGCAGGAGGTAGGGGCGATACTGGGCGGCGAAGGCAACGGCGGTGTTATTCTTCCGGAGCTTCACTACGGGCGGGATGGTTTGCTGGGCGCTGCCATGATCTTGCAGCACCTGGCGGACGATGGCACGACGCTGGCTGCCTGGAGACGGGGCATGCCGCACTACGTAATCTCCAAGAACAAGCTGCCGCTGGATAGCTGCAGCGCGGAGCAGGCGTTGTCGCGCGTCATCGGCCGCTATCAGGGCTGCAGGGTTTCCACGCTAGACGGCGTGAAGATCGACTTCGACGAAGGATGGGTCAGCCTCCGGAAATCCAATACGGAGCCCATCCTGCGTGTCTTTGCGGAAGCGCGCACACGCGCGGAGGCCGACCGTCTGGCGGCCGACGTAATGGAGGCAGTCGCGCGCTAGGCGCGGTTCTGCAAAAAGCAAAAGGGGGCGAAGTCGCAATGGACCCCGCCCCCGGGTATGCCGGTGTCGGATTTGGCTCTAGAAGCCCATGCCTCCTCCGCCCATGCCGTCCATGCCGCCGCCGTGGCCGCCGTGGCCTTCGCCGCCAGCCGGCTGTTTCTCCGGACGGTCTGCTACCACGGCTTCCGTCGTCAGGAGCAGGCCTGAGACAGAAGCAGCGTTTTCCAAGGCCGCACGAACCACCTTGGTCGGGTCAATGACGCCTGCGGAAATCAGGGGTTCGTACACCTCTGTGCGCGCGTTGAAGCCGTAGTCCGCCTCACCCTCTTTCACTTTCTGTGCCACGATCGAGCCTTCCACGCCGGAATTGATCGCGATCTGACGCAGCGGCTCCTCCAGAGCGCGGCGCACGATGTTGACGCCGATGCCCTGATCCTCGTTCTCCACGGCGGTCGATTCGAGCGAGCCGATGGCCCGGATAAGGGCTACGCCGCCGCCGGATACGATGCCTTCCTCGATGGCTGCTCGGGTGGCGTGCAGCGCGTCTTCCACGCGGGCCTTCTTCTCCTTCATTTCCGGCTTGGTCGCCGCGCCGATCTTGAGAACGGCCACGCCGCCGGAGAGCTTCGCCAGCCGCTCCTGCAGCTTCTCCTTGTCATAATCGCTGGTCGTGGTCTCGATCTGCTGCTTGATCTGGTTGGCCCGGGCCTTGATCTGGTCACTTGAACCGGCGCCATCCACGATCACGGTCTTGTCCTTGTCAATGACCACGCGCTTGGCCCGCCCGAGATACTCGATCGTCGCATTCTCCAGCCGGTACCCCTTTTCCTCGCTGATTACCGTACCGCCGGTCAGGATCGCGATATCTTCCAGCATGGCCTTCCGCCGGTCGCCGAATCCCGGGGCCTTGACGGCTGCCACGCGCAGCGTACCGCGCAGCTTGTTGACGACCATGGTGGCGAGGGCCTCACCCTCCACGTCCTCTGCGATCACGAGCAGCGGCGATCCCGTCTGGGCGATTTTCTCCAGAATGGGCAGGAGGTCCTTCATTGCCGAGATCTTCTTGTCGAAGATGAGCAGATAGGCATCCTCAAGGACAGTCTCCATGTCGTCGGCATTGGTCACGAAGTACGGCGAGAGGTAGCCCCGGTCGAACTGCATGCCTTCCACGACCTCCAGATTTGTTTCCGTACCGCGCGCCTCTTCGACGGTAATCACGCCGTCCTTGCCCACTTTCTCGAAGGCATCGGAAATCAGGTTGCCGATATCCGCGTCGTTGTTGGCGGAAATGGCTCCCACCTGCGCGATTTCGTTGCGTCCCTCGATGTCACGGCTCTGGGACCGGAGGTCGGATACGATATCCACGACGGCCCGGTCGATGCCGCGCTTGAGGTCCATGGGATTGGCACCTGCCGTGACGTTCTTGAGGCCGGCCGTCATCATGGCCTGGGCCAGCACGGTTGCGGTGGTGGTGCCGTCGCCTGCGACGTCGCTGGTCTTGGAGGCAACCTCCTTGACCATCTGCGCCCCCACGTTCTCGACCTTGCTTTCGAGTTCAACTTCCTTGGCCACCGTGACACCGTCCTTCGTGACGGTTGGCGATCCGAATTTCTTTTCGATGATGACGTTGCGCCCCTTGGGACCGAGGGTCACCTTGACAGCGTCTGCGAGCTGATCTACGCCGCGCTTGAGGGCGCCGCGCGCATCGGAGTCAAATATGATTTGCTTGGCCATTGTTCTGGTCTCTCCTTATTGTGGTGTAAGTGAAGGCGGTTGCTATTCCTGGACAATGCCCAGGATGTCGCTTTCCCGCATGATGAGGAGGTCGTCGCCGCCCAGCGAGATTTCCGTGCCGGAATACTTTCCGTACAGCACGGTATCGCCTGCGCTGACGCTCATTTCAATCTTGGCGCCATTCTCGACGCGCCCCGGGCCAACGGCGATAACGGTGCCGCGCTGGGGCTTCTCCTTTGCGGAATCGGGGATGTACAGACCGCTTGCTGTCTGCTCTTCGGCGTCTTGCGCCTTGACGACTACGCGGTCACTGAGAGGTTTGATCATTGACATGCTGATACCTCCATGTTGGTGGGTATGGGATGGTGAAAAAAGTTGTTAGCACTCTATGGCGGTGAGTGCCAACAACGCGGCGTGCAGCCGTGTTCCTGGCACTCGTTGCTGGCCGAGAGCCTGAGCAAAAAGTGTGCCGAACCGGTCCGGGGCACCGCATTTATCTCGCCCTGCCCGGGCGGCGTGACAATTGGGCAGTATCGTGTCAGTATCCATGACACCGGTTGAAAATGTGTGACCAATCAGTTTCGTGCTTGTGACAAGACGGTACAATTGAGTTGCTATGTATCCCTATATTTTTGTCGCCGGTCCTGAGTACTTCACGACAGGTCTCGTTGGGTCAATTGGTTCTTGGCGATGGATTCTCCGGGTGCAGAGCCCCGTTCAGACGTTCGGTTTGAGGCAGACGAGCGGCCCCCGCTGCCCATGGCTGCCGGGATGGGGCTGCAGCTTGCCGTGCTGTGCGTAGCGGGCGTTGTCATTACGCCCGCCATCGTGGTCCGCGCGGCCGGCGGTACGGAAGCGTTTCTCAACTGGGCCGTCTTTGGCGCGGTGCTGATCAGCGGGCTCACCACCATTCTTCAGGCCGTGCGCGTGGGGCGAATCGGCGCAGGCTATGTGCTCCTAATGGGTACAAGCGGCGCATTCATAGCGGTTTGCATTACCGCCATCGCGCAAGGAGGACCGGCGATGCTAGCGACGCTGGTGATTGTCTCGGCCCTATTTCAGTTCCTGCTGGCGGCGCGGCTTGCCCTGTTTCGGCGGGTCCTGACGCAAACCGTTACGGGAACAGTAATCATGCTGATTGCGGTTACCGTGATGCCGATCGCATTTGACATGCTGGACAACGTGCCGGAAGGCGCACCGTCTGCCGGTGCCCCGGTAAGCGTGCTGGTGACGATAGGCATAATGGTGGGTCTGGCCCTCAAGGCGCGCGGGACACTTCGATTGTGGGCGCCGGTAATTGGCGTCGTGGTAGGGTCCGTGGTCGGCGGCATTTTCGGGCTCTATGACACAACGCGCGTGGCAGACGCCGGATGGATTGGTGTCCCCTCGTCAGGATGGCCCGGGCTTGACCTGAGCTTTGGGCCCGTCTTCTGGGCCCTGCTGCCTTCCTTCCTGTTTGTTACCCTCATCGGAGCCATCGAGACCATTGGCGACAGCGTGGCTATCCAGCGGGTATCCTGGCGCCGGCCCAGGGCTGTCGATTTTAGAGCCGTCCAGGGCGCCGTGGCGGCGGACGGCACGGGTAACCTGCTTTCCGGGCTTGTCGGAACGGTGCCCAACACGACCTATTCCACCAGCGTTTCCGTTACGGAACTTACCGGCGTGGCGTCCCGCACGGTGGGTGTCGCAATTGGCGTGGTGTTCATGGGCATGGCGTTTCTGCCCAAGTTTCTCGCCTTGGTGGTAGCCATCCCGGAGCCCGTTGCCGGTGCATTTGTGCTGGTTCTCATCGCAATGCTGTTTGTGACGGGCACCCGCATTGTAGTTCAGGACGGGATCACCTACCGCGATGGCCTGGTAGCCGGTCTGGCATTCTGGATCGGTTACGGCTTCCAGAATGGACTGATCTTTCCTGAATTCGTGGCGGGCTTCGCGGGAGGTCTGCTGCAGAACGGTATGACAAGCGGAGGTCTCGCAGCCATTCTGCTAACGATGTTCATGGAATTGACGGAGCCCATGCCCAGACGCATCGAGGTCGGCTTGAATGTGCAGGCATTGCCGGATCTGAGTCGGTTCATTGCATCGTTCGTAAAGCGTTGCCGGTGGAACACGGCCATGACATACCGGCTGCAGGCGGTTGTCGAGGAAACCATGCTGACGCTTATAGGGGACGAGGAGCAGGCAGCCGGGGACCCGCGCCGGTTGCTGGTGCAGGCCCGCAAGAGAAGCGGCGAGGCCGTCATCGAGTTCATTGCCTCCACGGACGCGCGCAATCTTCAGGACCAGATTTCGCTCCTGAGCGACCGGGTAACGGGCGCGGCCGTGGAAGAGGAAGTGTCGCTTCGGCTGCTGCGGCACCTTACCTCATCCGTCCGGCATCAGCGCTATCACAATGCTGATATCGTGACGTGCCATGTGAAGACACCGTCGCCATCGGACGAACCGCCTGCCAGCCAGTCCTGAATCGGCACTAGATCAACAGCCCGTTTCCCGGCTGCGTGTCCGAAGCCGACCGAAAGGGATGGATCAGTCAGGTGCCCTGTACTGCCTGGTAGTGTGAATGCGGCAGCGGATATGCTTGGCCGGGACGGGAATACATCAATGGCTGCCTTCCCTTCGGCTCGCGGCTGGTTACTGGCCGCCCTGGCTCTTACGCCGCTCTTGCTCCTGGCTTCGCTGCCGCCATTTGTGGAGCCTTCTGTGAGGATGTGGCTCATGCAGTCGTTTGCGGCGATCTGCCACCAGTTGCCGGAGAGGTCGCCGGCCTTGGACGGCATTCAGCTTGGCGCTTGTCACCGGTGCTACGGCGTGTACGCGGGCCTGTTTGCCGCCCCCTTTGCGGGGCTCGTCTTGCGGCGCTATGCGCCGCTGCTGAATCGGCATGCCAGGCTCGCGGTACTCACATCTATATCGCCTATGGCACTGGATTGGCTCCTCGGCGCAGTAGGACTTTGGCACAACACGGCACTTACCCGCATGACTACGGGCGCCTTTTTCGGCCTGGTTGCGGGGCTGCTCATTACGCTGGCTCTGGCCGTCAGGAAGGCCTCCGACAAGCGCCGTAGCTTGCCTTTGGCATGAGGGAGAATATATCTTCGTGAAGCACTTCCAATCACGAAGCGGCCCGAAATGCCATGTCTGACAAGTTGACGTCCGCGCTCATAGGTGGCCTCGCGGGAGGACTCCTGGGCGCCGTGCTTACCCTGTTCCAAAACCCGGTGCTGAATGGTCTGGCTTGCCTGGCCCTCATTGTGGCGGGTATGGTAGCCGTCTGGCATTACACCGGCGAGCACGCGGTGACTCTAACGGGAGGGCAGGGAGTAGGTCTTGGCGCGCTTGCGGGTGGTGCCGGAGGCGTGGTAAGCGGTCTGCTTGGGCTTTTTTTCCGCTTTGTGGGAGTCCTGCCAGGGGCCATGGAGCAAATGGAAGAATCCGGAGCAATGGATCAGATGGAAGGTCCGGCGCTGGGTTTCATGGAATTCATGGCGGGACCGGCCGGCCAGGCATTGGGCCTTGTTATTGGCGTGGTATTCGGCGTGATTCTGGGCTTGATAGGGGGAGCCATAGGTGCCGCGGTCTTCAAGAAGGGTGAGCAGGAGCAGCAAGGCTGATCCGGCTGGCGCAGCTCATGGCTGCCGCTGCGTCGGCCCTGACCTTAAGGACCTAGTGGGAGGACCCGGGCTGGCGAAGGGGGGAGCGCACGGCGCGGGGTGGGCCGAAGATTACGCTCAGCATGAACGCGTCCCGCGCGGAGCGGGCTGAGCGCAGCCTTTCGCCCCACGGATTGATCACCGTCGATGTGGCGGCTATCGGTGGCTGGGCTGTGGAGGCATGCGCCACCGGCTGGTCTTCTGGCATGGCCGTTTCCCGTGCCCGGGGCTCCGGCAGAAACGGTACGTCCTGGACGCTTATGTGCTCCGGCTGCACGGGCACCGGGGTGGCGTAGCCAAGAAGATCCTGCAGCGCTGCTTCCATCGACCTGGAGGCAGACGGCTTCGCCACGGGCGGCCGCTTCTTTTTCTTCCTGCCCAGCAGGCTGAGGATGATGTACCCCAGAAGCAGCAGGAGCGTCCAGAGATAGTCGTTCATGGCACTGGCTGTTTGCCTGATTATGTTCGAAGGGCTTTGCCGGTTCCGCGGCCTGGCGAATCTGGCGCCGGCGGCGTCGCCCGGCCGTGGCGTTTGTTGGCACGCCCGGGTCGGCTCGCGCCTTGCCCGGCTGCGGTCGATTCAACGCGGGCTGACCCTGACGGGTCATTTGCCTGTCAATGAAATGGGCTCCTCAGCAAAACGACCGCCCGCCTTGCCCGAGCACCACGGCAGTCAACTGGCCTGCGAGTTCATCGCCGGCCCGCGTCCTGCAGCCACGCATCCAGGACCCGGCGGGTCGCCCGTGGGAAGGCCAGCTTCTGCAGGTCGGATGGCAGTACCCACCTGAGCGGCCGCCTCGATGCCGGCTGCCCGCTGCGAATTCGGCATCGGAACACGTGCAGCGTTATGCGGAAGTGCGAATAGGCATGCGCAATTGCGTGCGTACGCTCTCCTACGTCCACGTCAACGCCCAACTCCTCGCGCAGCTCTCTTGAGCAGGCGCCTTCCAGCGTTTCGCCAGGCTCGCGCTTTCCGCCGGGCAGTTCCCAGAGTCCGCCCAGCAGTCCTTCCTCGGCGCGGCGCTGTACAAGGAGCCGCCCCGAGCTGTCAAGTATCATGGCGGCTGCCACGTCGTAGTGCGGGGTCGCCTTCTTGCGCTTCCTGGGCGGAAAGCTATCCACGGCATCCATTGCGCGTGCCCTGCACGGCTGCCGCAGCGGGCATATGTTGCAGCTGGGCGCGCGCGGCGTGCAGACAGCCGCTCCCAGCTCCATGAGCGCCTGGTTAAACGTTCCGGGTGCCTCCCGGGGGACCAGGGCCCCGGCCAGTTGCCTGATCGCGTTGCCGTCGCATTGCGCAAAAGCGCGGGCCAGTACGCGACGTACGTTGGCATCCACGGCCGCCACCGGCTTCTCGAAGGCAATCGACAGGATGGCCCCCGCCGTATAGGATCCGACACCTGGCAGCGCGCGCAGCCCGGAGAAGGAATCCGGAACCTGGCCTTCGAGGCAGTCGCGTACCATGCGCGCCGCGCGGTGCAGGTTCCGGGCCCTGGCGTAGTACCCGAGGCCTTCCCAGGCCCGCAACACGGCGTCCAGGTTGGCATCTGCCAGGCTCTCCACGGTCGGAAACGCCGCCATGAAGCGCTGGTAGTACGGCAGTGCCTGGTCCACGCGCGTCTGCTGGAGCATGATTTCGGAGACCCAAATGGCGTAGGGGTCTCGCGTGTCCCTCCAGGGCAGCGGCCGCTTGGCGTGGTGGTACCAGGCCAGCAAATCCCGGTGGAATGCCTCCTGGTGGAGCGGCGTAATCTCCGTAGCGGCACGCTCTGGCATGACAGCTGGAACGGCAGCGTTCAAGACTTCGTTTCGGCACACTATGCTCGCGTGCTGGCGTCCGGCCGCTTTGCCGTTACTTCTCGTGGTGCTTTGGCTGGGAGGGACTG
>CAZXEU010000185.1:0-24316 GCA_964639665.1 uncultured Rhodothermaceae bacterium | reverse complement strand
GGAGATGGTATCTTCCACGTCGGGCTCATCAACCGCGACGACCTGGAAGCGGCGCTCCAGGGCCTTGTCCTTTTCGAGATACTTCCGGTACTCATCGAGGGTTGTGGCTCCGATGGCTCGCAATTCACCGCGCGCTAGCGCGGGCTTCAGAATGTTCGCCGCATCCATCGCACCTTCTGCGGCCCCGGCGCCAACCAGCGTATGTATTTCGTCAATGAACAGCAGGATACTGCCATCAGCGTCTGTTACTTCCTTTACAACGGCCTTGAGCCTGTCCTCAAATTCACCCCGGTATTTGGCACCCGCTATGAGCGCCCCCATGTCCAGTGCATGCAGCCTCTTGGACTTCAGGCCCTCCGGCACGTCCCCCTGGACAATTCGGATCGCGATTCCTTCTGCGATGGCTGTCTTGCCGACACCGGGCTCTCCTACCAGAACCGGATTATTCTTGGTTCTGCGTGAGAGAATCTGCAGCACGCGCCGTATTTCCTCGTCGCGGCCGATCACCGGGTCAATCTTACCGTTTGCGGCCAGATCATTGAGGTTTCGGGTGAATCGCTCCAGAGCCTGGTAACGGTCCTCGGCGTGCCTGTCCGTCACGCGATTCGTTCCGCGCACGGCCTGCATGATGCCGAGGATGGCCTCCCTGGTCACGCCTTGCTCGCGCAACAGCTTTCCTGCCGTGTCCTTGGCTGTGGCCAGAGCGATCAGGATGTGCTCGCTGCTTACGAATTCGTCTCCCAATACCTTCGCTTCCGCGAGCGCCCGGTCAAATACCTTTGCCGCATCCGAACCAACGTACTGGCCCGATACGCTCGCCCCGCGTACCACGGGGAGCCTTCCCAGCGCTTCGTCAGTGCGAGCCTCAACAAGGCCCAGACTCGCCTCAAGACGTTGCAGGATGGTTACCACGATGCTGCGGTCATCCGAAAGGAAGGCCTTGAGCAGGTGGGGAGACTCGAGTGTCTGATGCCCCTTCTCGGAAGCAATCCGGAGCGCTGCCTGGACGGCTTCCTGCGCTCTGGTTGTAAACTTTTCAAGGTTCATGGTCTCAATTGGTCCGCTTATCGCTTCATTCGTGCGGGGTGGGTGCTGTCAAGTTGACCGTACCTCCCGCACCAGCAATCTGGTCGAAAAGTATACCAAAGCACGTACTGTGACAGGATGTCAGTACGCGGGCAACCGTTCGCGTCTAGCGCAGCGCCTGTACGCGGATAGATGTAAGGACCAGGGTCCCCGACCCCTCCAGACGCAAACCAATACTGCCGGCGTCCGGCGCAGGACCGTGCCCGTGCGCCGTTAGTGCACCGTTCAGGTAGGCCCGGAAATGCGTCTGGTCGGACACGACGCGAAATTGGCCGGCCGCGGGACCGTCAAAGGTCTGCTCATCCATTATGTCGACCATGCCGTCCGTGGCTATTGCCTGCCGCATCACATTTCCGTCGATTTCCGTGAACACGTAGTTGAGCGTATCCCGGGCATTGTGGACCAGGCGCACGGAACCGTCGAATTCGGAGCCATCCAGTCCGGCGTCGATCTGCACGCTGCCAAGGGGAGCGTCCATTACAAAGAAGAGGATCGAATCCCGAATCGTAAGCGCCAGCGCGGAATCCCCGCGGGATTCCGCCGTGAAGCTTGAGTCCGACCACAGCCTGAATCCCTGTCGAAACGATTCCGCAGCGTACGGCCCGGGATGCCAGGACCACGACCCGTCCTCGGCCACACTCGGCGTACCGGCTTCTCCAAGCGCCTGTGCGCTCTGCAGCAATTCCTCCTCCAGAACCAGCACGCGCTCTACTCCCACGCCGTGCTCAAACACCAGCTGAGCGCCGCGTTCAGCCGTTTCGAATAACAGATATAATCCGGCAGCCCCTATCAGGAATGCGGCGACAGACAAGGTGAGACCGCCGCCCTTCCACCACAGGACGAGGCGAAGCAGGCCATAAATTCCGAAGAACCACACGGCTACCTCCGCCCAGTCCGCATGATCCGTCAATACCGTGTTGGCCACCCCGCTGACCTGTACCACGTCCGCGGCCTGCCTGCCGCTAATGAAGCCTGCAACCGTTCCGAGTGCTCCCGCGAGATAAAGCACAGCTGCACTCGTTCCCAGCACCCGCTGCCGGCGAAACAGCAAGGAAAGAAAGTCCACAACACAGGCCGCCGTTAGTAATGCAATGGGAAAATGCACTACCATCGGATGAATGTTGGGGGCCCAGTCCGGTATCATGCAGATCGGGGTCTAATTCTGGCGGGCCTTACGCCACAGACTTGAGCCGCAAGCTGTTCAGTACCACGGAGACACTTGACAGCGCCATGGCGCCCGAGGCCACCATGGGACTCAGCAGGAGACCGAAGGCTCCGTATAGCACACCCGCGGCCAGCGGGATGCTAACAACATTGTATATGAAAGCAAAGAACAGGTTTTGCCTGATGGTGCGCATCGTACGACGAGAAACCCTCACCACACCGGCGACGGCCTGCAGGTCCTCGCGCATGAGCGTAACGTCAGCGGCTTCCATCGCCACATCTGTACCTGTTCCCAGGGCTATGCCTATGTCAGCTTCAGCCAGAGCAGGCGCATCGTTGATGCCGTCACCCACCATGGCTACGACATGACCTTCCGCCTGGCACCGGCGAATATACTCCGATTTCCCGCCGGGCAGCAGACCTGCCGTGACAGCACTGATACCCAGTTCGCTCGCTATGCGTCTGGCGTGTCTTTCTGCATCGCCCGTCACCATGGCCACGTCGAGACCGAGTTTGTTCAAAGCCGCAATCCCGGCTCTGGCACTCTGCCGAACCGTCTCTGCGAGCAGCAGTCTGGCAGCCGGCTCCCGGTCTATGGCAAGGAATACCTGCATGCCCGCCTCATCGGATGCCGGCGTATCCAGAGCAATGCCGCATTGCTTTAGGTATGCCATGCTGCCAACCACTACGCTCCGGCCGGCGACGCTCGCAGCCACTCCCCGGCCCGTCCGGGTCGCAAAACCCTCCGTAGGCTTAAGATCTATCGATCGTCGCGATGCCTCCGCCACAATGGCCTTTCCTACTGGATGCTCCGAACGCACTTCGGCGGAGGCCGCAAAGGCGAGAACCTCTTCCTCGGACCAGTCTCCCGTCGTCTCGACACTCCCGACGCGTAGCGTACCCTCGGTGAGCGTGCCCGTCTTGTCCAGCAGCACCACGTCGACGTCCTTGATGCGCTCAATGGTGTCTGCACCCCTGACCAACATGCCCTTCAGCGCCGCAGCTCCGGTGGCAACCATGATTGCCGTAGGGGTAGCCAGGCCGAGAGCACACGGACAGGCGATGATCAGGACTGAAACAAACGTCAGGAGGGCATGCGCCAGCCGAGGCTCCGAGCCCAGAGTGAACCAGAAGGCAAACGTGGCAACAGCTATCACCAGCACAACGGGCACGAAGTAACCGGACACCTTGTCTGCAATGCGCTGGATGGGCGCCTTGCGACCCTGCGCCTCTTGCGTCAACCGGATAATCTGTTGCAGCGTCGTGTCCCTTCCCACGCGGGTCACCCGGGCTACCAATGCCCCCACCGTATTCACCGTACCGCCAACGACAGAATCACCGGCTTGCTTGTAGACCGGTACGGGCTCACCTGTTATCATGCCCTCGTCTACGGCGGACGTGCCTTCTTCCACCGTGCCATCAACCGGAATCCTTTCACCGGGCCGTATCACGGCAAGGTCGCCCACCCGGACGGCCGAAAGCGGAATATCCACCGCCTCGGAGCCTCGCATGATGCGCGCTGACTTGGCATGAAGGCCCATTAACCGATCCAGGGCGGCCCCCGTCTGGCGGGAAGCTCGCGCCTCCAGCATCCTGCCCATCAGGATCAGCGTTACGATTACTGCCGCAGCTTCGAAGTACACCTCTGCCGCAAGGCCTGCCTGCGTGAACCAACCGGGCCACGCGGTCGCCACTGCGCTGTACGTGTACGCAGCCCCGACGCCGAGAGCCACCAGAGAATTCATGTTGGCGCTGCGCCGGCGCATTGCCTGCCAGGCACCAGTGAAGAAGGAACGTCCCAACCACGCAACCACAAGTGTGGCAAGGCCCAGTGAGACCGCATTTGCCCATTGCCATCCGGCTGCTACGGGAACCATGGCCAGTACCATGACGGGCATCGTCAGGCTGGCTGAAGCGATGAAGCGCCTTCGGAGCTGCCGGTAGTGTCGCGTCCGCTCACTGGCAAGCTCGTTTTCGGCCTCTTTGGCGGCACCTGTCCCAATGTCCGATACCAGGCGTCCAAGCTCGCTTCGGTCCTGCAGGCCCGGCACGTACCGGAGCTTGACCATGTTGGCTCCTGCCGCGGCGTCAATGGACCAGGTAACGCCCGCCAATCCGCGAAGGCGCGCTTCCAACTCCGATAAACTTCCGGCAAGCTCTACATGCATTTCACCTGTACGGGCATCGAATCCTGCCTCGTTCACAGCCCGGAGCAGCTCGCTCTCACCCCCATCATACTGCAGACTTGCCTCACCTGTGGCAAAATTGACCGCCACCTCCCTTGTGCCTGCAACACCGGCAAGCCTTCGCTCCAGCCGCGCTGCGCATGCAGCGCATTCCATACCCGAAACGCCGAAGCGAACTCTTCGCATGCGACGACTCCTAATGCTTTGCACTCTGCAATGAAATGCTCGCTCCCATAGTATTATTACGCGCAAAGGCTGTGGACTGTCCACGAAGCCACGCGAGAGGGCACCGCCGCGCTTGATGGCACCACGGCCAGTCTCCTCCGCCTGCAGAAACAATCCGCTAGTGCAAGGACGAGACGAACCGGCTCAGGTACAGCCCGTTCGCCGCAAAAGGTGCCCTCGGAGCAGAAAGTCTGGCCGGAAGCTCATGCAGCCGCCTTCGGCACTGAGCGCCAGCCACGTCCGCGAGCTTTCTTGTCCCGGTATCTCGGCAGGCAGCTGCACCGCAATATTCTTATCCAATGCCCACGGCCTTCAGAGTCCAGCACGTCCGCATCTTCCTTGGCTCGTGATCCGAATGCGAAATCCGTGCCGGTCCGCGCCGAATCCGGAGCAAGCTACCACTCCTCAGAATCCTCGTCGTAGACAGCGCTGGGCAGCTCGTAGGAATACTCCATGGTACCCAGGTCCAGGACATCTGCCAGGGCCTTGAAGTAGTGCGAGGCATAGCGCCTCTTCATGAATGGCACCCAGTTTCTCGTGCTGGCATTCATTCGTTGCTTAAGTCGGAAAAGCGGAAGGCGCTTGAGCTTCATTCCGGACGGAAAGCGAAACTTGTCGGCCAGTTCATCACCAATCAACTCACGGGATAGTTGATAATAGTCGCGTGCAGCCTTCCGTCGCTGTGGTCCATCTGTGATGCCGGCCAGTAGTGGCGCGCTGTTGATAATACTATTGGCCATTATGATGGCGTCCGTGTCAGGCTCGGGTTCACACTTGTATGCGAGCGCGAATACGCGCAGGGAATCCGCCCAGTCCGTGAACAGGAGAGATTCGGGAATCCCCTGGTAAAGGCCCGTCAATCGCCATACATGCACGTAGCCTTCGCATTCCTCGTCCGAAATGCGGGCGCCGAGCGACCGCGCATGCTGGCAAAGGCGTCCTGAGAATGTCGCCGCGGCCAGCAGCATGTGTGCCGTGCTGACCGGCAATCCGTACACGTCATGCTCCCATTCCGGTGCCTGCAGGAGCAACTTCCTCGATTGCGCATGCACAAGCCTTACTCGGAGCGTCAGGCGCCAACCATCGCCGCCCGGAAGTATTCCGCCCGGCATATACTGCTCCACGAGGTGGAGTATGTTTTGCTTCAGGCGCCGGACACCATTCAGAAAGATGCGTCCGCGGATACGGAAGGACTTGCTAATAAGCGTCGAAAAGCCTTCCACGATGGCGCCGACCGACAGCGCACCCAGTACCGTTTCCGCATTCCTGTGAAACGCCCGGCAGCCGGCCTGCGCCAAGTCCTTGTCGAACCAGTCAGGTACAACGGAACATTCTTCAACCAGCTGACGCAGCAATGGGGGCGTATCCGGCGGCATGCTGTACGGATCCCGGAGCGCGCCGCTTATGAGGGCGTGAAATCCTGCACCGTCTTCGGTGACCTCTGCCAGCTCCGCGACCGCGCGATCGGCCAGCGGATCGCCTTCCAGGAAGTGCCTTGCGTACAAGTCCGCAAATTCCGGCTCATCGACCCGGACGGCATTGTACCCGGGCCGAAGGGCCGACGGAACATGCAAGCCAGCAAGTGTGGATTCTGGACCGTTATTCAAACCGTAGCCTCCATGCAGACGATCCTGGCAAGCCGTAATCTACGGATTGAGGGAAACCTGCATCTACCGGGGCGTTTCCAGCCGCAATCAGCAAGATTGAATACGATTCAGACAGGTTCACCATTCGGATTTCCGGCTACGAAAAGGGGACGGATGCCCCGCGCCGGCAAGCTGAAATACAAGGGCGCAGACTGCTGACCACTAGAATCTAGGATAACACGGGGCCATCGCCGTCCGGTTCCTTTCTCTTTGAGCCGCAGCAGCAAAAGGACCTCACGTTTTGTGCTTGGCGTATGCGACCGTAGATTCATTGTCGGAATACCCGCTGATGCCAGAAGATCCGAATCCGTCTGGATCGCCGTCACAATCCGATATTTCGTCGGGAAAGTCCGCAAAGGACGAGAATTTTCCCGTGGGATCATGGCTGCTGTCCAGAAAAGCCCGTCCACACATTCTGACATTCTACGCATACGCGCGCGCCATTGACGACATCGCTGACAGCGCCACATTGCCCCCGCAAGCCAAAATCCGAAGACTGGAAGCACACGCACTGGCAATCCGGGGAGAAGCCCCTGCCGAAGGCGGACCCGAGAAGGCCATTGCTATGCGGAAAAGCCTTTTGGCGACAGGTATAACGGCCAAGCACTGCCAGGACCTGATAAGCGCGTTCAAGCAGGATGCCACCAAGCTGCGTTACAAGGACTGGAGCGAACTGATGGATTACTGCTACAGATCGGCCGCTCCCGTTGGTCGCTACCTGATAGACCTGCACGGCGAGACCCGTGCTGCGTATCCGGCATCAGATGCACTGTGCAACGCCCTGCAGGTGCTGAACCACCTGCAGGACTGCAGCGAAGATTACCGGTCGCTGAATCGCGTGTACCTACCCCAGGAATGGATGCGGGAGGCCGGCACCAGCGTCGTGTCCCTGGAGGGCGCTGCCGCTTCTTCGGAAGTGCGGCGCGTCCTTGACAATTGCCTGGATGCCACGGATGACCTGCTGATGCAGGCGCGCAAGTTGCCTGACCAGATACGAGACCGGCGCTTCGCAATGGAGGCCGCTACCATCGTTCAGGTTGCGATTCGGCTCTCGCGGGAGCTTCGTCGCCGGGACCCATTGGCGGAGCGGGTCGTGCTTTCTGCAAGTCAGTACATTTCGTGCTTTGTCAGCGGGATACTTGCCGGCTTGCTGCGAGTCAGGCGACCACGGGTGATGCATGCGACGCACATGCTGAAGTAAAGCGGACGCCAGGCGCGTCCGCTTGGGAAGCGACGGCTACCGCTCGGGCAGCTCCGGATGCCTGCCAACGGCGACACGAAATGAGCAAGGAAAGCGCCTACAGTCTGAAGGATCTCGTTGCCAGGTCCGGCACCTCGTTCTTCTGGGGTATGCGCCTGCTTCCCCGGGCCCGGCGCCAGGCCATGTATGCCATCTACGCCTTCTGCCGCGTTGTTGACGACATTGCGGACAGTTCGGGATCCATAGAGGGCAAAAAGGCCGCGCTTGATGAATGGCGGCGGGAAATTGACCGGCTCTACACGGGCTCACCCTCTCACGCCATCGCGCGGCACCTGGCGGAGCCTGTCGAGAGCTACACGCTTCCGCAGGAGGAATTTCATGCCATTATCGACGGCTGCGAAACCGACGCCGCGGAGACTGTGGAATTCGAGACGCTCAATGACCTTTTTGCGTATGCCAGATGTGTTGCCGGAGCCGTCGGCATCCTGTCAATCCACGTATTCGGCGCTGCTGGACCCTCCGGATACCTTTACGCGATTTCGCTGGGAAGCGCTTTGCAGCTGACCAATATCCTGCGGGATATTCGAGAAGACGCGGCCCGGGGGCGCATGTACATGCCTTCAAACTTGCTCAGCAGACACGGCGTACCGCCTTCACCGGCCGGCAAGACTCTCCGCCACAAGGGATTTGCCGATGCATTCGCCGAACTCGCCGCCGTTGCCTACTCCAAGTTTGACGAGTCGGACACGTTGCTGCTGGAGCTGCCACGGAGGAAGCTTCGACCTGCCCTCATCATGCGGGCCGTATACCGCGAAGTCCTGGACCAGCTTAGCGAAAACGGATGGCTGCGCCACGAGCCCGTCCGCCTGACCCCGCAAAGGAAGCTGTGGCTTGGGCTCCGGCACGGACTGCTTGCAGGCTGATGGGACGCGTCCATGTAGTCGGCGCCGGCATTGCGGGCCTGGCAGCGGCGGTTAGGCTTGCCACTACTGGAACCGAGACCACCGTCTACGAAGCCGCGCGTCACGCCGGGGGGCGCTGCCGGTCGTTCTACGACGCGCGGCTTGGACGCCTGATTGACAATGGCAACCACCTGCTACTTTCGGGCAACAGTGATGCCGCGAGCTTCCTCGAAGCAACCGGGAGCACCTCCAGGATGGCAGGACCAAGCACTGCCGCGTTTCCCTTTGTTGACGTGCGAACGGATGAACGGTGGTGCGTGCGGCCCAATGCGGGCAGGCTTCCGTGGTGGATCGCCAGTTCTCGCCGCCGCGTCTCCGGCACCAGGACATGGCACTACCTTGGCGGCCTGCGACTAGCCCTTGCACGGCGCGGAGCAACGGTATCCGAGTGTGTCGGAAAGCCACGCCTGCTTTTCGAGAGATTCTGGGAGCCCATGGCGGTCGGTGTACTCAATACGCCGGCTGACACGGCGGCGGCAAGCCTGCTCATTCCGGTGCTGGCCGAGACGTTCCTTCGCGGCGAAGCCCATTGCCGTCCCCTGGTAGCCAGAAAAGGCCTATCGCACGCGCTCGTGGATCCGGCCGTAGAGCTCCTGAACGCCCGCGGCACTGCCGTCCGGCTCGGAACGAGGCTTGGCGCCATCCGGATTGCGGACGGCCGGGTACGAGAGCTGGATTTCGGGAAAGAGACTGTATCGCTGCCGCAGCGAGATCACGTCATACTCGCGCTTCCACCGTGGGAAGTGTCCTCGCTACTTCCCGGCACCGCAACTCCGACGGCATTTCACCCCATTGTAAACATACACTTCCGGCTGCCGGAGGCGGCCGGCCTGCCAGACGACTTGCCGTTCGTTGGCGTGATCGGAGGCACGGTCCAGTGGATTTTCGTGCGCGACGACGTAGCATCGGTTACGGTAAGTGCAGCATCGGCGCTGGCTGCCGAGTCCGTGGACGAGATCGCCGGCAAGACCTGGAAGGAAGTGGCCCGCGTGCTTGAGCTGGACGAAGGCCAACTCCCGCCTTACCGGGTTATCAAGGAAAAAAGGGCGACGTATTCCCAAATCCCATCACAGATCAGCAGGCGTCCGGACGTTCGTACGGAAATCCCCAATCTCTTCCTTGCCGGAGCCTACACGAATACCGGCCTTCCTGCCACTATAGAGGGTGCCGCGCGGTCGGGGCACCTTGCGGCGCATAGCGTCCTCGACCGGTGAGATTTCTACCGAAGCGCGCGCTCCAGGTCATGGCACAGGTCCTCGGGATCCTCCAATCCGACGGACACGCGAAACACTCCATCGCCGGCAAAAGCCCGATATGCCTCCAGAGCAGTCCCCTTAAGGTGGAAGGTGGAGTCCATCATGGCGACCGTGTCTATGTAGAAGATGAGGCTGCGCACATCACCCAGCGAGACTGCGTAGCTGAAGACCTCCAGGCGCTGCTGCAGCTGCCGGGCCATGGCTGGCCCATCCTCAACCTGGAATGTCAGCATGCCGGAGAAGAGCTGCATTTGCCGCTGCGCCAGATCATGCTGGGGATGGGATAACATACCAGGGTAATGCACTCTGGCAACGCGTGGATGTTGTCCCAGCAGCGCAGCTACCTTCGCCGCGCTCTCGGAGTGGGCCTGCATGCGCAGTGAAAGGGTAGCCAGGCCACGCAGGATAAGCCAGGCATTGAATGGACTGAGAACGCCACCGGCATGCACGCCAATGCGCTGCCTGACGGCGTCTACCGGCCCCCGGGCACCTATCAGGGCCCCGCCAATTGCATCGCCGTGCCCGCCCAGGTACTTGGTCAGGGAATGAAGGACAAAGTCCGCTCCCAGCGCCAGCGGACGGGTTGCGACAGGAGTCGCAAATGTGGAATCTACGGACACAAGCGCCCCGGCTTCGTGTGCAATGGTGGAGACGGCACGAATATCAGCCAGCCTCAGAATGGGATTGCAGGGCGTTTCAATGTGGACGAGTCTGGTGTTTGGACGCAGCGCCGCGCGAATCTCCGCCAGGTTCGACGCATCTACATGGGTCACCTCTACTCCCATTTGCGGCAGGATGTCATACGTGTATTCCACCGCTCCGGCATATGCCACGTTGCTCATCACCAGGTGGTCGCCCTGGCCGAGCAAGTGCGTAAAGAGTCCCGTGATGGCACTCATGCCGCTGCCAAAGCAAAGGGCGGCATCACCGCCCTCAAGGGCCGCCAGCCGCACCTCCAGTCGGCGCACAGTGGGGTTTCCCCACCGGGAATAGATGAAGGGCGAGTCATCTTCCAGGTCTTCCGCTGAGAACCCCACGTCGGGATCCACGAGATAGGAATTTGCCATTTCGAGGGGCGGGGCTACCGAGTGGCCCCGGTCTCCTGCGTGGATGGCCTGCGTGCGCATGGACAAGGCTCGCATGAGTATTCCGGTTGGTGGAATCGGCAAGTTACGGTTCCCGGAATGAACAACTTCCTCCCGGGCATCGCACGGTTTGCACGATCATGGCCCGGGCGGGTCAGCAAAACAACCATCAAATGCCGCCGTTCTACATCGCCGCTGTCCTGTCGCCCAATTGCCAAATAGCACTTTCACCGATCCAGATACATGTCGCTGATCCAGCCCGAGCTCTTCGAATTCCTGAGTGATCTCAAGCAAAACAACACGAGACCCTGGTTTCAGGAAAACCGCCATAGGTACGAGGCTTTCATCAAGGGGCCCCTCATCCAATTCATATCCGAATTCCAGGCGCCCCTAGCCTTCATTAATCCGAACTTTACCGCCATCCCCAAGGTTGGAGGCTCCCTATTCCGAATCTATCGCGACGTACGCTTTTCCAAGGACAAGAGCCCCTACAAGACTTCAGCGGGCGTCCATTTTCGGCACAAGGCGGGCAAGGGTGCTCACGCCCCGGGCTTTTATCTTCATCTTGCACCGGGCGAGGTATTCGGCGCCGTAGGGATCTGGGGGCCCGATCATTCGACGCTGACCAAACTACGCGGTGCTATAGTGGAACAGGACGAAAAATGGGAACGCCTGACAACGGACGCGCGCTTTTCTGCCGTCTACAAGCGCGTCATGCAGGGCGACGAACTAAAGCGACCTCCTCGCGGCTTTGACCCGAACCACCGGTTCGTGGAAGACCTGAAGCGGCGCCATCATGTGGCCGTCGCGCCGCTTACGGAGGCCGCCGCCTGCAGCCCGGACTTCATCGCGCAACTCGCTGCGACATTCGCAGCCGGAACGGACTACATGGGATTCCTGACGTGCGCCCTGGGACTTGACTGGTAGCTTTGCCGGCATGGAGCCGGCCGCGCAGCCAGGGAAGACTCTAGAGGTGCCGGCTAACCCTCTTCGTCCCGCCGCCTGCCGGCCAGCAATCCGCTTCCTAGCGTTACCCCCACCACTCCCAGGATGGGATTGAGATACATGAGCCACGTCGGCTGCCTGGCGGTTCTCATGGCCTCCTGCATCCCGGGCTCATGCGTCCGGGGCCCGGGATCAGCAGGCTCGCCCGTAGGACTGACCTGCGAGTAACCCAGGAGCAAAACTGCAGCTACCAGCAGCACGGGGCCCATCCACTGGCCTCCGGCAACCAGGCGGCAGACCCAACCGCCGAGAACAGCGGCACCAAGCCCGACCAGGATGCTCATGGCAACCCAGACACCGGAGACAGCCCAGCTACCTTCCGCAAAAGCCCCGTTGGCTCCGAGTACCACATAGGCAAGTCCAAAGGAGCACGCGATCACGAACGCCATTGCGGCGTAGCCGGCCAGCGCACTGAAAAGCGGCCTGCCAACCCGTCTGAATACCTTTCTTAGAATCGACATCAAGAAGTAACCCATGGTTCGCAGCGATTAATTCGGCGTGCCTGCACGATACGAAGCTGCGTTCGGTGTATCAACCGGGGGCTCCCGCATCCAGGGCACCATCTGCCAGGCGCGCCAGGCGCCCGTCCCACCGCCACGCTGCCTGCTTGCCTTGCAGGCGGGTTCCTCCGAACCACCGGTCAATGCCGCGCAGCGTCACAGCATCGCGCTCACCGCAAAGTACGGCCGCTCCGGAAGGAGTTAGCTCCACAACCGCCTTCGGAAGGCCTAGACCGGTCAAGCTCCCTGAAACGCGAACAAGAGGATGAGGCCCGTTGGCCAAGTCCTCAAGGACTGCCCAAAAGGACCAGTCACCCATAAACGGGCTCTCTTCCGCGGCCCAACATGCGTGCAGCAGCGAGACCGGATTCGAGGCACCAGCCGCCAGAGACTGCAATACCTGCTGCTCTGTACGCCCCAGCCCGTTTGCAACGGACGGCAACTGCTCCAGCTGGCGGCGAATGGCGGCCTTCATGTAGGGCAGTGGACTGAGATCGCGCGAAAGCAGTGCTGCCAGTTGCGTGGGATCGCTGTGGCGAAATGCCCGCCACACTTCAACTGCCAGCCTGTACTGCGCCGATGTGACCTCACCTCTCCGGCGATACAGCGCCGGCATGTGATCCGGAGCCAGATTCCCGAGCCCCCAAAACGGCTCGACGCCAGGAAAGCTGCATATACAAATGAGTGTCACCGGGACGCCGCTCCGGTCCTGTCCGGCAAGAAAGTCCAGTACCTGCGCCAGCTGGAGCTGATCGTACAAATCGTGCTCGAACCACATTACTACTTCGCGGAAATCGCGAAACGATGCAAGCATGCGGTCGCGCGACTGAAACGAAGCAGCCAACGCGCGCAGCTCTCCCCAGCCACGGCCTGCCAGATACTTGGCCCTTTCAGCGCCCAGCGCATCCGTCTGGAGCCCCGCGCGAACGGGGCCCTCGTGCAGCACATCGCGCCACGGAACAATGGTTCCCTGACTGCCGGCTGCACGGATCAGCTCTGCGGCGGAGTCTCCGTTGGTAATGTGCAGCGTTCGATCGTCGGGCCAGGAGACCATTTCCGCGCTTCCGGTCAGGTGGCCACCCGTCATTTGCCTGTACAATTCAAGCCGTCATGCGTGGAATGCCCATGCCGGTTGACAAAGCCGATTACCCTTTCGTCAGTCTGGTCGCAGGCCAACCGGTCCTGGGCCGGGAATAGGCTGGCCGGGGCATGGATCCTGCCATCCAAAAATGCCACCGGGCGGAACGCAACCGGGCGCGTCGCCATACTCTGATATGAATTCACTTCCGGTAGCGGACCATGGCGGACATTTGCATGAATCTCACCATTGAAGGCACCTCTTCTTCTGTTTTCGAAGCCGTTTCGTCTGCCGAGGGGCTCAGCGCCTGGTGGACGCTGCGGGCCTCCGGGCGCCCCCAACTGGGGGCGAGCTACCGGCTGTATTTCGGTCCGGACTACGACTGGCTTGCTGAGGTTACCGAATGCACCGCCGGCAGATCCATCGAGTGGGCCGTGACAAGCGCGGACGCCGACTGGACCGGTACTCGGGTATCGTTCATTCTGGAGAATCACGATAGCGGTGTTCTGGTCCGGTTCTGTCACGCCGGGTGGGCGCAGCGCAACGATCATTACCTGCGATCCGCTTACTGCTGGGCCCTTTACCTGCGACTTCTCAAGCGATATGTCGAGCTTGGAGAAACCGTGCCGTACCAGGAGCGCACCGGGCAGTAGGGAGCCAACAGCCTCGTTGCAGAGCTACGCCCTGCGTCGGGCCGCTTCTGCAGGCCCCGGCAACCTGTCAGAGGTTCGCGGCGCTAACCCGTGCGCCGGTACCGGGATGAACCGGGGGACGGCAAATGTACCACCGACTCCGGCTTGTGCACGCCTGTGCGGTTCACGTGTCCGACGTACCTGCCGAGCACCTTGACCTCCTCGAAAATATCCGGCGTGATGTGGATTTCATCGTATTCGGGATTGGCCGGCTCCAGCCGCACCCCTCGGCTGTCGACATAGATGCGCTTCAGCGACGTTTCACCGTTGTACAGCACCGCCCCGATGCCTCCGTTAGGAATGTCGTCGTCTACCAGGAGTACGTAGTCGCCATCCGCGATGTCTACGCCTTTCATGGACTGACCGGACACGCGCAGGGCGTACATCCGGTTGAGGTTCGGGAATAGGGTCTCAAGAGTTATGGTGCCCAGGTCAGACTCGACAGCTTCCTGCAACTGACCCGCCGCGATGACGCCACGGATGGGAATTCCGTACGTGGACTGCCCGTCGGTAATCAGCTCATAGCCGTATGGGGCCTTCCTCACGTATCTCTTCCTTATGAGCGCTTTCAGATTCTGCGTCACGCTGTTGGGAGACCGAAAATTGAATTCCTGGGAGATGGCCTTGTATGTAGGCCAGTATCCGTTCTCGTCAACAAACTTGCGAACGAATTCCAGGACTGCGTGCTGCTTGGCAGTGAGTGATCTGCGTCCCATGGTAAAGCCACCTTTGAGGCCGTCTGGTATATGGATGAGGCATTATAAGGCTATGATTCCATATATGCAAGTATGTGATAAACAATGCGCACCACTAACGAGCTAATCCTGTCTGCCACAGCGGATGCCAACATTTGGCGTGGCGGACAAAAACGCGTCAGGCCTCTGGAGCAGGCCCTTTCGCTGAAGGCGCTCTCACCAATCCGGCAGCAGAAATTTTACCTGGGTCGACGTCCTAGATATAAAGCTCAAGGAAGTCGTTACGAAACTTGCCCTCGGGATCATAACTCGCCAGCAAATCCCGGAAATCCTGGATCCTTTCGTACCTGGTATGCAATACGTCCGGGGACGTCGCGAACAACTTGCCCCAATGGGGGCGCGCGTCAAAGGAAGCCAGCGCATCCTCAAGATCAGGCAGCAGCAACTGAAGCGCCTGCCAGTCCTGCTCCCACGTGAAATGAATGGCCACGCTTGGCCTTCCGTAGCACGTGCTCATCCACAGGTCGTCTTCGTCTATGGTCCGGATCTCGGAGATCATGAGCAGGTCCGAGAACCTGGAGCCCATGCCCATAAGTACCTCCATGGCTTCCTGGGCACGTTCTCGTGGCACGAAGAACTCTGTCTGCAATTCCCGTCCGCTGCTAGGTGTGAACTCCATCCTGAAATGGGGCAGCCTTTCGTACCAGGGTCCGGCCACGCCCATCTGCTCCGTGCAGTTGACAGCCGAAAGCGCCAGGATCGGATGCACGTTCCTGTCCGCTAGCGCGGCTCCAAAGATTTCGGGTTCAACCTGCGCTGCAACTGCCTCGGCCTTGCGCTTTATCCATACCTGGGTGGCTGCGTCCGTCTGCCAGTCCGTGAAAAGACTCACGCTGTAGCCGCTTTCCATGATTTCATCGAAGTTCTCCAGCATGGAGGCCAGCGGCAAGCTGAGATATACGTGCTGAATCATGTCGAACGTCGGCTGCACGGATAGTGCCAGCTGCGTCACGACGCCCAGTCCGCCGAGGCTAACGACGGCTCCCGCAAACGCTTCGCCATCCTCAGCCCGCGAAAGCGCGACGAGTTCGCCGTTTGCGTCTATGAATTCCAGCGCAGTGACTGCAGTGGCCAGATTCCCGTTGGTGACGCCCGAACCATGCGTGGCCGTCGCACACGCTCCGGCAATGGAAATATGCGGCAGCGACGCCAGGTTATGCAAAGCGAATCCCCTCTCGTGCAGGAAGGGACTGAGCTCACCGTACAGAATGCCTCCCTGGACGATCACGTTGCCCGCCTCTTCATCCAGCTCAATGACGCCTTTCAGATTCTCAAGGGAGATCTGCTCGCTGGTGCTGTCCGCGATGGCATTGAAGCAGTGGCGTGAGCCCAGTGGACGAATGCTGCGGCTCCTGCGAATAATTTCCTGGGCCTCGGCGACAGAATCGGGGACATGCACCCGGTTCGTACTGTAGGTAAGATTGCCGGCCCAGTTTGTACGGGGCACTCCGTGACGGGCAGACCTGCAGGAAGCGAGCGGAGCCAGCAAGCTACCGGCGAGAATTGTCGACGAGGTCCTGAGAAAGGTCCGTTTATCCATGGCCTTGCGTATTTGTTAGGCCTTAGTTCGAGTAGTCCCTGGAGCGATCGCAATATACGTCCGGCGGCATTTTCACCTGGTCAACCGGGCTTAATCCTGCTATGTGCCTGAAAGCAATCCGAGCCCTTCCACTACCGGCGCAGAGGGACCCACCCAAGGCAGCAAGACTTACGACCATCCAATGCGCTCAGCCGGCTTCCTGACCGAGAGTTTGCATTACACTTTGCCGCCGGACCGACTCCGGCGGCTTTTCGGATATGCCAAACACGTCTTCCAGCACCGCCACGGCTGCCAGTTGCAGGTCCCACAAGACATTCAGCATGGCCTGGAACCGGGCTTCTTCCTTTTCGGCATGTGGCGCCTGGATTTCCAGCGTTACGGCCCCGAGCTCGTCAAGCTGGTACTGTATGGCCAGTTCGTGTGAGAATGCAGCCAAGCGGCCCGTCCGGGCACGTTCCAGTCGGTCTTCAAGCGCCGGATCAGCAGGCCCGCTAACGCTCACCTGACCGGAGTAGCCGCGTGCATCCACGCTCAGTACGGCATTCAGGTTCTCGTTGCCGGAGGCAGGACAGACCACCGCCGTGCGGCCTTGCTTTCCTTGAATAGCCGCCTGTATCGCCTCTTGCACGGCCATGCCGTGGTGCCGCCAGCTTGGCGGAGAATTCGACCACGGCATCTGCCGAAAATCGATAGTCAGCTCCTTTCCCATACCCAAGATTCATTAATGGATGGCGCAAGCCGCGGCCTTAGCGCCGCGCAGTCCTTGCCCATTCAGTCCACGACCCCCTGAAGACCTCCGGTCTGTGCTTCAACCCCAAGTTACCGATCGATCCAAATCTGGCTGCGGAAGATATATTGAATTCCGGAAACGCCATGTTGTAAGCGGGAAACCAGCGCAGAATGCCTGCCGCAGCGTCTGGCATGCAGCCTGCGTCACCGAATAGCAAGCGCCATCAGAAGAGGGATAACTGTTTATCCGAGCGCCGTCGGAACTGGTCAGTGGACAGTGCAGGCATTCTGCGATCCATACCTGCCTTTGCACACGCCGTCCTGAACAGATCGGCCAGCGCACGAGCCCAGATTCCCTCTCCCCGCATTCGATTGCCAAAGCGACTGTCCGAAAGGCTGCCGCCGCGGATCTCCCGGAGCCGTCGCAGGATGCGATCTGCGCGCTGAGGAAGCTCCGTTTGAAGCCAACGCACGAACAGCTCTTCAACCGCTCCCGGCAGACGCAAGATAGTGTAGCCCGCACGGCGCGCCCCTCGCCTGGCGGCTTCCGAGATGATGACAGGCAGCTCTTCATCGGTTAGGCCCGGGATAACCGGGGCCACCATGACGCCGACGGGTACTCCGGCCTCCGCAAGGGCCTCTATGGCGTCGAGTCTGCGTGACGGGTTTGAAGTTCTTGGTTCCAGCCTTGAGGCAAGGTCCGATTGGAGCGTCGTAATCGATATGGAAGCACGCACCAGATTCCGCTCGGCGAGCTTCTTCAGGATGTCAATATCCCGTGTGAGGAGGTAGTTCTTGGTAATGACGCCAACGGGATTGCGGTAGTCCAGGCATACTTCGAGGCAGCCGCGCGACAGCGCCAGCTTTCGCTCGGCAGGCTGGTATGGATCGGTATTGCCGGACAGCGCTACAACCTGAGGCTGCCAGGATGCAGCCTCGAATGCGCCTGCCAGAAGTGCGGGAGCAGTCCGCTTTATCAGAATCCGAGTTTCAAAGTCGAGTCCGGCTGACCAGCCCAAGTACTCGTGGCTCGGTCTCGCATAGCAGTAAATGCAACCGTGCTCGCATCCACGATAGGCGTTTACGCTGTAGTTAAAGGGGACATCCGGGCTGTTGTTCTTCGCAAGAATGCTCCGGGAATTGTCCTCGAAGAACAGGGTGGGAATGGATCGCAGCTCATCGGCGCCCAGTTCCGCCGGATCGAATTCTATGACGACGGGGTCGAACCGCGTCGCGGGATTGGCTGCGGCAGCGCGTCCGCGCCGTCGGGGCATTCGCCCGGATTTTTGGTCGTCGGTAGCCGTCATTTGCATGCGGGCACTCGGGTCAAGCCGGGGTGTGGTGCAGCCTGTGGCATAGAATCGACGAAGGGAGATACATATCTATAGTCATATATATGTATTGACCGTAGCAGGGTTCCCCTGATTTGACCAATCGGGGACTTTCGCCTGATGGGTTGTGAATGAAACCGCTCCGGTCCGACGACACGGCAGTCGCCGCAACCTGCGTTGGCAAGATTTGTGCGGGCCCCGGAGCAGTATCGTGCGCTGTGCCGCGGCTTGCAATGCGCTGCAGATCAAACAGGCCCGGCCTGCGTTTCCTGACGACTCTGGCTTGCGACCAGAGCCAGAGCTGAGAATCCCAGGATTCCGCGCCCCGAATGATATGATGCTGCCAAGAGCATGAAACGCGTGCTGCAAATCCTGTTGATACTGCTCGCGGGCGGCCTCCTGGCGTTTGCCTTCCTGGGATTGTTCGTTCGGGAGGTTTCCATTAGTTCCACGGTGGTCATTAGCGCTCCGGTGGAGGATGCCTGGTCCACATTTTTGGACATGGACCGCCTGGATGAATGGGTGCCAGGCTACGATCGGCTGACCGTGCTTTCCGGCGATGCCGGACAGGCTGGCAGCCAATGCCGATTGTACTTCGATGGCGGCCGCGCCGTGGATATTTCCGTGTCCGAGGCCGTGCCCCATTCTGAGTATAGCTTTGACTTCGAATCGGCCTCATATTCCGGCCGCGTTTCGGCTGCATTTGAAGAGAGCGAATCGGCAACCGTTCTCACCCATACCGTGTACGCCCGTGGTCATTCCTTTCTGAACAGGGCCCGGCTTCCGGTAGTGAAGCCGGCGTGGTCACTTCGCCATATGGCCGCTCTGGACAATCTCGAAGCTGTTGTCGAAAGACGACCCTCCTCGAGCGGCGCGCCGGGGACTTGAGCTTCACGCCAGCCAAAGACAGATAGTGGGCACCGGATGGCTCCTGCAAAGTATAGCCCTGCGAGCCGCCACGAGGCTTGCTGCAAGACCCATGGTAATTCCGTCCGGCAGGATGGGCCTAACGGGTTATCCGCGACGTTCAGCTTTTACGTGATACAAAGATGCCTTCTTTAGCCCGCGCTGAGAGCGTACGCCTCGACTATGGCGCTCATGGCCTGCGCCTTGACGTAACTGAACTCAATTCCACGATCCTGCGCCCAGGCTTCGTAGAGGGTTTGCCGGATGAGCGGACCGCGTTTGCGGACGCGTTGAGCCGGCCCATAGGGACCGCGCCTCTTCGCGAGATCATCGGACCTGCCGATTCGCTTGCGGTGGTTGTGCCGGACATTACGCGAGCCATGCCCAGCAGCAGGCTTCTGCCCTGGCTGTTCGAGGAATTGCCCCAGGTGGATCCCGGCAACGTGACTATACTGATCGGGACCGGAACACACCGGGCCAACACCCGCGAGGAATTGACAGAAATGCTCGGAGCGGCCGTGGTCGACCGCTACCGAGTGGTCAATCATTATTCGCGGGACCTGGCCACCATGAAGAAGGCCGGTACCAGCGCATTCGGATACGAGGTCTTCTTCAATCGACACTACATCGATGCGGACCGGCGAATTCTCATGGGCTTTATCGAACCGCATTTCATGGCGGGTTTTTCCGGAGGCTACAAGGCTGTCTTTCCGGGACTTGCCAATCTGGATGCGATTCTCCAGTACCACGGCTACGGCAACATCGCGCATCCTCGCAGCACATGGGGCATACTGGACGACAATCCTACCCAGGCTCACGTACGATCCGGAGGGTCTCTCTTGCCGGTTGACTTCCTGATCAACGTAACACTCAACAACAAGCGGGAAATCACCCGGTTTTTCTGCGGTGACGTGATCAAGGCACACGAGGTCGGCAGCGTGTTTTCCCGGGAAACGGCCATGGCAGGCGTTGAAGAAGCCTATCCCATTGTCGTCACAACGAACAGCGGCTATCCGCTGGACCTGAATCTGTATCAGACGGTAAAGGGTATGACCGCGGCAGATGCCATCACGCAGCCAGGTGGCCTGATCATTACGGCGGCCAGGTGCAACGACGGATTCCCCGAGCATGGAGCCTTCAAGCGGCAACTCTTGCGCTATTCATCCGCGGACGAGGCCCTTACGGACATAAGCCGGCCGGATTTCTCGGAAATCGACCAGTGGCAGACCCAGAAACTGCTCCAGATCTGCAGGTCCAAACGAGTCCAGCTGTACAGCGAGCTGGATCCGGCCATCGTTCGCAAGGCTCACATCGAGCCCATCGGCGACGTTCGTCAGGCTATCGATCGTGAGCTGAAGAGGCTGGATCGGCCAAATGCGCCCGTAGCCATTTTGCCGGAAGGGCCGCTGACGATCCCGTACGTGAAAGGAGAATAGATGTCAGTTCGTTTCGATCCGGGATGCCGGATTGAATCGTAATGGAGTCTTTCAGGGCTACCAATTCACCCAGACCGGCTGGCGGAATCGGCACCAGGCTTGATCCGAGGGCTTCCTGTGACAAGATGCGCGTGCAGCACCCTGTCTACCCGGGGCTCAGTACCTCCGTAAGGTGCCGCACCATAATTTCCGCGACGAACCTGTTTCCTCGCTCGCTCAAGTGCACGCCGTCCGAAGTCAGGATTCCTTCGTAGGCTTTTTCCGGGTTCGCCTGGCGCAAGTACTGCTCAAACTCCTGGCGCAGGTCGCAGAGGCGCGCGCCCGTTTCGGCCGCGACGCGGCGTGACATTTCCGCGTACTCTTCAAGGCGCTGGTTTACAGGGGCGAGACTGTCTGTATCCTCTCCGATAACGCTTGGCGTACACAGCAACACGCTCGCTCCGGCACTGTCAACACTAGCAATCAGCTGACGCAATCCGGCATCGTACTCTGCCGGATCCGTTCCCGATACGTGGTCGAATTCAAAATGGTGCCAAACGTCATTTATCCCGATGTATATGACGACATGGGAAGGGTTCTGGGCAAGCACATCCGCCTGCAGTCGACCCAGCAAGTCCGGTACCTTGTTGCCGCTGATCCCGGCTCCGATCACTTCAACCGCACCATCGCCGTACACCGCCTGAAGTGAGTCGGCTACCAGAGTCACGTATCCTCCAGGAGCTGCGCCGGATTCCGTTATCGAATCGCCGAGGAAGACAATTCGGGGAATGGGTTCCTCCTCCAGATCGGTATCAAGGCCGGGCTCTCCGGAATCAGCGCATCCAAGCGCCAGGGGAAGCATTGCCAGAATACTTGTCGCGTAGCGTAGTCTCTGCATGGCATTTCGGGTTCCGGACATGGCTGCATTCCTTGGCTGAAAGGGCAGAGCAACTCCGCAAGCTGTCGAATGCTCCTGCCTGGCCGGATGCCGAACTCCAATTTGCCGCCGCAGGAGGGGACATCCTGAGCGCTACAATTACCCGTTAAGGGTAATTAACGAATGTTTAGGAAGGCACATTCTAGAAACCCGTTCAAGCGTGCCGAAGCCCTAAATTGAGTCCAACTCAAACCGATTCCGACCGCCCTACATCGACTAACGTTGGCACTATGCCGTTGGACCTCACCAAGATCGGCATCGCTGTACGCTCTTTCCGGAACCTGTTCTACCACAGGACGGTGCTTCTTGAGGGCATTCGCCAGATGGCCGCGCGGAACCTGACCCACCTGACTGACGCAATGCGTCAATGCAGCGTCAATCCGTCTGAAGCGGAGCACGAGTGGATTCCACGAGTGCAGGCAAAGATACTGGGCGACCAAGGCATGGAGAACAACCCGGCCAATCGCACGCTTCTTCCTTTCGCGACATTCCTGCCGGTCCAAGTATACCTCGCCCTCCTCTATGCCGAGCTTGAGTGCATTCGTGACTGGCAGGGCCAATCGAAGATGCTTGGCAATGAGGGGTTACTTCGGTACCTCAACGAGAACGAAGAGACAATTAACGAGCTCCGCAGATATCGTAACTCGTTCCTTCACCCAGGACCTAAAGCGGACCAGAGAGAACTGGAATACCTGACGCATAGCGAGTCGTACGACAGAACCCCGGAAATGCAGGCGGTGCTGGACCAATACCTTCGGAAGGTAAATTCGGACTTGTTCGGCGCCCTCAAGAACCTGGTCGACAGCCTGCCCGAGAACGACAAGCTGGCCTGCGTCTGGCTGGCCCTGAAGGCCACATCAGACTGGATGACTCTCCATCGTGACCAGGAAGGCCTGAAGCACGTTGCGGCACAGCAGAAGAAACTGTTGGAGAGGTGGGCCGAAGCTGGTCAGCCCTGGGTCCCCCCATCCCCTCAGCAGACAGAGAATCTCGTCGAGTTGGCGGGTTACATGAGCACGGTGGTGCGGTCGCGTAAGGAGTACCGATTCGAGGTTTCGGAAACGCGGCAACCCCCGATGGAACCCCGGCTGGTAATGCCACTATTCCACGGCGTCAGCTCGGAGCGACACGGCGATAGCCGAGCGGCGAGGCAGGCATTCAAGAGCAACAGAGCCATCCGCCGGCTGCTGATGGCCGGAGCGGTAATGCTCAACGAGGATGTCGCATGGAAAGCCGGGCACCCAAGAGGAAAACTGCTTTCGAGAGAGGAGCTCATCGCAGTGGTCGACAAGCATGTGGGTAAGGAGCTGACCGAATTGAACCTGGTCGCCACGCCGTCCCGGCTGACCGGTGCACTGCTCTATGAGCCGCTGCATTGCTACTCGAAACTGACGCAGAAAGACCCTTCGGTACACGACGATACGCTGTCTGCATTCACCGGGGACAGCTTGGATACTCTGCGCAAGTTCCGGAACTCCGTGTTTCACGTTCCGGGTCCCGACAGGGATCCATATGATCTGGACACCGCAGTTCTTGAGCCCGTCGTGAAGAACATCGGCCACCTGTTCCTGGGCTTGGCAGGCTTCTTTGGAATTCGCGACCGGTCTCCTGCCTAACGACCACTTTTCGGCCCTCGCCAAATAAATCCCCGCCGACCCAACTTCATCAAGCACCAGTAGGCCCGCGGCGTCAAGTTTCCCAACGCACGGGCCTACGACCAAACAGCGTTCCTGCCCGAGCGATAACGAGAAAACGGACAGTCAGAAGGAAGTGCGCCAGACCACCGCGTCTACTCTGTGCGCACGCGCCCTAACGGTGTGAGAACAGCCCATTTTGGGGGCAATTACTTTAACAAGGGGCCCTTTATGTTGCACTCAGGCCGCCGAAAGGCATGTGCACCGGGCCCAAAGAGACCAATACCTGCCCGGTCACTTATATGTGCGGAGGCCCACACACATGCGCCGGAAACCGTCCGTAAGTTCCAAAATCGGGCCGGATCACGGCGCCAGGGACTCCAAGAGCCGCAATATGACAATCTGAATTGGGTATTCTTGACCACGCCTGCAATCGCCGCAACTACGCACCGCTCATTGGGTCCTACAAGCCCCGCCACAACCTGTGATCCTGGCGGCGCTCCTTCTGAATTGGGCCAAAGGACCGTTCGACGTTCGGAGTTCATCTTAACACCCATGATCAAGACCGAAATAGCTGCTCGAAGAATCCCGGCCTTTCGTGCTGACACTAGCCAGGCTTATGCCAGATCGAACTTCGCTGGCTAAGCAGTATCCGGTACCAGTTCGACTCAGACTTCTTGGCGCATCCAGGCCTATTTCAGTTCTTCGTGCTTTTTTCAATTCAAATCCCTGGCAACCACCGTCGCGATGTATCCAGCAAATTCAGTAACAAACGCTTCGAGCGAAGTGAGCCTGCTTAAATAACGACACCTGCCGTCCGATTCTGCGCCACGCGGGGACATTTGATCAACGTCAATATAGATTGAGGCCGACGACAATTAAAATTGGATTAAGAGAGGCCGAGCTTCGAGGCGGAGCAGCGAGCTGCGGAGCCTCGAAGCTCGAGGCCGAAGGAATTCTTTCGGGCCCTTTCCACAGTGCGT
>CAZXEU010000184.1:0-5914 GCA_964639665.1 uncultured Rhodothermaceae bacterium | reverse complement strand
ACGCCGGCACGCCGAATGGCCGAATGACTGGAATCCGTCCGTGGAAGCACGGCCAGCGCCGCCTTTCTGACGCCTGGCGCCGGGTGCCGAAGAGCCGACTCCACAACGCGCAACGCTTCTCCACGCACGGCATCCAATCCCTGGAGTGTCCAAAGCGCATGCGCGGCGCCTCCACTCAGGCCTAAAGCATCCAGTCCCGTATCGCTCGCGATTTCCAGCAGACCAGGCACTGCATCAAGGCCGCCGCGCTCCACCAGAAGCCTTTGGGCCGTCAAGCGCCAGAACATGTTGTCATGTTGAAGTGCGCTTAGCAGGGTAGACGGCCGCTCAATGTCCAGCTCTGGCAAGCGTCGGCGCCTTGCACCCCTGAAAGCGAGCCGGTAAATGCGTCCGTGGTGGTAATCCCGCAGAATATTGACGTGGGCAGCTCCCCTTCCCGTGCGAAATCCCTCCGGCGTGGGATTGTGCTGCACGATGAAGTTGTACCAGTCCAATATCCAGACGGCGCCGTCCGGCCCCACTTCTGCATGTACGGGCGACACCCATTCATCGGCGCTTGCCAGGAGATTCCACGCATCCCTTTCGCGGTAGCCCGATCCTGCGCTTTCGATAATTGCCTGGTGCAGAAGGTGACCCGTAGGCTCATTGACAAGGGCCACGCGATTCCAGTATCCCTCAGGGAAATCGCGCGCCGTATACAGGTTGTGCCCCGCCGCGGAGGTAAAGCCGCCCCATACGTCGACCTGACGAATGTTGGGCGTATTGGGACGCATGGCATAGTGGCCATCGATCTTGATCTTGCCGTCGCCCAGCAGTCCCGGGACACCGGCATAGTATCGATCCGGTATCGCGACAAATACGCTGTGCTCATTGTTGGCGGTGGATCCGAATACGTCGAACGTCTCCGAGAAACCAAGTCCCCATGTATTGTTGGTAAACCTGGTAACCTGTTCCAGCTGGCCAGGCCTGAAGCGAAATACACCCTGTACCATTCGAACGGTGTCACCGCCCACTACTCCCTCGAAATCGCTGTATCCCACCGTGCCCCAGGTCCAGTTATCAAAGCCCGCCTTGAGATTCGACGGACCGGCGTGCGTGTCCCCTGTCCCGAATCCTGAGAACAACACCTCACGCCTGTCAGCCCTGTCGTCTCCGTCCGTATCCTGCAGGAATAGCATATCTGGTGCTTGGGACACTACGAGGCCGCCGTGTGCGAACGTGAGACCCGTGGCAATGCTGAGCCCGTCCGCAAACACGGTGACAGAGTCTGCCCTGCCATCTTCATCCGTGTCGTGCAGGATCTTTATCGCATCGCCCCCCTCCGGGCGCAGGTCGTGAGGATAGTCCAGAGTTTCTATCACAAATAGCCTTCCCCGCTCGTCCCAGGCCATCGCAATGGGATTCCTGATTAGCGGCTCGGAGGCAAAGAGTGTCAATTCAAATCCGGGAGGAATCTGCATGTGAGCCCGGGAAGCCTCCGGCGACAGAGGATGCTGAAACCTGGGCGGAGGATCTCGCTCCTCATAGTTGGGGATGCTGTCATGCGGTGAGTAAACCAGCGGCGGAAGATCGAGCGCCTCCCATCGCGCACGGGCTCTATCCCCCGCGGCCCACAGCAGACCGGCCTTGAGGAGATTCAGGAAATCCGGGTGGTTCCATGTGCGTTCGTCATGGCCATAGGCGGTATAGAACACCCGTCCCCTGCCGTGCGTGCGCGTCCAAGTCCAGGGCTCACGGTGTTGGCCGTCCACGCGCTCCATGAGCACGGTTCTGTCTGGTGCATGCCTCGTGTGCACGTAGGTCTCGTCCCACGTTTCGAACTCCTTGAGCCCTTGCATGGCAGGGTGGTCCGCCTGAACAATGGGGGCCGTAAAGCTGCCAACGCCGTGCTCCTGGAACTGGGCACCTACAAGCCGTACAAACGCATCCGAATTCCTGAAGCAATACGAGGCGCTGTGAACCGGCACAAATCCCTTGCCAGAGGCCACGTAATCCAGCAGCGCCCGCTCCTGCGAAGCGGTAATGGAATCATGGTTGGCATACAGGAGCAAGACATCGTACAGGTCAAGTGTGGCCGGCTCCAGCACTCCCGGATCATTGGAATACGAAATATTGATGCCCTCCCGAGCAAAGGATGCCGCGACGGCAGACGCGTAGGTCTGTGCATCATGATGCGAGCTCTCGTGACCAAGGAACAACACTTCGACCTTCCTGGGGCCGGTTTCCGGCGCCGGCCTACATGCCACAAGGGCACAAGCCAGCATGGAAGCCGCCGACATCTGTAATAGGAGAGACTTCATTCTAGCGTATCTGGCCTTGCCATTTGCCTTCCCGGGAGCCGAGCTGGCATCGTGCCTGGGTAGTACACCGGCGACAGTCATGCGGATTGCTCCATCTGCTATTGCGGGGCAGTTTCCGATCGCCAGGGGCTAAGCTGCGTGTCCAGGCAAACTACACCCTTCGGCCTTCTGCGTTCAGATCCGGTTTTCACTGCCTCGCGCGAACGGCACCCCTGGGGCGTCGCATATGACGGTCATGCGTTGTCTAGTGTGAATGCCGGGGCAAGGCCCGCGCGCCCCTCATGGCTGGCAGCAAGGTCAGCTCATGTACCTAAGCAATTGGCTTGCGATGGCATCTGCAAATGCCGGATCATTTATGTGCAGGTCCAGCTCCCTAACATCAACGGACGGTCCCGCATGCTTCCGCAGCGCAGAAAACAGTGCCGCGTTAGCCGCGGGATCATGAAACGGCTGCCCGTCCGCATCAATAGCGCTCACTCCGCGCCCCGGTAGCAGCAGCGTTACCGGCCCTGCCGCCCGGGCCAGCTTCCTGCCTACTTCCCTGCCAATGCGTGAAGTTTCCTCCGGTGTAGTCCGCATCAGCGTCACGTTTGCGTTGTGTCGATAAAGATTGCGACCATTGAACCTTGCCGGAACGGTATCCAATGCCCAGAAATTGACCATGTCCAGTGCCCCGCAGGACACGACCTGGGGCAGTGCGCGCCTTCCGGCCGCACCCAGTCGATCCGGGCCTGCGCTAAGGACGCCCCCGACCACTTCGTCGCACCACTCCGTGGTTGTGATGTCCGCAACTGCGCTGATGTAGCCACTGTCAATGAGCGCCTCCATGGCACGACCGCCGCTTCCCGTGGCATGAAACACGATAACTTCAAACCCGGCCCTTTCCAGCTGCTTCCTTACGCGATCCACACACGGGGTAGTAACACCAAACATGGTCGCCGCAACAATAGGTCGTTCTTCGATTTCCGGTACGGCCTGCTCCACCATGCCGCACACCGCGCCCGCTGCGTTTCCCAGAATGCGCCTAGATATGCCGTTGAGGCCAGCTATATCGACCACCGAATACATCATTGTGATGTCCGCAACGCCGACATACGGTCCCACATCCCCTGACGCTATGGTGGACACCATCACCTTCGGAATGCCAACTGGCAGGGTCCGCATGGCGGCTGTAGCCACGACAGTACCCCCCGAACCCCCCAGCCCCAGCACGCCCTGCACGCCTTCCTCTTCCACGAGTGCCTGCAGCCGCGCACAAGCACCGCGCGTCATCACTTCCAGCGCCGCGCCGCGATCCGCTGCTGCTCTGAGCTCCTCAAGCGTGCTACCTCCGGCACGTGCAACGATTTCGCCCGGAATATCGGCCGCAAACGGGGCATCCCCCATGACGCCGCAGTCCATGACCGAGACGGCGTGCCCCCTTTCATTGATGAGGTCACGAACGTAGGCCAATTCAGCCCCTTTTGTATCCAGCGTTCCAATTAGTAGTATCGACGCCATTGCGGGGCAGGTCAGGGTTCGCTCCGGGCAACTGGCTTAAATCTATGCGCTGATGCGCCATAAAGCCATGCCGCGATTCCAGGGCAACGCGGCGCGGCCATGCATCCATTATCAAGCGGCCTGGCCGAAAGGCGTGCCGATTAGGGCTCCCGAAGTGCCCGCCGGACCGGAACCAGCGTCGGCAGTGGCCAAACGCAGCATTCGCCACGGGATGCGGGCGCTCCCGAACGCGATTTCTTCAATGCCTCGGAGCTTCATCATTGAAGCCAACAATGCAACCTCACCTTGCAAGTCGGCGCACCGAGTGCAGCCGCAGGCTGGAAATCCATTGCACCAGTCGACACCAGAGCGTGCCGCTCAGAACATCTCCACCGAAATGCGAAAGTCAGCCGTGTCCAGCTCGATGGCCTGCCCGTCACTGCTGACCTTGAAGTCAACAATGGCAGAAGGCAGGAATTCCTTCGGTGTGTTCATCCGAAACAGCGTGTCCGCCAGTACGTGCCAGTCCTCGAAAGTCAGATGTACGGTTGCCTCGCCATCGGAAGCTACCAGGGGGGCATACGCCAAAACCTTGTTCAAATGATTGATACCCTGCTGCTGGTGAAGATTGGGATCCATGGGGCCAACGGATTGACTTAACTTTGCTATGCTATTGCGGGAATAACAGCTCCGCGGATTCCCACGTTCCGCAGTACCGGTCAGGTCGTGCAGTATGCAAGTGTATCTCGATCTTCTTGAGCACGTGCTGGTGCATGGAGAGCGAAAGGAGGACCGCACGGGGACGGGCACGCTTAGCGTTTTCGGTTACCAGATGCGGTTTGACCTTGAAGAAGGCTTCCCGATTGTGACGACGAAACGCGTGTGGTTCCGTGCGCTTGCTCATGAAATGCTGTGGTTTCTTACGGGCTCATCCAACATAAAGCCACTAGTGGACGCCGGTATCTCTATATGGACGGACTGGCCGCTGGCCAAGTATCTGGAATCTTCCGGGACCGCCGTACCCGAACCCAACTCGAACGAATGGCAGACGCATAAGGAAGCATTCGAAAAGCGCATCCAGGAGGACGGCGACTTTGCCGAAAGGCATGGAGACCTCGGTCCGGTCTATGGCAGGCAGTGGCGGGATTTTTGCGGCACGGACCAGATTGCGGCCGTAATTGAGTCCTTGCGGAAACGCCCCTACAGCCGCCGGCACGTAGTCAGCGCATGGGACCCAAGTCGGGTGCACGAAATGGCGCTGCCGCCCTGCCACATGTTCTATCAGTTCTACGTTGCCGCCGGCAAGCTGAGCTGCCAATTGTATATCCGGTCCAATGATCTCTTTCTTGGCGCGCCGTTCAACATTGCGCAGTATGCGTTGCTCACACACATGGTCGCACAGCAGACGGATCTCGAAGTCGGGAATCTTATCTATACCATCGGGGACGCACACGCGTATCTTAACCACATGGACCAGATTCGCCTGCAGCTGAAACGGAATCCCTTGCCTCTGCCGCAACTGGTCATCAAGCGGCGCCCGCCTTCTATCTTTGACTACCGGTACGAGGACTTTGCCCTTGAAAACTATCGTCATCACCCGGGCATAAAGGCTCCAATTGCGGTTTAGCCAGTGCCATCGCGGGGTGTGCTCCAGCCTCGCTCCAGCCAGGCATGCCAACCGCGTCCGGACCGCCTGAGCATAGTCCGGGCGCTAAATGGCAATACGCAGCGCCGTGCGCTTGCTGCACTTTACGCAGCGGATCTGCATGGGACGGCTGGTTTGGCCAGTGATTGCGTAGCCCGTCTAGATGCGCCAGGTGACACCCGGGAGTTGGCCTCTGGACCCGGACAGCAAATGACGTTCCTGGACATCACGAGCCCGTGCTCCAGGACCGCAGCCGAGCCGGCTGCGTACGATATTGGAATATGTGCATGATGCGCGAGCACCGATGAGTTGGACCCGACTGCATAATCGGGGGCATATGCGCCGCATCTTTCGCGGCGTCTACGAGGAAAACCTGCGCATATCCGGGCGGCCGCTGACAGGCGACGAGGTTCAGCCGCGGGAGACTGGGCGTTTTTGGCTTCCGGTCGCGCTGGCCGCGCTATTGCTAATCTTCGGCGGCAGGTACCTG
>CAZXEU010000183.1:0-4027 GCA_964639665.1 uncultured Rhodothermaceae bacterium | reverse complement strand
TTTCTGGTGGAGGGCGGGGCTGCCGGATTGCGTCCTTTCGGCTCGCTGCGCACGCTGCAGGGTCGGCCTTACGAGGGCCGGCACGCCGTCGCGTTCTTCTGGGAGCACAATTTCCGCACGATCCCCTTTGAGATACTCGGGCTGCGGCCGCTGGTGGAAAGGGGTTACAGCATTCTGGTGTTCGGCGCACACGCCCACACGTGGGCCTTGGCGGACCTCAGGGCTGCCGCGGGACACCACGAGGTGGGTATGTCGCTTAGCGGGATATTGGGCTTCTTGAGGCTTGATTTGGCGTGGCATCCCGGCGAGGCCTTTGCGCTTGGCTACGGGATGGCGCGGATATTCTAGTCACGCGTGGCTACCCGTGTCCCGCGCAGCCTTGCTCGTCGTCCTGGGTCTGGCACTGCCAAATGCAGTGCCTGCCCAGATCCTGGTGCGCGGACTCGTGCGGGAGGCGCACTCGGGCCTTCCGCTTGAGGCTGCGCACGTGGTGGCCGAGTCTGGTGGAACCATTACCAACCGGGAGGGCCGCTTCGAGCTTGTGCTCCAGACGCTGCCGCAGGTGGTCGTGGTGCGGCATGTGGGCTTTCAGACCCACCGCGTGCCGTTGGGCCCCGATGACAACCGAAACCTGGTTGTGGATCTGCAGCCCGCCGTGTACATGCTGGATGAAGTCCTGGTCACGGGAGAGGATTTTGCCGAAAACGTGATGCGCAAGGCCATAGAGGGCAAGGCGACGCGCCGGGCAGGGCTTCTGACCAGAAAAATGCGGGGATACACGCGCATCACGCTGGAAAGCCGCGAACAAATCGTCCTGGTGAGCGAGGCGGTTTTTGACAGCTTCTGGGATCGCGGCCGTGGCAGCAGGGACGTGGTACTCTCGCGGCGCGAGACGGCAGACTTTTACCGGGACCTGGGTCTGGATCATACCGTGGTCGACCTGTCGGCGGACCACATTCAGATACAGTCGCACCGCTTTATTGGCCCGACGCATCCGGATGCCCTCATGCACTACCAATTCACATTTGCGGGGCATCGCAGGATGGATCAGGGGACCGTATATGATATCTATGTGGCCCCGAAGACGATTCTTGAGGCTACGTTCACGGGGCGGATTTCGGTAATGGACAGCACGTATGCGCTCGTAGCTGCAGAATTGCGGCCGGCCCGGCATGTGCGCTGGCATCCTCCCGTTCAGCAATGGGACGTGTTTTACCGACAGCAATTCCTGGCAGTGGACTCCCTCTGGCTACCGCTCAGCATACGACTGGAGGGCCGGATATCTGCGGGCAGGGAGCCCGTTCAGGCGGTCCTGCACCAGGTATCCCAGCTTTCTGACCACCGCCTGAATGTCAGTGTGCCCGAGAGCCTGTATGCCGAGAGGGATCGAACGCTTGTAGACAGCGCGTCCGTCTTCGAGGATGACCTGTTCCTGCTGGGACAAGGATTCGTTGCCCTTACACCTGCGGAGGCAGAGGCGTGGGACATGCTCCCGCGACGCGGACTGACGCTGCTCACGGCCCTGCCCGCGATTGGCAATCGACGCCCGGCATTGCTTCCGTGGGATGAGCCCCAGTTTTCGTGGCCTTCCATCCGGGGACAGGAGCCCTGGCTGGGCTTCAATCGCGTGGAAGGATTCCTTCTCGGAGCAAGCCGGACACTGCAATTTGACCACCGAACCCGGTTTAGGGGCAGGGTAGGCCAGCCCACAGCCGCGGGAAGGGCCCGCTATCAAGTACAGGCCAGCCGAAGATGGGTACGGGGATTCGCGACTCAAGCCTCTTACGGGCGCACTACAGCGCAGCAGTGGATCAGCCCCATAGTTTCGCCTGCACTTAATTCGCTTCATACGCTGCTCGGTGGCCGTGACTACTTCGATTACGTATCGGCCCGGACAGGCCAGATCCGCGCGGGATACGCATCCCGGTGGATTCGCTTGTCACTGGCCGGGCATGTGGAACGGTTTGCATCCATGGAGACCGTTATGGAACGGTTTTGGCCTTTCCGGAAAGCGCTGCGATCGAACCCAGTGGTCCTGGAGGAAGGCTTGCAGTCCGTTTCGCTTGCCGTATCGGCGGGTGATCCTCACGCACCCTTTCGGCTTGGACCGGTGCGAGGATTGGGTGTGGAAGTCGAGCGAGGCGGCCCCTCCAATTCGGGCAGTGGTGGCAAGTTCTTCCGCGTCGCAGCTCGCATAGACGGACATGCAAGTACGTTCTTTCGCCACAGGCCGGTCTCTCATCGTCTATCCGTTCGGCTGTTTGCCGCCACGGCAAGCGGCGCTCTGCCCGCAGTGCGCAGATCAGCAATTGATGGCACGCCTGGCCCTGTCTCTTCGTTCGGCATGCTGCGCGCAGGCAGGGGTACAGTCTACGTGGGCGCGCGCGTATTCGGACTCTTCTGGGAGCACGATTTCCAGACATCCGCATTTGAATTCCTTGGACTCAGACAGCTGGTGGATCGGGGTACCGGTATCAGGATATCCGGCGGTCACGCCGCCGTGGGCGGCGGACACCACGAGCTGACGATTTCGCTCGCCGAGATTTGGGGAACTCCAGTGCAGCTGGACCTCACGTACAGGCTGGACCGGCCGGGTCTGTTCGTGGGTCTCGGCCTGAGCCGCCTGCCATGAACGTTGGCGCGCTTCAGGCAACAAGCAGGTCCAGGAAAAAAAGCGCTGTTGCAGCCGTGAGCGGTACGCGGAGGTTGTCATCCAGTGGCCGTGTCGGGATTTCCGCCAGCGCTGCCGCCACTACGGCTCCCGCACCAGCCCAAAAGGCAATTCCGGGAAACAGTGCCATGATGGCGAGGCCGGATGCGACGAAAGTGATCGTTCCTTCCACCGTACGGCGGGTGCCTGGCCACCTGTTGCGGCCGATCTGCCTGCCCACAATTGCCGCTGCCGCATCACTTGCGAGCGACATGACCAGGGCCGGCACGGCAATGCGAGCCGGAAACAGCGTAGTCACGACCACCAGGGAGATCAGCACCCAGGTAGCTCCGCTTACCACCACGCGGTTACGGGACCATTCCGATTTGCGGAGCATGAAGCCAACACTATTGTGTACCCAACGGGCTACCCTAGCGGACCGGGCCCTGAGCACGTCGTAGACCAGCGCGACAGCGGCCAGTAACGCGAAGGCCAAGGCCGCCGGCCACTTGCCGACCGCCAGTATGCACAGCGGCACCATGGCTGTGCACAGATGGATGGATTTTCGCAGGAGCTCTGCCGTGTAGGAGATCTTCACGGGATCATTAGCAGCGGCACATGGGCTAGAAGTAGCGTATCCCGAACAATCGCGGACTAGTGCAATTCCGGATCCTGTACGAGGACAATCACGTGTTGGGCATTGACAAGCCGGCCGGCTTGCTCTCGCAGGAAGACCGCACGGGTGACCCGACTGCTGCCGCACTGGGCAAGGCCTATCTGCGTGAGAAGTACCATAAACCGGGGAACGTATACCTGGCTCCGGTGCACCGGCTGGACCGGCCTGTGTCCGGTGCCATGGTCCTCGCCAGAACGTCCAAGGCTGCCCGCCGCCTCAGCGCAGCCTTTCGGGCCCGGCAGGTACAGAAGAGGTACCTGGCACTTGTGACCGGATCCATGCGAGGAGGAGGCACCTGGGAGGATTACCTGGTCAAGGAGTCGCGCCAGGTGTGGGTGGCGAGCGCGGGCGATCCCGGGGCGAAACATGCCCGGCTGCAGTGGAAGGCATGCGGGTGCGAGGAAGGAGTAAGCCTGGTGGAGATAAGCATGCACACAGGCCGGCCTCACCAGATTCGCGCCCAGTTTGCGCGCCGGGGTCATCCGCTGCTGGGCGACGTGCGCTACGGTGCCCAGCGGCTGTTCGATGGGCGCAATCTTGCTCTGCATTGCTTCCGTCTGTCGGCGCCGCATCCGGTTCAGGAGCAGCCGCTGGAGCTCGTAGCTTCGCTTCCAGCCTCTTGGATGCCTCATTTGGGCCGGGCCCATCAGGTGCCGCGCCTACTGAAACGTGTCGGCGCTCCGTCGGGTGGCTAACGGCAC
>CAZXEU010000182.1:0-29420 GCA_964639665.1 uncultured Rhodothermaceae bacterium | reverse complement strand
CGTAGAAGCAGGACCTGCGCATCCTTTACCATCTCGCTTGTGGACTGACCGAACAAACCGGCCGGTCCACTCACAAGACGACGTCAAGTCCCGTTAATTCTAATTGTCGTCGCCGTTAATTCTAAATGTCGCCAATCAGGCCAAAGAACCTGTTCGCGAATCTCATTATCAGTTAATCTCTGCGGAAATGAGTTATTCGAACCGTTTGCCTCGATGATATACGGCTATGCCCTCGCATTGATAAGAAGGCAGAAATCGGCGCCGCAGCTCAGTGCGCTGAGGAGCACGCAGCGCAGTTAGCCCTCACCCAAGGGTGCGGCCTGCTATCCCAATGCCTTCAGCCGGTCCGTCAGCTCCGGAACCACGTCGAACAGGTCGCCGACAATACCGTAATCGGCGACCCGGAAAATGGGAGCCTCCGGATCCTTGTTGATCGCGACTATGCAGCGCGAGCCGGCAATGCCGGCCACATGCTGGATCGCCCCCGAAATCCCGCATGCGACGTAGAGATCCGGCGCAATAGTACGGCCGGTCTGTCCGACGTGCTCGGAGCGCGGCCGCCATCCGTCATCGCTTACGGGGCGCGAACATGCAAGCGTCGCGGTGGGACCGAGCGCGTCCACCAGCGCCTCCAGGATTGGCCAGTGCTCGGGACCCTGCATACCCCTTCCCCCGCTTACCACGATGGCCGCGTCCGTGACATCCGGGCGACCGGAGGTACGGCCCTCGTTTCGGCTTACCGTGATGCGGGGATCCGGCAGCTGCGCCCGAAATGGCTCTGAAGCAACCACGTCGGAGGCGTCCAGCGCCAGGAACGTGCGGGGACGCAGCGTGGCTACCATCGGCCGCGTCCCTAGTGCTACCTCCTCAATGATCTTGCCGCCGTAGGGCGTCCGGGTAAAGCTGAGCCGACCGTCCTGAAGCGCAAACCCCGTACAATCCTGCGCCAGCGCGGCACCGAGAAGATGCGCCGCGCGGGCCGCAAGGTCTCTCCCTGTCGCCGTCGCAGCCATGAGCACAACCTCTGCCTGGAGGTGCCGGGCGGCCTGCGCTGCGACGCTGGCGTAGGTCTCCGGATCATAATCCAAAAGCGACTCCTCCGCCACCTGCAGCACCCTGGCGGGTCCCGCCAGGCCTCCCTCGCAAGGCTCATACACAAGGGCCACCCATTCCGAGCCGCCGGCATCCGCCAACTGTGACGCCATGGTGAATACCTGGCGGCTGGCGCTGCTGACAGCGCCGGCAGCGCCTTCCGTCACCACTAGAACAGGTCCCATTCAGATCACCTTCGCTTCCCGCCGCAGCAGGCCTATCAGAGCATCGACCGCGCCCTCCTCGTGGCCCAGGATGTGGCCGGCTGCCTTGCGGCCGGGAGCTCGCACGCCCAGCGTGCGCATCTGGCTCTCGAAGGGCGGCACATCGACGGTCTCCACGGGCTTGCGCTTGGCTTGCATAATGCCCCTGAAGGAGGGATAGCGCGGCTCCGCCAGGCGACGGTTTATGCCGAGCACGGCGGGCAAGGCGCACCGGACCTGTTCCTCCGCCCCTTCCACCATGCGACGGACCTGGCACTGACCATTTTCCACGGCGACGGATTCGGCGGCGGTGATGCACGGCAGGCCAAGGTGCATGGCCAGGCGCTGCGGCACCTGGGCCCCTTGCGTGTCAATGGCCATCTCCCCGGTCAAAATCAGTTCGTGCCGGCGCTCGCGGAGCACGCCGGCCAGAGCGCGGGCTGTCTGCGCGCCATCCTCCGGCATCTGGTCGCAACTCAGATGCACGCCGCGGTCTGCTCCCATGGCCAAAGCCTCGCGGATCGCCTTCTCCACCCTGGACGGGCCCAGGCTATAGACCGTGACGGTGCCTCCGAAGTCCTGGCGGAGCCTAAGTGCAAGCTCTACTGCCGTCTCGTCATGTGGGTTGATTATCCATGTCGCGTCCTCTGCCGCCACGCTCCGGCCATCGGGCGCGGGAACGATCCGGGCTTCGGTATCCGGCGTCTGCTTGACGCATACGGCTATCTCCATGGCAATCGCGCTTCAGCCCACCACGATGAGCGTGTCACGAGGGATCCAGGTGGCGCTCAGACGGTAGCCGGCGCCCAGGAAACCGAACCCGTTTTCCACATTGTTCATGTTGCCAGGCTGTACCAGAACCTCCGGATCAAAGACGCCGCCTGGCGGCTCCCATTCAGCGTTAGCCACGATGAGGCGCAAAATGAGACGAGTCAGTCTTAGACCAATGGTCGGATCAAGGGGAATGTACTCTGCCAATTCGTTTTGCAGCCCGCGCAGATCGGGTGCCGGCATGAGATCAATGATCCAGCCTCCGTCTACGCGGCGCTTCTGGTCGTCGTACTGGAAGACAGTCTGGCCGCTCTCCACGCCGCCGGGCGTAATGTACCGATACTGATACGTTACTTCAATGCGGATGAGGTTGGGCACATCCCCGGCTACGAATGCCCTTAGCCGCGATGGCGCCACGTTTGCGGGCGGCGGCATGACGAGCGTTGCTTCATCGGGCACGCGAACCGAAACGCGTGACGCTTCGCCGTCGCTTCGCCGTACCACTAAGCTGTACAGCTCTCCATGTTCGACGGCAAAGGGATGCCAGAAAACGTGGGCAAAAAGGCGGCCGGGATCGCGGATAAGCGAATCACTCCATGTTTGCATGGTACCCGCCTGCTCCGCCCTCGAAGTGACCACCGCGTCCAGAGGCTCCCTTCCTGCGGGCTCAAGGCGCCCTTCCACAGGATAGACGCGTACCCATTGCGTATCGGCCTGGGGCGTAAGCGCCCCGAATACGGAAAACGGGATGTCCGTCCCGGTAACCGCGACCACATCTTCCTCGCAGCCTGTCTGAAGCAGGGCAAGGGCAATGACCAGCACAAAGGCGTATCGCATCAGAAGGCAGCCTTCAGGCTCAGTGAAGGAAGAAAGGGAAGCTGGTCAGCACGCTGCAGCGTGAATACGTCCAGGTAGAAGAGATTTCGTCGGTCGTAGACGTTGAGCACGCTCGCCTGCACCGTGATTTCCGCGGCGGCTGCTTCGAATGTCCTGGCCACGGACATATCCAGCCTGTGATACGTGGGCAGGCGCGCGTCATAGGGTCGCTCGTAGATGACTCGCCGAAAGCCCGGGCGCTCAGCAATGCTCGTTACATCGTCCACCAGTGCAAAGCCGTCAAAACCCACGGCCCGGCTGAAGGGAAGTCCCGAGCCGAACGCCAACCGGGCCCCCAATTCGAATCCGAGAACCGTCGCGCCGAATACGGCATTGACCTGGTGCCGGCGGTCGTGCGGAGGATTGAATGCCAACTCCTCCATGCCGTACCAGAGTCGGAGCGAGGCCTGCCTGGCCGAATACCGCGTGGCAGCATAGCCGTAGCCGACCTGCCCGAACAAGGATCCCATTCGCATTTCAAGCCGCAGGTCGATGCCACGCACAAGGCCGTCTGCCGGCTGCAGCCGGGTCGTAAAGCGCGGATAGGCCGTCCATTCCGCGATGTACAGGTTATCCAGGCGCTTGGCATAGGCCTCGGCCGCAAGTTGCAATCCGGCAAGCAACCCTAGTCTGTACCCCGCAAGAGCGTGAATCGCCCGCTGGGCCCGTCCTGCCCGGATGTCGTCGCTCCCCAGGCGTTTGCGCGGCGCGGAGGTCCAGGCAGTGAAAACGCTGGCCGCATCCCGCCGGTCGTAAAGACCCAGAACGGATTGGTAGTAGATTCCGGCGGCAGCACTGAAGAGATGCCGGCCGGTCTCCCACTCAAAACGCCACCTAGGCTCCAAGAACGGCGCAAAGCGCATGTCGAAGAACTGGACTCGCACACCGGCGCTCAGCCGCAATCCGGACCCGATCCGGAATTGCGGCTCCACAAACGCTGCGACATGCTGCGCGCGCTCGGAGTCCACGTCGATGCGCTGATACAATCCGTCCAGCCTGCTGCTTGTCGAAACCACGCGAAGCGCAATGCCGGCGTCCACGTCCGTTCGGTCACCGTAAAAGGTTGCCTCGGCAGACAGGTGCCGGCTGGCTATGCGACTCTCTCGCAGGTGATCTGCCCGCGGGCCCAGTTCGGTAGCCAGCCTCGACCAGGAAGCACGAATGTCGGCCGAGAGCGGAAACTTGCGCGGGAGCACGAGATAGCGCAGCCCCGTGGCCAGATTCCCCCACCGGACTTCGTCGGGGTCGGGTCCCTCGTGCAGCGTTCCCCTGTCAAAGGTTCGCAGCGCGATCAGCGACGCCCGGCTCGATTCGGTCGTGTTGCCCGCCAGCTTGAAGAATGCGTCCCCGAAGTTGAAGGGCAACTCGCGCCCGATGATGTGGGAAGCTCCACGCTCCACCAGCGACTGACGCACGGAAGCCAGCACCGATACCCTGTCGCGCAGAATCGGGCCTTCCATCTGTACGCTGCTGATGAACGGGGAGAGCGTCGCGCTACCGGCGTACACCCGGCTGCTTCCGGTGCGCGCCGTCACGTCGATGACGGAGGAGATGCGCTCGCCAAACGAGCTGCCAAATCCGCCAGCATGAATATCGCTGCGACTGATGATGCCGGAGGGAAAAGCGGAATAGAAGCCGAGAATATGCATGGGCTGGTAGATGAGCACCCCATCTATCTGCACGAGATTCTGAGCGGGTTCGCCTCCGCGAATGAACAGTTGTCCGCCCTGGTCGCCGAGCGCCACCACGCCCGGCATTGTCGCCAGGTAGGCGGCAAGGTCGCCGGTCAAATCCGGCGTGGGTATCCGGGCGATATCCCGCGGCCGCACGGATCGGAACCCGGCCGTGGTGCGGGCCCCTTCCGACTCGACGACAACCTCCTGAAGGGCGAAACCCGGCTGAAGCTCGATATTCAGTGCGCGGCTGTCGGCCAGCTCAAGATCCAGCGTGTCTGCAAACGTATTGTAACCCACGCGCGACGCGCGAAGCACGTAGCGTCCCGGCTCGAGGCCAGCCACCAGGTATGATCCGTCCACGTCCGTGACGGCGCCCTTTGCGGCCGCGTCTGCGGAGCTGAGCACGACGTGGACCAGCTCAAGCGGCGCGCCGTTTTCGGCATCCGTGACAAAGCCGCGCAGCGATTGCGCACGGCCCTCCCCCGCCTGGAGCAGTAGCACCGCTACCAGTGCCACCGCGGCAGCAAGCCGGAGTCCGCACCCTGAATCGAGGCTGCGCCAAGCTGCACCATTCGACATACCTGTAAGGTAGACGCACCCCCGCTCCAATTACAAGTTGAATGCCTTTTTGTAGTTTCCTGCCTTCAAACACCAAACGGTACCATGGCAAGCACAAAGGGATGGGGAATTATTGGCGCCAGCACCATCGCCAGGCAGTACATGATAAGCGCTATCAACAGCCAGAAAGACAGCCGCGTGGTCGCCCTCATGAGCCGCTCCGGCGACCGCGCCCGCCGATTTGCCGACGAATGCGGCATACCGCGGTCGTATGACAGCGTGGAAGCGCTCATCTCCGACACCGAAGTCGACGTCGTCTATATCTGCACAACCAACGAGCGCCACAAGGCCGAAACACTGGCAGCCGCAAGGCACGGCCGGCACGTACTGTGCGAAAAGCCCCTGGCGCTTGCGCTTGATGACGCCCTGGAAATGGCCGAGGCCTGCAAGGAGGCCGGCGTCGTCATGGGCACCAATCACCATCTCCGCAACGCGGTGACGCACCGCGCGCTGCGCCGGCTGTTGCGTGAAGCCACCATTGGCAGGCCGCTCGCGGCGCGCGTCTTTCACGCGGTATCCCTGCCGAAGAACCTGCGCACATGGCGCATTCACGAGCCGACGGCGGGCGCCGGCGTCATCCTGGATGTCACCGTGCATGACACCGACACGCTCCGCTTTGTGCTGGATGACGAGGTCGAAGAGGTATCCGCGATCTCTGCCAGCCAGGGCCTTGCATCAGGCAGCGTCGAGGACGCCGTCATGGGTGTCATGCGATTCAGTCGCGGCACGCTGGCGCAGTTTCATGATGCCTTTACGGTAGCGCACGCGGGTACGGGTCTGGAGATTCACGGGACGGAAGGCTCGCTCATCGCGGAGGAAGTGATGACGCAGCGCGCCGTGGGTCGCGTCTTTGTTCGGCGCGGTGATGTGCGAACGGAATTCGACCTAGGAGAGCATGAAGACCTGTATACCCGTGCCGTGCGGCATTTCAACCGCGCGGTTGACGGTGCAGGCAAGCCCGCGGCAACGGCAGAGGACGGCATCCGGTCGCTGGCCGTCGCCCTGGCCGTGCTTGAGTCCACGCGTTCAGGCAGGCGAACGCCCGTCCGCTACGCGCAATAGTTCGGAATTGCAGCGCGACAGTCATGCCTTCCTCCATGCCTCGACGCACGAAGGTAATCAGCCTTGAGGAAGCGGCAGCGCTCGTTCCCGACGGTGCTGTAGTGACGGTCAGCAGCTCAAGCGGGCTGGGTTGTCCGGACGCCCTCCTGGCCGCCATCGGGAACCGGTTCGAAGCCACGGGGCGCCCCAGAAACCTGACGGCAATCCATCCCATTGCCGCCGGCGACATGTACGGGATCGACGGCGTGGACCACCTCGCCCGTCCGGGATTGCTGACGCGCGTGGTGGCGGGCTCGCTGCCGAGCGGTCCCTCCCGCATGCCTTCACCCCGGATTTGGCGCATGATAGGCGACAACGCCGTTGAGGCCTACAACCTGCCGAGCGGCATCCTGTACCACATGCACCGGGAGGCCGCGGCACACCGGCCGGGAGTGCTCTCGAAGGTAGGCATGGACACGTTCGTGGATCCGAGGCTCCTGGGAGGGCGCATGAATGAGCGGTCGACGGACGAACTCGTACAGCGCGTGAAGTTCGACGGCGACGAATGGCTATACTATCGCGCGATTCCCGTTGACGTAGCCGTCATTCGAGGCACGACAGCCGACGAAAAGGGCAACATTTCCACCGAGCACGAGGGAGCCTTTCTCGGCATCTACGACCAGGCGCTGGCCGCGCACAACAACGGCGGGCTGGTGCTGGCACAGGTAAAGCGCGTTGTCAGCGAGGGCACCCTGGCGCCGCAGTCGATACGCGTGCCCGGTGTCGTTGTCGACCACGTCGTTATCGCTCCGGATCAAATGCAGACGACCGAGACGCCTTATGAGCCCGCCATCAGCGGAGCAATCCGGCCTCCCGAAAGCGAATTCACTGCTGCACCCTGGAATCCTGCAAAGCCGATCGCCCGAAGGGCAGCCATGGAGCTGAGGCGAGGCGAGGCGGTAAATCTGGGCTTTGGGATTTCCGCGCTCGTGCCGAGAATACTCCTGGAGGAGAACCTTGCGGGGTCCGTGACGTGGGTCATCGAACAGGGTGCCGTTGGCGGCGTCCCGCTGACGGACTTTCAGTTCGGCTGTGCCGCCGGCGCGGATGCCATATTGTCCTCGCCCGATCAATTCACCTATTTCCAGGGTGGAGGATTTGACCGCAGTCTCCTATCCTTCCTCGAAATAGACGAAGAGGGCAACGTGAATGTCTCAAGACTGGCTGCGCGGCCTCACATTACGGCTGGCGTCGGGGGCTTCATAGATATCACGGCATCGGCGCGCCATCTGGTATTCAGCGGCTACTATACCGCCGGCGGGTTGCGGCTGCGCATCGAGAACGGGCAGCTGCATATAGACCGCGAAGGCGCCGTGCAGAAGCTGGTCCCAAGGGTTGAGCACGTCAGCTTCAGCGGCCGGCGTGCCCGCAAGACGGGACAGCAGGTCACCTACATCACCGAGCGCTGCGTGCTGCGCCTTACGGAAAGCGGCCTCGTGGTCACCGAAATCGCACCCGGCATCGACCTGGAGCGCGACGTGCTTGCGCAAACCACGCTTGCGCTTGCGGTAAGCCCCGACATCAAGGCCATGGATTCTCGCCTGTTCGACCCCGGGCCCATGGGCCTGACAATCTGAGTTGCCATGGGCACGGTTCATCTGACGCACGAAGACCACGTGGCGCAGCTGACGCTGGATCGTCCCGACAAGCTCAACGCGCTGGACATATCCATGCTTCGCGCTCTGGAAGAGCAGATTTGCACGCTGGAGCGCAGCAGAGACACGCGGGTCGTGGTTCTTGGCAGCAAGGGAGAGCGCGCCTTCTGCGCCGGAGCCGACATCCGTGCCTGGGCGGCCCTTGAGCCCCTTGACATGTGGCGCTCCTGGATGCGGGAAGGACACCGCGTATTTGGACGCTTGGCGAGTCTGGGCATGCCGGTCATTGCGGCGGTCCAGGGCTTCGCCCTCGGCGGTGGCCTCGAACTCGCACTGGCGGCGGATCTGCGCATTGCCGCCGACTCTGCTTCGTTCGGCCTGCCGGAGGTTTCCATCGCCGCGGTACCCGGCTGGGGAGCCACATCCAGGCTGCCGGAACTCGTGGGTCCGGCGCGTGCCAAGGAGATGATCTTCCTGGGAGACCGCATCGATGCCGCAAAGGCCCTGGAGTGGGGACTGGTCAACGCCCTTGTCCCCGCAGCGGAGCTGCTTCCGCGCACCATGGACGTGGCCCGCCGCATAGCAGCACACGCGCCGGTGGCCGTGCAGCTTGCCAAGCAAGCCATCGACGGCAACGCTTCCAACCTGGAAATACTGGCGGGCGCGCTGAGCGCCGGAACGGAGGATGCGCGCGAGGGTGCAGCCAGCTTCAGCGAGCGTCGCCGTCCAACGTATCGCGGCAGGTGACATGGACGCATTCGACTACATTGTTGTGGGAGCCGGCGCCAGCGGCTGCGTTGTGGCCAGCCGCCTGAGCGAGGATCCGTCCGTGCGTGTGCTGCTCCTGGAGGCCGGAGGCCCGGACTCGTCTCCGCTGATACACCTGCCAGCCGGCTTTACCAAGCTCACGGGACCCAAGGTGAACTGGGGCTTCCAGACCGTGCCCCAGAAGCACGTCAATAACCGGGAAATGCACTACCCGCAGGGGCGAACACTTGGTGGAAGCACCTCGATCAACGCCATGATCTACATCCGGGGGCACAGGCTGGATTACGACGAGTGGCTGGAATTCGGATGCAAGGGCTGGGGCTACGACGACGTTCTGCCGTTTTTCCGCAGGTCGGAGAACAACGAGCGCTTTGCCGATCACTATCACGCCCAGGGCGGCGAGCTCAACGTTGCGGACCAGACGCAGCACAACGTGCTGACCAGGGCATTCGTGCGCGCCGCGCAGGAAGTCGGCATTCCGTACAATCCGGATCTGAACGGCAAGGAGCAGGACGGCGTGAGCTTCTACCAGGTCACGCAGCGCAACGTGCGCCGCGAGAGCGCCGCCACCGCGTTCATCCGCTCCCAGCAGGACCGACCGAACCTGGTGGTGCGAACCAACGCCCAGGCAGCACGCGTGCTGATGGAGTCGAATCGCGCGAAGGGCGTAGCCTACCTTCGCCGGGGCAGGCAATTGAAGAAGGTGTACGCCGAGCGCGAGGTCATCCTGAGCGGCGGCGCTGTCAATTCTCCCAAGCTGCTGATGCTCTCCGGCATCGGCCCGGCAGACGAGCTGCTGAGACACGGCATCGCCGTCGAGCATGACCTGCCCGGCGTGGGAAAGAATTTCCAGGACCACATGGACGTATACATAGCGGCCGAGTGCAGCCAGCCGGTCAGCTACAACGGGCACGACCGCTGGGACCGCGCACTGCTTCACGGCCTGCAATACCTGCTCTACAAGACCGGCCCGGTGACCGCCTGCGTGGCGGAGGCCGGCTGCTTCGTTCGAAGCTCGGACAAGGTGCGCTCACCCGACATCCAGATCCACTGTCTCCCCGCCTATGTAGTCGACCACGGCCGGATGCGCATCCGCGGACACGGGATTACCATCAATACGTGCAATCTTCGCCCGCGCAGCGTCGGCAGTGTTACGCTGCGAAGCGCCAATCCGCTGGAGATGCCCGCGATTGATCCCAATTTTCTGGACGACCCGTACGATCTGGGCATTTCGGTGGAGGGGCTGCGCTGGGGCCGCAGGATACTGGGCGCGTCTGCCTTCCGCCCCTTCATAAGCGGCGAAATACTGCCCGGCCGCAGCGTGCGGTCCAACGACGAGATCGCCGCCTACATCCGCAAGTGGTCCAAGAATGACTACCACCCCGTGGGATCGTGCAAGATGGGCATGGACGAAGCCGCCGTCGTCGACCCGGAGCTTTGCGTCCGCGGGGTCGACGCGCTGCGCGTCGTGGATGCCTCCATCATGCCCCGCCTGATCAGCGGCAACACGCAGGCAAGCTCTATCATGATCGGAGAAAAGGGTGCGGAGATGATTCAAGACAGCACCTGAGCATCTATCGAGCATTATGACCTTTCAGAGCGAAGCGCGCCCGGCACACATGTGGATTGGGGGAAGGCAAGCGGAGGCCCTCTCGGGAAAGCGCTTCGAAACCGCGAGTCCCGCGCACGATTTGGCTGTTGCCTCCTACCCCGAGGCCGCGCGCGCCGACGTGGATGCGGCGGTTGCGGCAGCCAGAGAAGCCTTTGACCTCGGCCCCTGGCCACGGATGAGTGGTCGGCACCGCGCCCGGCTGCTAAGCGAAGTAGCGGGAGCCATCCGCTCCGAAACCGCAGAGCTTGCACGCCTCGAAACGCTCGAAAGCGGCAAACCCGTCGCGCAGGCCCGCCAGGAAATGAAGGCCGCCGCCGATCTGTGGGACTACGCCGCCACGCTGGCGCGCCACATCTCGGGCGACAGCTACAATACGCTGGGTACGGACAAGCTGGCCTTTGTACTGAGGGAGCCGGCCGGCGTTGTCGGCATGATTACGCCGTGGAATTTTCCGCTGCTCATCATCAGCCAGAAGCTGCCGTTTGCCCTTGCCGCCGGATGCACGGCCGTGGTAAAGCCCAGCGAACTCACGCCCGGCACCACGCTCCGCCTAAGTGCCATGTGCCACGAGGCGGGCCTGCCGGAAGGCGTGCTGAACGTGGTGACAGGATTCGGCCAACCCGCCGGCAGCAGACTGGCGGAGCATCCGGCTGTGGATGTCCTTTCGTTTACGGGCTCAACGCGCGTAGGCCGTCATATTGCCGCCGTAGCCGGCAGCGGGCTCAAGAAGGTTTCGCTGGAGCTCGGTGGCAAGAATCCCCACATGGTCTTTGCCGACGCGGATCTGGAGGCGGCCCTCGACGCTGTTGTCTTCGGCGTCTATTTCAACATGGGCGAGTGCTGTAACAGCGGCAGCCGGCTCCTGGTGCAGCGCTCCATCGCAAAGGATTTCACCAGGCACGTTATCGAGCGCGCGGCGTCCGTGCCCGTGGGCGACCCGCTCCTCGAAGAGACCAAGGTGGGCGCCATCATCAATGAGGCCCAGCTCGACAAGATCCTGTCCTATATCCGGAGCGGGCAAGAGGAAGGCGCATCTCTGCGCCTGGGAGGACAAAGACTCGCAACCTCCTGCGGGCGATACGTCGCACCCACTGTGTTTGACGGCGTAAGCGCGAGCATGTCGATTGCGCGCGACGAAATCTTCGGTCCCGTGCTGTCGGTTCTCACGTTCGACACCGCGGAAGAGGCCATTGCCATGGCCAATGACACGCTCTACGGGCTAAGCGCCGGCGTCTGGACTGCCAATGTGGATACGGCCTTCCAGGCAAGCCGCCGCATACGTGCCGGCACGATCTGGATTAACTGCTTCATGGACGGCTATCCCGAACTGCCGTTCGGCGGGTACCGGGAAAGCGGCCTGGGACGCGAACTTGGCCGGTTTGCCACGGATGATTTCACCGAACTGAAAACGGTCCAGCTCCACCTGGGCAATAGCCGGAGTACCTGGCTGTAGACCGCCTGCATTCATGTATCGCGTCGTTCCCGTCCTACTTGCCCTGCTGAGTCCCGCTTGCACTTCAGAGGACACGCCTTCCGTGGAGGTATTCTCCTGGTGGACTTCCGGAAGCGAGGCGGCGGCCCTGCAGACGGTCTTTGATGCCTTCCGCACAACCTATCCGGACATTCCGATTGTGGATGCCTCCATTGCCGGCGGCGGAGGCTCTGCCGCCAGACCCGTCTTGCAGACGCGACTGGTGGGCGGCAATCCCCCGGACACTTGGCAGACCCACCACGGGGCGGAAGTGATGACGCAGTACGTGGAGCCGGGCTTTGCGGCCCCTCTGCACGAACTGTACGCGGAAGAGGGCTGGTACGACGTCGTTCTGGCGTCACTCCTGGACAAGGTGAGCAAGGACGGCGCCCCCTTCATGGTCTTGCTCAATCTGCATCGCAGCAACACGCTCTGGTACAACAAGCCTCTCGTCGAACGGCGCGGGATCGAGATAGGAGAGAGCCTGAGCCACGAGGAGCTATTCGCGATCGCGGACGAACTTGCCGGGACAGGCCTTGCGCCGCTGTGCATGGGCGATTCCGGCATCTGGGCAAACGGCATCATGTTCGAAAACACGCTCCTGGGCGTGCTGGGGCCGGAGCGCTACCTCGGCCTGTGGGACGGTTCCGTGAGCTTCGATGACCCGGTGGTGCTGGAGGCCGTGGCCACGTACTCGCGCCTGCTCGACTACCTCAATGCCGACCACGCGGCCCTTTCGTGGGATCAGGCCGTCGACAAGCTCGTCGAGGGCAGCTGCGCCTTCTATTCCATGGGCGACTGGGTATACGGCGAGCTCGCGCAGGCCGGGCTCTCGGACAACGTGGATTTCGGCTGGGTGGCGCATCCCGGCACCGAGAACGCCTTCCTCGTGGTCTCCGACGGCTTCACGCTTGCACGCAATGCCCCGCACCGGGAAGAGGCACTTAAAGTGCTTCGGATCGTCGGACGCCGTGAGGTGCAGGAGGATTTCAATCTCAAGAAGGGAGCCATCTGCCCGCGCACGGACTGCGACCGCACACGCTTCGGCGCATATCTCAACTGGTCCATGGATTCCTACGCCACGGACACCATAGTGCCCACGGTGGTGCATGGCTCGGCTGCACCGGCGGATTTTCAGCAGGCACTGAACGACGCCCTGATCGTGTTCGTGGTAGACCGCAATGCGGAAGCGCTTGCGCGCACACTCAGGCAGGCGGCAGCCATGAGCGGCTTCGGCGGCTAGGGCCATGCTGCGCAGCTCCAGCGCTCTTCGGTCCAGAGAGCCCCTTCTTGTCCTCTTGCCATCGCTGGTGGCCACGGCCATCTTCGTGTACGGCTTCATTGGCACGAGCTTCTATTTCTCGCTCACAAACTGGCGGACGCTCGCAATAGACCTGAGCCTCCGCGAGCCGCTCTTCCAGACGTACGTGGACATGTTCAGGATGCCGCGCTTCCAGGCTGACCTGCGCAACACGGTGGTGTTTACAGTGCTGTTTATCGCCATGGCCATGGGGCTGGGACTCGCCCTTGCCATATTGCTCGACCGGAAGTTCCGGGCCCGAAACTTCTTTCGCAGTGCGTTCCTTTTTCCCTATGCCCTGTCGTTCATCGTCACCGGCGTAGTGTGGCGCTGGCTATTCAATCCCGAGACCGGCATCAATCTCATTTTTGAAATGCTGGGCGTAAATGCGGCGCTGGAACTGGCAGGACTGGGACCGCTCGCCCCCGGCTGGACCACGGACCCCTTGGTCGTGATGTCTGTCAACCAGGTTCTGGCGGCCGCCTGGCCGGCAGGAGCCGAATTCCAGATCCAGTGGGGCGTGCCCGTGGCGCTGATTCCCGTGGCCATTGCGGCCACGTGGCAGCTGTCCGGTTTCGTGATGGCCATGTACATGGGCGGGCTTGCCGCTATAGGCAACGAGGTTCGCGAAGCGGCCCGTATCGACGGGGCCAGCGAAGCCCGCATGTACCGCAGCGTCATCATACCGATGCTGTGGCCGATTACGTCGTCCACGGCCATCATTCTGCTGCACGTCTCGCTCAAGATCTTCGATCTGGTCTTTTCGATGTCCGGCCCGGGTCCCGGCTTTGCCACGGATGTGCCAGCCATATTCGTGTTCGAAATGATGTTCCGGGCTGCCCGCTACAACCTGGGCGCAGCAGCATCGGTGGTCATGCTGCTGCTCTCCTGCCTGGTCGTCGTACCGTACCTCGCACGCACCCTCCGCCAGCGAGAGCGATGAAACTGCAACCCGGACGCCTTCTGCTGTGGGCCGTGCTTGTTGCGGCACTCGCCTTCTACCTCTTGCCGCTGTACGTAATGGTGGCAAACGGCATCAAGGGAGCCCAGGAAGTCAGCCTGAGCCAGATGTGGAAGCTGCCACAGCAACTTGGTGCGGGAGGATTCCTGCAGGCCTGGGAGATGCTCTCCCCCAACATGCGCAACAGCCTTGCCATGGTCTTGCCGGCAGCGGTCGTATCGTCGCTGATCGGCTCGCTCAACGGGTACGTATTTTCCAAGTGGCGATTCCGCGGATCGGAGCTGCTCTTCGCACTGCTCCTCTTCGGGTTCTTCATTCCATATCAGGCCATCTTGCTGCCCCTGGTCCGGTTTCTGCAGCTGATCGGACTCTACGGCACGCTGCCCGGACTGGTGCTCACGCACGTCGTGTACGGCATCTCTGTCACGACGCTGATCTTTCGCAACTTTTACGTCAGTGTACCGAATGCCATCGTCGAGGCGGCCACCGTGGACGGCGCGGGCATGCTGCAGACATTCATGCATATCATGCTGCCCATTTCGCTGCCGGCCTTTGCCGTGACACTCATTTTTCAGTTTACCAATATCTGGAACGACTTCCTGTTCGGCATCACGGTCGTTCCCAATCCGCAGGCCCAGCCGGTGACCATTGCACTGAACAATCTTTCCGGTTCATTCTCTGTCGAGTGGAACGTGGTAATGGCCGGTGCAGTGATTGCTGCGCTGCCCACTGCCCTGGTCTACATTGGTCTTGGACGCCTGTTTGTGCGAGGTCTTGTATCCGGTGCCGTCAAGGCTTGAGGGCATGCACTACGACATCATAATAATAGGCAGCGGCATAGGCGGCGGCACGCTGTCGTGGGCGCTCCGCAACAGCGGCGCCCGCATACTGATGATAGAGCGCGGTGGATTCCTGCCCCAGGAAAAGGAAAACTGGGATGCGGAGGCGGTCTTTGGGGCCGGCCGCTACAAGGCCCGCGAGCTGTGGGAAGATGGAGACGGGGCCAGCTTTGCCCCAGGCGTCCACTATGCGGTCGGCGGCAACAGCAAGGTCTTCGGCGCGGCGCTGCCGCGCTTCAGGAAGCATGATTTCGGCGCGGTGGAGCACGAAGGGGGCACATCCCCCGCCTGGCCCATTACATACGAGGACCTTGAGCCATGGTACGTGCGTGCAGAAAGGCTCTATCGCGCGCACGGCCGCGCAGGCTGCGACCCTACCGAGCCACAGCGCTCGGCGCCCTATCCGCATCCGGAAGTGCCGCACGAGCCGGAAGTGGAAGCGCTGGCGCTGGCTTTCAGGCAGCAGGGCCTCCACCCTTTCCACCTCCCCATGGGCATCGACCTGGGACCGGGCGGACGGTGCATACGCTGCCATACGTGCGACGGCTATCCATGCAAGGTGCTGGCAAAATGCGACGCGGAGCTATGCTGCGTGCGCCCGGCGCTTGAGAGCCCGAGTGTGGAAATCATGACGCGCACATTCGCGCGGCGGCTGATTGCCAGCGGGCGGCACGTGGAAGCCGTCGAGGTGGAGCACGATGGCACGCGCAGCCTAATTCGCGGTGACACCTTCGTCGTGGCATGCGGCGCCGCCAACTCGGCGGCACTCCTTTTCCGCTCTCGCGAGGGCGGACTGGCCAACAGCTCCGGTCTCGTAGGCCGCAACTACATGATGCACAACAATTCGGTGCTTCTGGCCATCAGTGCCAGGCGCCGCAACCGGACCGTCTTCCAGAAAACGCTTTCCATCAACGATTTCTATTTCGGCGGTCCCGGCTGGCCCTATCCCATGGGCAATCTGCAGATCATCGGCAAGGTACAGGCATCGATGCTGAAGACGGTACAGCCACGCGTGCCCATGCCCGTTCTGCAGGCCGTTGCGCACCGGAGCATGGACTGGTGGGTGATGTCGGAGGACCTTCCGGATGAGCGCAACCGCGTTACGGTGACGTCCGGAGGCCGGATTCGAATCCGGTGGAAGCCCAACAATCTGGCGGCGCACGGGCGGCTTGTGCGCGAGGCCCGCAAGCTAATGCGGCGGGCGGGCTATACCCTGGTCCTCACCCGGGCCATGGGCATCGCCACGAATTCGCACCAGTGCGGCACATTGCGCTTTGGCGCCGATCCGGCCACCTCCGTACTTGATCCCTGGTGCCGATCGCACGACATCCGCAATCTATACGTGGTGGATTCTTCCTTCATGCCCTCTTCGGCGGCCATGAACCCGGCCCTGACCATCGCGGCGCAAAGCCTGCGCACGGCCGAACACATTCGGCAAAACACCTGAACGAGCTGCGTCATGCCCAGACTTTTCCTTACCATCCTGCTGTTCGTCAGCGCGCAGGCATCGCTTGCCCAAGAGGACCGCGTGTCCGCCGTGCTGGATGATTTTCACGCCGCGGCTGCAGACGCTGATTCGGCGCGCTACTTCGGCCATTTCGCGGAAAACGCCATATTCCTGGGCACTGATATCACGGAGCGCTGGACGGTGGAAGAGTTTCGGGGCTATGCAGAGAGGCCATTTGCCGAGGGCCGCGGATGGACCTACGTCCCGCGGCAACGGCACATCTACATTTCGCCCGACAGCATGACAGCGTGGTTCGACGAGATACTGGCCAATGAGAGTTTTGGCGACACGCGCGGCACAGGCGTACTCGTCCGCGCGGACGAGTCGTGGAAGGTGGCCCAGTATCACCTGACGCTTCCCGTACCGAACAGCCTCATTTACGAGCTGGTCAGGATGATTCGGGAAGAATAGATTACGCCACGGTAACGGAGCTGTCGAGGTAGACGTCCTGTACGGCATGCAGGAGCTTGATGCCGCTCTCCAGCGGCACCTGGAAGGCCTTCCTGCCGGCCAGCATTCCCATGCCTCCACCGCGCTTGTTGATCACCGCCGCACGGACGGCCGCACGGCGATCATCCAGCTCGCTCGGACCGCCGGAATGCAGCAGACCTGCGCGCCCCTCGAATCCAAGCGCCACCTGGTACCGGGTCATGTCAACGGGATGATCTCCTGCCAATGCGGCCGGGTACGAGGCATGGGTGGCGGCGTACCGCTCAGGGCATTTTGCAAATCCGCCACCAAGAAGAGGTTGCTTCTGCTTTATGAAATCCGCCTCGATGGTAACACCCATGTGATTCGCTTCAGCCGTCAGATCAGCAGCGAAGATCAGTCCGCCGGGGCCCAGCAGTCTCGGATGCAGGTAGCAGAACAGGATGGTGAACATGCCCAGTGCATGCGCCTCTGCAAAGATGCGCGACGCAGCGACCAGCTCCTTCCTCGCACCCGGCCCCCCGAAATAGACCGTCGCGGCTACGCCCGCACAGCCCATTCGGCTGGCTTGCCGCACGTTCGCAAACATAATGTTGGCATACCTTGCCGGATGCGCAAACTGTTCGTCGTGATTGATCTTGAGAATGAGCGGAATCCGGTGCGCCGCCTTGCGCGCGAGCGCGCCGATTACGCCGTAGCTGGTTACCAGACCACTGCAGCCGCCCTCAAGCGCCAGCTCAAGAATGGCGTCAGGATCGAAATAGGCCGGATTGGGCGCAAACACCATCCCTGCCGTATGCGCAATGCCGTGATCTACCGGCAACAGGCTCAGGTATCCCGTGCCTGCAAGGCGCCCGGTGGCGAACAGGCGGCGAGCTGAAGCCAGCACGGCCGCACGGCGATCTGTCGCAGCGAAAACCCTATCTACATAGTCCGGGCCGGGTACGTGTATGCCCCTGCGGGGAAGCATCTTGCATGTGTGCTTCAGGAGCCCCGCTGCTTCGTCTCCGAGTATGGAGGCGGCGCGTCCCACTGCCTAGGCGCCGTCAATGTCCCGCGGACGCACGGGCAGCCCCGTTTCGAGGGACCTGGCGGCCGCGAGGCCCCATACGGCAGGCACACGCGCATCCTCGCCCGAGACTGGAGACGCTCCGCCCGTGAGAGCGGCCTCGGCAAACGCTCTCATCTCCTCGACGTAGGCTTCCTTGTACCGCTCAATGAAAAACGTATGCGGCACGGTACGCCTTACCCCCATCTCATTTGTGAATATCGTCGTGTCAGGAAAGGCGTTGCCTGCCCGCATGCTTCCTTTGCTGCCAAAAACTTCCAGGCGCTGGTCATATCCGTAGGTGGTCTGGCGGCTGTTCTCGATGGTCGCAATGGTGCCGTCCGAATACTGGAGCAGTGCGGTCGCGGTGTCCACGTCGCCGGCTTCGCCTATTTCCGGAGCAATCCTGACTGCTCCGAGCGCAAATACCCGCTCCACATCGCCCCCCAACAAGAAGTTGGCCATGTCAAAATCGTGGATGGTAAGATCCAGGAATATGCCGCCGGACGACCGGATATAGCTGACCGGTGGAGGCGCCGGGTCCCGGCTGATGATGTGCAGGCTATGCGGCTGGCCGATTTCTCCGCTAACGATGGCCTTGCGTACCCGCCGGAAGCTTGCATCAAACCGCCGGTTGAAGCCAACCTGCATCAGTACGCCGGCCTTCTCAACCGCGTCCAGTGCGCGGTCAATGCCCGCCAGTGTCAGATCTACCGGCTTTTCGCAAAAGATGTGCTTGCCAGCCGCTGCTGCCGCCTCAATGATCTCGGTGTGGGTCGTGCTAGAAGTGCATATGGCGACGGCATCAATGTCGCTTCGCGCGAGCATGTCCTCGGCGGAATCCAGGTGAGCGCATGGTCCACATTCGTCCGCGCAGGCTCTGGCCGCAGCCGTATTCAGGTCCGTAACGGCAGCAAGCCGGGCACGCGGTACACGAAAGGCGATATGCGCGGCATGCATCCGCCCAATCCTGCCGGTACCTATGACACCTATGTTCAGCTTTTGCATGACAAACTGTAGTGATGGCCGCCGGGCGCATCCCGGCATGCCGGTTCAGATACCTAGCCTGCGCAGATACGCGCGGTTGCGGGCAGCGCTCTCCCGCGGGCTCCCCATACCCGGCAGTACGTCCTGCTCCACGACAGCCCATCCGTCGTAGCCGCGCGAGCGAAGAAACGATACTACGGCGGGAAAATCTATGCCTCCATCTCCGAGCTCGCAAAACAGGCCGCTACCTACGGCGGTAAAGTAGTCCCACGCTTCGCGGCCAGCCATTTCTGCAACCCCAGGATGGCAGTCCTTGAAGTGGACATATTCAATGCGGTCAAAGAGCTCTTCCATTGCTTCGACCACCACTGCGCAGTCGCCCGCGCCATAGGCATAGTGACCCGTGTCAAAGACCAGAGATACAAGGTCAGGGTCCGTAAGTGCAAGAAATCGGCGAATTTCGGCAGGAGTTTCCACAAACCCGGCACAGTGGTGATGAAACACGGTAGCGAGGCCTGTCTCCTGCCGTACTGCGGCCGCAACGGCATTGGCACCTTGCGCCAGCGTCATCCAGTTCGCATTGGACAATCCCATGGCCGACGTTATGCGTCCTGCATTGGCCGTGCGGACGGGATCCCTGGCGTTTTCGTCCGCCAGCACCAGCACGGGCGGATCCGCAGGTTCTGCCACATCTGCCAGAAGCCGGGCCGTACGCAGGGCCCTGCGAATGCCGCTTTCCAGCTCTTCGGCCCTGCTCAGCGCAATCGGCACAAAGGCGCCGCGCATCGAAATCCTCCGCCTTGCGAGCTCGGTACTCAGAGCGTATACATCGGTCGGCATGTAGCCCCAATCCCCCAGTTCCGTGCCTTCGTAACCGGTTTCCGTGAGTTCGTCCAGCATCTGGCCGTACCCGATCTGCTCTCCCTCCAGCCCGTCGAATTCCAGCGTGCCCCAGGAGCACGGAGCATTCGCGATGCGCATGTGCGTCTACCGTGTTTCCATGACCAGATCAGCATGCGTAGAAAGGCCGGCCAGAGCCTCCCTGTGGCCTTCCAGCTCCATCTTGAGCTGCGCCAGGCGGTCATAGGCGTCTGCCCCGGGCTTCTGATCCCCCTGAGAGGTGAATCCGATAAGGTAGCCCAACTGGTCTATGAGCATCGGCGCGGGATAGCTGTCCCCTTCTTCGGTAACCAGAGCCGCGTGAATCCTTTCGAGTTCCGCATTTATATCCGATGCAGCGGACCCGGCCTCGCTGGCAGATGCAATTTGACCACGAAGAGTGTCAACGCGGCTCGCCATCCGGCGCGCATCCGAGAGCGCATGCAGCACCTCCATGTTGAAGGCCAGCTGATCGGCCAGATCCTGCTTCGAGATACCGGCCGCTTTGACGCGCGGATCCATGCGAATCCGAAGGTCACGTGACGATGTCCAGTCTCCTGCCTTGAATTGGACCTGATACGTGCCAGGCACGGCAAGCGGTCCACGTCTTTCGCCTGCCTCCTCCGGGACCTCGTGCCGCAGGTCCCAGATGAACCGGTGCAGGCCTGCAGCAGTCTCCAGCCCGGATGCCGTGGCAAATGGACGAACCGGTCCTCTCATGCCCTGCTGCCTGGGCGGGCTTTCCTCTGCGGTCCCGGCTGTGAACGAGCGCACAACACGGCCCGTGCTGTCCGCAATGACAAGCTCGACGGAACCGGTCTCGTCGTCCGCTAGATAGTAATCGATCATGGCACCAGGCGGCGGATACTGCGGCGCAACGGCACTACTCGAACCGGTGCTGTAGCGCATCCGGTAGGCGTCGCGGACCGGAAACAGATGCCGCTCGGCAGCGGCCACCTCGTGTGTCAGCCCATGCAGCGGCGTCAGATTGTCGAGGATCCAGAACGATCTGCCCATCGTGGACAGGACCAGATCCTGCCGGTGCACCCTGATGTCCGTCACGGGCGTAACCGGAAGGTTCTGCTGAAACTCCTGCCAGCTCGCTCCGTCGTCGAAGGAAATGTACAGGCCAAACTCCGTCCCCGCGTACAAGAGCCCTTCTCTGTCCGGATCCTCCCGCACCACGCGGGCAGGACTGTCATCCGGAATCCCCGTCGTTATGCGAGTCCAGGTCTGGCCGTAATCCAGCGTCCTGTAGATGTACGGCGTAAAGTCACCAAGCAGATAACGATAGCCTGCGAAGAAGGCCTTTCCGGCAACATGCGGTGACGGTTCAATGGACTGGATGCGCCCCTCCGGCGGCATGTCGGCGGGAGTCACGTTCACCCACGTACTGCCTCCGTCGCGCGTTACGTGCACCGGGCCGTCGTTGGCTCCGGTCCAGATCACTCCCTCCTCCAGTGGCGACGCCTCGATCACATACAGCGTGCTGTAGTGTTCTTCGCCCGTAATATCCCGGGTGATGGGCCCGCCCGAGACCATTTGTCGCTCCGGGCGGAAGGCCGTCAGATCGCCGCTGATCGTCTCCCAGGTCTGGCCTTCGTCCACCGTGCGGTGCACGTACTGGGATCCGTGATAGATGACGCGGCTGTCATGGGGAGAGATCTCGATGGGGACCACGCGCTGGAACCGGAACGGCAAGGATGCCGGATTGACTCCGTAGAGGTAGACGCCTCCCACGTAGTAGTGCTGCTCCTGGCCTGTCGTCCTGTTGTACTTTCGAAAGGTGCCCTTGCAGTTGCTGTACACGATGTCGGGATCTTCCGGATGTGGCACGGACGGTCCGGTTTCGCAGCCGCCAATGGCTTCCCAGAAAGCAACCGGACCGCCGGGACGGCCCTCTGGTGGCAGACTTGGTACTGCAATTGTTGAATTGTCCTGCTGTCCGGCATAAACCCAGTAGGGGAATCGGTTGTCCACGTGAACCTGGTAAAGCTCTGCGGTCGGCTGATTGCGCTGGGAGCTCCACGTGCGACCGCCGTCGAAGGTCACGTTGGCGCCGCCGTCATTGGACTGCACCATGATCTGGGGATTGTCCGGGTTGATCCACATGTCGTGGTTGTCCCCGTGCGGCGTTGACACCCTCCGGAAACCCTTGCCGCCGTCTGCGGAAACGTGAAGGCCCAGGTTGTTAACCCACACGACATCGGCGTCTGTCGGATCAGCGTCCACGTTGGTGTAATAGAAAGGTCGCGTCATCAGGTAGCCGGAGTTGTTGACCATATGCCAGGTCGCTCCTCTGTCATTGGACCTGTACAGTCCTTCCTCCTCCGGATTGGCTTCCACCAGCGCGTACACGCGGCTGGGATCCGCGGCAGAAACGGCCAGGTCTATCTTGCCGATCAGCCCCTCCGGCAGCCCCTCCTCCACTTTCGTCCAGGTCGCGCCCGCATCCCGCGAGACATAGAGGCCGTCTTCTTCGGCATCCCCGCTGATGATCGTCCATGGCTTTCGCTCGGCGCGCCATAGCGCCGCGTAGATTTCGTCCGGGTTTTCCGGATTGAGTTCGATATCCACGGCTCCCGTCCGGTCCGATACGAAGAGAAGGTGATCCCAGGTAGCGCCGCCGTCCACCGTGCGGTAAACGCCGCGCTCGGGATTTGCCCGGAAAGGATTGCCAAGCGCCGCGACGTACACGACTTCCGGGTTGGTGGGATGAATGACTACCGCTCCGATCTGCCCGGTCTCGCGCAGCCCGACGAATGTCCATGAGTCTCCGCCGTCGGTCGACTTGTACACTCCCCGGCCCACGATGACGTTGCTGCGAATGCCGTCAGAGCCCGTGCCAACGTATATGATTTGCGGATCACTGTCGGCTAGGTCTAAGGAGCCGATCGACGCCGTGGCGAAGTACCCGTCCGAGATATTCCGCCAGGAATTCCCATAGTCGGTAGTCTTCCATACGCCCCCGCCCGTTGCCCCCATGTAGAAGGTGTGCGGCTGAGCCCTGTGGCCTGCGACCGTTGTAGAGCGTCCTCCCCGCGAGGGACCGATCATCCGAAATTCCAGACCATCAAATAACACAGGATCAAATGGTGGAGTCTCCTGAGCGGCAACGCCGCTTACCAGGAGCAGTGATGCCAGAATTGTACAGCGAGCCATGTGCACCGAAGCTTCTTGAATGAGCCCTAAGTTAATGTTGTGTACGTTCTGTTTTGGCTGTTCGGAAACGACGTTGATTTCGTTGATTCCTCCGCTGTCCGACCGACGCTGGAAGGAATGCGAGCGGCAGGTGTAGCCGCGCATGCGAGCTGACAAGTCGTGGTCCAGGAGCGGTCTTGCCGGATAGCCCGGAATCGCTCACCCGCATCCGGGCGCCCAAGGACGTGGCGTTGCCATCTGCCCAGGAACCAAGCGGCCGATCGCCTCCGGCAGTGCTCTAGCCGTCGATCCAATCCATCCACGCATCGACATCAGCCCCGAAATCCTCGCCGCTAATGGCCCTCAGAAATGCTATGGCGGGCTCATGCGTGTCTTCATGCTCGGCACCAGCATACGCCAACAGTAATTCTGGACGCTCGCGAACCAGCCGCTGCCCATATTCGGGGTCGATGCCGGTCGCTACCAGTACTTCCAGGGTTTCTTCGAACGCAAACGGGTTCGTACCTCCAAAGAGCGCCAACAAAGGATCGTGAGCCCCGGACCACCCTACAGTACCCCAGTCTTTCGCGAGCAGCCCCTCCAGCATGCTCTGAGCCATTGTCCGGACCCGCCCGTCCGGATCTATAAGAGCTTTGACCAGGCCATGCCAGGAAGTGTCGTCTTCCGTGAAATTGCCGAGCACGAGCGTGGCGATAGCCCGCACAGGCGCGGATTCGGCCCTGGAAAGAAGCTCGTGCGCAAGGTGGAGGTCCTCGGTGCTGCTGACGCGGCCGATCAATTCCCATATCCGTTCCACAGTGCCCAGATCGGCCCCCATGGCCTCGGCAAAGTATTGCGCGAGTTCTCCCATGTGCAGGGTGCGGGCCGCAACAGTCAGCGTATTCATGTCCTCGCCGACTGCATCCCCCAGATCCATCCATGCCTCCGGCAATTCGATCGATTCGGTTCCGGCCGGACGATACCGAACGCGAGAGGAATCCTCGACTCCAACCACGACCGTGTACCGATTGCTCGACTGATCGATGGCGTCCAGATTCTCGGTGAAGTAAAGGAAGGCGGCCGCGTCGGCGAAGCCCAGCTGCCCTGTCATGACGGCCGCGCAGGCATGGAACGGACGGTCGGGTTCAAGCTCGCGAATGGCATCGAACAGCTCCTGGGCGGTCCATTGCTGCAATCCGATAAACTCGACTGGGCCATGAGGCCCGTCAAGGACCTGTGCGGAGCCAGGCGAAGTCGCATTGGCCAGTAGCACCACCACACCTGCCACTACCGCCAGAGCCCTCATGCGCCTCACTTCCGAGTAGCTTGCCATTTCCCCGAGTGTCTTCGTTCTTGGGCGGCCCGCAGCCGCATTTCAAAATACCGCGTGCATCATGCTGAATGCAACGCGTGGGTGATAAGTGCCGCCTTGGATGGGCATCGGCCAATAGAGTCGGCTCGGAACTGCGACTGCCCGATTTCCCAAGCATCGCCCAAGCACCTTCCAGTCCAGCTGCAAATCAAGGAAATACTCGAAGCATGCCGAATGACAACACTCTGCCTACATGCCGAATCAGCCGACATTCGATGCCGCGATGCGAACTGCCGGCATTAACTTGCGCCAATCGTTCGCGGTACCGCTGCGCAGCTCCCTTCCGTGCTACGGCCGGGAACATCCGGCCCAAGGAATTCTGCGCGAAACTTGTGGAAATCTCGGTTTACAGGCTGGCTACAGGCGGCTCAAGCGTGCCCACTGGTATTCAATTGCCCTCTTTCCGACCGCGAGTCAATCTCGAGTCGAGCGACACTTAGCACAAAGAAGCCTTTCCTGTTCCTCCGCGCCAGGTAGAAGCGATCGTTCCCGTCTATCGACTGGATCCTGACAGAATTCACGATGCTTACCTCGCTGTTCAGCTCGGGATCGTCGAATTGAAGCGGGCCATAGCCCGACAGGGTGCCATCTTGGCCGAACAGTTCTACCCAGGGTTCAAATTCCTTCTTCAGCGGCGTACGGAGAGGGAAATGCAGGATTTCGCCCGTGCTCAGAATCACGGCGCCTCGACTCCGGCTGAGAATCCTCGCACGGTATGTCCCCGAGGGATTCGACAACATGATAGCCCCCCGCTTAATGTCCGGATCTTTATTCATGTCGCTCTTGCTTACGGGCATGAATGATCTTCCCGGAACTGGCCCCCCTTTCAGCCTGTCCATGAGCCACGACCCATTCGAGCGCGTGTATCGGTAGATGTAGCCATCGTACACATTGCGAGACAGGATTACGGTGTCGATCCCGTTGGTTGCCACATGCAGCGCCCTGGGTGAGGTGGAATACGCATTCAGAAATGGGGAGTCAAGGTCGAAGATGTCATCCAAGCGCGCAAAGCTCTCAAGTCGGTTCAGCTCCTTGTCATGCATGTGGAGCACCTTGTCGCCCTGGATGCTGGGACCTCCTTCAGGATTGGCAAACAGCTCCACGTATTTGAGCACAAAGGAATCGTCGAGAGACAGAATCGAATTTGGAGCAAGCGTTCTCTCCTCGGCGAGCGACCTTGTTTCGAAACTTTCGCCCATATCCGTGAAAATCGTGAACCTCCGGCTCATCCGGTCGGCCACGATTAGCCGATCGTCGTCGTCTACGTGCATGCCGTAGATCTCCCGAAATTCCCCGGGGCCTTCACCTCTTCTTCCTATCACGTTGATAATGCGGCCACTGGCGTCGAAGACCCGAACGTCCGTTTTCTTGGCATCCTTCACATAGATGTTGCCTTGTGAGTCCGTCCGTACCAGTTCGGGGAAATAAAACAGATGCTCGGCTGGCGCATTTTCGTCATCGCCGACTACCAGGAGTTCATGAAGCGTGAAGGACATCTCCAGAGCCCGCACGGGAGCGAGCATGCCCGACGTCACCACCAGACCGAGAAGGCACAGCCACAGCAATGCGCAGGCCACGCGAGCCGGGCCGTCTCGCGGGCAACTAGTGAAGTGATCCAACCGGTTCATGCGAGGCCGGACGGCATTCGGGCAATCCACACCGCTGGCATGCCGATTCGAAGCGCCCGCGGATCTGGCGTGTGGCAGGTGCAACAGTAATGGAGGCTGGTCCGGTCAAGTAGGGAGGTGCCTCTCCTATGCCCGCAGCTTCGCGTAACAGCATGGCAAGCCCAAGACGAATCCTTCACGCGCACGGCAAAGTGCGATGTGTGCGAGTAACCCTAGTAGCGCCATCGGCGCATTTGCGCCGGGCAACCGGTCGGATAGCCCTGGACAGAAGATTGGGACCAGTATTCTCGCTTTGAGGTGTAAGGTCGACGCCTTGACCGAATTCCAGACCGGACACGGAGCGTACGGAGGCAAAAGGCGGGACCGAACCGCTGCATGGACCGTGATCAAATTGGTAAGCGGAGCGGTCTTTCCCGGAGGTGATGGCCACCGGACCGAGAGCACGAATGAACTTGGGGAAGTCCGCTTGCGGCGGTCGGCGTCGCGCGACAGGCAGGGAAAATACTCTCCCTGCGCGGGCCACAGCGCACCCGGCCCGGAGCGACCCACGCAAATTGGGCACGTTCAGCCTACTTACAACCTGGCTCTGGTAGACCATGCCGAGGAACGACGCGCCAGGATTCCCAATGACAGTCGCCCGTAGCAAGAAAGCGGCAGACCTAGTCCTTCGGCGGCGAGAGGCGATCTACCAAATCACTCATCCAACGACCCACCAAGTCTTTGCATCCAAGCCCAAATGCGAGAGCCAGACCGAAACTGATTGCGCCGAGGATTATCAGAAAGGCGTCACCCACGAACCGGATCTGAACCTGCTGAAGAGCCACAACCACGGAGAATACTATGACAATGGCCTGCGCGAATTGTCCCAAGAGCGGGGCTTGGGCGATGCCAGCGTTGCTCGCCACGGTTCGGACCGTCGCTGCAAGAAAACCGGCCGCCAAAATCCCTAGTATCAGTACCACGATCGCCGCAAAAATGGTGGGCAGGAAGCCAACAAGCCGCTGCAGAAGTTCCGCCGTGGCCGTGAGCTGGAGAGCGTTTAGAACCGCCATCAACACCACGAGCATGACGATCCAATATGCCATGGCTCCAGCCAGCTGGGAGAACGTTCGATCGATGCCACCTCGGGCCAACATTTCAGCGAACCGGATTCTCTCCGCAAGACTGTCTGCTTTCACTGCCACCAGAAGTCGAACGAGCACGGTCTGGAGCGTCTTTGCAACGATCCAGCCGGCCACCAGGATAGCCAGCACAGCCAGCAAGTTGGGCAGAAACCCTACGACCTGACCAAGGAATGTGCGGATAGGGTCCAGCAGAATCGCATTCCAATCTATGTCCATTTTGGGTTACCTCCGCAGCTTGCTAAGTAATGGCAGCAGATCGAGTACCCGCATCGCGATCAACGGCCCTACACTTCCATGCTCCCTCCGAGGAGCCCACACCAGCAGCTACGACGCGGACTGCAGTCTACGAAACTACTATACGATAAAAAAACTCCTAACGCCTATTGTGCTTTGGCGTATCGAGTTCGCGTAGGCTTCAGGCTCAACGGCTCCGGCACCGGATCGGCTCATCAGGTTCAGGCAGATTCCGTAAATGAACCGGAGTCTCTTTCCCGGTCATCCCGAGTTCTCGGCGGTTACTCTCCTAGTCGAGCCGGAGAAACCGCTATCGGTATCGTTCGGGTACCCCCAAGCAACTCTGGTGAAGAAAAACGCCGCGTAATTCCACCCAGGGCTATTTGCCCGGACGGAATTTAGTGCAACACATGCATTGTTTCGCGCACGCGCCATCCAGGCCCATCCCGGCCGCAGCGCCATTCCACGCGACAGGAACTCCTCAAACACGTCGAGGATAGAGATCTTGCCGGACAATGATCGTGAATTCCGCGTGGGCGGTCTTCAACGCTAAGCTAACCAAAGAAGCATTCCACGCCAGCTTTCAGAATTTTCGGCTCCATGTGTCAGGCCAGCGCTCCACGACCACCTTCGTCTGCGTATAGAATTCCACCGCATGCCGGCCCTGCGCATGCAGTGTGCCGAAGAAGCTGTCCTTCCATCCGCTGAAAGGAAAGAATGCCATTGGAGCGGCCACGCCGAGATTGATGCCTACGTTGCCCGCGTCGACCTCATACCTGAATTGCCTGGCTGCGGCACCGCTGCGGGTAAAGAGGCAGGCCATGTTGCCAAAGGACCTGGCATTTACAAGCGCAATCGCCTCGCGTAGCGATTCCGCGTGAAGTAGCCCGAATACGGGGCCGAAGACCTCCGTCCGGGCCAGGTTGCCATCCGGGCTCAGCCCGTCGATCAGCGTCGGAAAAACCCAGTTCCCGTTTTCGAACCCGTCCACGAGCTGCCCACGGCCGTCCACGATTACGCGGGCTCCGTCGCGAGCAGCCTCTGCGACCAGTCCTTCTATGCGCTCTCTGCTCTGTGGCGTAATGACCGGACCCATTTCGGTTCCGTCGTCCAGTCCATTGCCTACACGACGCGACAAGGAAGCTTCGCGCATTGCCTCGGTAAAGGGCTGCCGCGCCTCACCCACCGTGATGGCCAGCGAGTTGGCAAGACAGCGCTGCCCGGCGCACCCAAAGGCAGAATCCGTTACAATGCGAGTGGTCATCTCCATGGACGCGTCTGGCAGTACGATGGCCGTATTCTTGGCCCCGCCCTGGCACTGGGCGCGCTTGCCGTGCCGTGCCGCTTCCGCATAAATATACCGGGCCACGGGCGTTGAGCCGACAAAGCTGACCGCCCGCACCTCTGGATGCTGCAGAAGCGCATCGACGGCAGGCTTGCCGCCGTGCACCAGCTGTACCACGCCTTCCGGCAGTCCGGTCTGGTGCAGCAGTTCGACCAGGCGATGCGCTGTACGAGGCACCTTCTCGCTCGGCTTCAGAATGAAGCAGTTTCCACAGGCTATCGCATACGGCAGGAACCAAAGCGGGATCATACCCGGGAAGTTGAAAGGCGTAATCGCAGCCACCACTCCCACAGGCTGCCGGATCATGTGTTCATCGATGCCCCTTGCAATGTCCTCGTTGTTGTACCCCTGCACGAGCGCAGGAATGCCGCAGCCAACCTCAACGTTTTCTATGCCTCGCCGCAGCTCCCCCCGACTCTCGGCCAGCGTCTTGCCGCATTCCTCAGTGATTGTGCGAGCAAGGCTCTCCAGGTTGTCCTCCAACAGCTGCTTGTAAGCAAATAAATGCTGAATGCGCTCGGTCGCGGGCGTGCGTCGCCAGGACACAAACGCCCGCGTGGCGGCCTGGACGGCAGCACCTACTTCGCTTGCAGACGACAGAGGCACACGGGCCAGTACGGCTCCAGTTGCGGGGTTCGAAGATTCCAGGTGCCGGCTTGCTCCGGATACGGTCCACTGTCCGTCAATGAAATTGGGGAGTGCTTCAGCTTTGCTCATAGTTCAGGAATAGTCTCTTGGCCAAGCCCTAGGAGCCTGTCGGGCTTTCCGATGTTTGTAAGCGGTGAGTACGTTCAATAGCTGGATTAGCGCTATGGCAGTCAGGTTTGTTCCTATGGACCGCAG
>CAZXEU010000181.1:0-13958 GCA_964639665.1 uncultured Rhodothermaceae bacterium | reverse complement strand
GTGGACATCCACCGCAAGCCCGGCTATGACCCGGCGGAGCTGTTTCTCGACCCGGCGAATCCGCTGGTCAAAGCCAGGATGGGCCTTGCCCTGCTGAAAAAGAGGCTGGGCTTCCGCTACCTGATGGAGGTTATTCCCCTGGATGCCTCAATCGTCAAGGGATCTCATGGCGTGGTGACGGCTCCGGAGGACGGCCCGGTGCTTATTTCGAGCGTGCCGAACCTCACATCCGGCGATGCCATAGATGCCACCGATGTGCACGATGTCATTCTGGCAAGTCTCGCCGGCTGAGGCAGGAGGCCGGCCGCGATGGCCGTGCGGTCTGCTACGCTGTGGGCGGCGCAAGCGAGAAAGCGGGATTTGCTGACGGCTCTCTCGCCCGGGCGTGCTCGCGTGTAAGGCCCAACAGGCAAGCGCCGGCCTCGCCGGCAAGGGCGTCCAGTTCGTCCGTCCGCAGTCGCCAGCACCAGTTGCCCTGCACGGTCCCCGGGACATTCATGCGCGCCGCGCCTGAAAGTCCCAGAATATCCTGGACAGGAGTGATAACCCATCCGGCGCGGGAGCTCATCAGGGCGCGCAGCGCACAGCGGCGCATATCGGAGTCCACGTCGCCATAGCGCTGCAGATACTCCCGGGCAAAGCGCCGTTCGTGTTCCGGCAGCCTGGGCGAGGACCACCAGCCCTCCAGCGTGTTGTTGTCGTGGGTGCCCGTGTACGCGACCAGGTGAGGGTTGTAGTTGTGGGGCAGGTGCTCGTTGTTCAGGTCATATCCGAATCCGAACTGCAACACGGCCATGCCCGGAAATCCGTATTGCTCCATAAGGGCCGTTACATCGTCCGTGATGATGCCCAGGTTCTCGGCCAGGATGGGCAGGCGTCCAAGTCGGGCCTCGACGCGCGAAAAGAAGGCGGATCCGGGACCCGTCACCCAGCGGCCCGAGGCCGCGGTCGCGGCCTCGGCGGGCACTTCCCAGTACCCGGCGAATCCGCGAAAGTGGTCCAGTCGCAGCACGTCAAAGAGGTCCAGCGCCCGTCTGAGCCGCGCGGTCCACCAGGCGTAGTCCTCCGCCTGCATGGCGTCCCAGCGGTACAGCGGGTTGCCCCACCGCTGGCCCGTTTCGCTGAAGAAGTCCGGCGGAACGCCGGCCACGAATTGCGGCTGGCCGTCCGCGCCCAGATGAAAAAGGTGCGGCGCGGCCCAGACATCGGCGCTGTCGTGCGCGACATAGATGGGAGCATCCCCCATAAGCAGCACGCCGCGGGCATTGGCATAGGCCCGGAGTGCATGCCATTGCGTATGAAACAGATACTGCCAGAACCGGTGCTTGAGGATGCCTCTCCGGTAGGCATTCGAGGCTGAAGCGAGCGCATCGGCCTTGCGGGTGCGCAGATCCGCGGGCCAGTCAGGCCAGGCGGCGTCTTCCGCAGCGTCTTTCAGTGCAGCGAAGAGGGCGTAATCGTCCAGCCAACCGGACTGTGACTGGCAAAACAGGTCGAATGCATCCGGTGCGCCCTGGCGCTCGAAACGGTCGAACGCGCGCTCCAGCAGCGCTGTCTTGCAAGCTGTAACGCGCATGTAGTCCACCCAGCCCTGGGCAAACTCAGGCACCTCCCTCAGGTCCTCCTTTGTCAGGTAGCCGTCGCGCTGAAGGATCTCGGGGCTGATAAGCAGCAGAGTGCCGGCGAAGGCGGAGGGACTGGCGTAGGGGGAGTACCCCAGGGCGACGGGTCCGACGGGGAGCACCTGCCAGATGCGCTGGCCGGCGGCCGCGCAGGCATCGACAAAGCGGTACGCTTCCGGTCCCAGGTCCCCGATGCCAAAACGACCCGGCAGACTCGTAATATGTAGCAGCAAGCCGCTGGAGCGCTCAAGCTGCATGTGAAGCTGCAGTGAGTTAGGTCGCCCAAAATACAACATGCCAGCACTTTGACGGGTACCGATCATGGTCATTACTACGTGCGGTCTGAACGACCTGGATGCCCTGGTTGAGCTGTTTGAAGCCTACCGCCGATTCTACCGGGCTGCTGCGGACGCAACGGGGGCGCGGCGATTTCTGCGCGCGCGTCTTGAGCGCGGCGACGCCACCATCCTGGTGGCCCGCACGGAGGCGGGCGAGGCCGTTGGATTTACCCAGCTGTATCCTTCCTATTCGTCCGTTCGTATGCTGCGGTTATGGATACTGAACGATCTGTTTGTGGCCGCCGAGGCGAGAGGCCAGGGCATCGGGCGCGCGCTTATGGACGCCGCCCGGCGGCGGGCCGGCGAAGCCGGAGTGTCCATTCTGGCCCTGGCCACGGAAAAGGACAACCTCCTGGCCAAGGGCCTGTACGAATCGTGCGGCTACGTGCTGGACACGGAGTTTGACCACTACGAACTGGATTTGCGCAGTCCCTGAAATGCACGTTCCGGCGATACCATGCAGGAGATTCTCCACTCGCTAGAGGCGGAAGACTACCGGTTTCTCGTTGGTGTCATAGGCGGCCCGCTTACTCCGGCGAGACGTCTGCGCGGGCAACTGGAGCAGCTGGAGGAAGGCGGCGGGCCCGCCGAGCGGGATGTGCTGTGCCGCAGCCTGGAGCACGAGATCCGGTATCTCGGCAGCAGCGACGTGGCTTACGGGCTGCGCAAGGTGCTCGGGAAGACGCCGGGTGTCGCTTTTTCTGTGATCATTCGGGATGCCGCGAACGTGCTGAAGGTACCGGTCAGGCGCCTGGGCACCGACCGCGAATTGCTTTGTGAACTCGTCGAGGACTACGTCACGAGGGAATTCTCCCGCCGCACGCGCCAGGAGCAGCAGGAGCTCTTGGAGAGCCTGGGCATTGACCGCAAGCGCGCTTCGGCCTTCCTCAAGAGATCGGCGGGGGTCTTTGCCCTGCCGGTCCTGGTCCAGGCCTTCGGCACGCTTGTCGTCGACGGATTGATCAAGACCATGCTGTTCGGCCTGATTGCGCAGATCCTGGGCCGGCAGCTGAGCGCGCGGCTGTTTGCGATTCTCTTTTCCCGAATTCCCTGGTGGGTAGGGTGGATTGGACCTGCGGCGTGGACGGCGGCCATCGGTTGGACGGCCCTGGACATCCAGGGTCCGGCCCGGAGAAAGACCATTCCGGTTGTCCTGTACCTGGGTCTCTGCTGCATGCGCCAGAAGGGCGAAGTGCCGGTGCTACCGGGGCCCGAGAATGACTTGCCTGGAGCAGATTCTGCGTAGGTATTCGGCGTCGGTGTGCCGTCCGCGGCGCGGGCAAGGAATGGGTTGGACATGAGTGCGCACACTGCGTAGTCAGGAATCGGGCGGCAAAGCAGGATGCCAGCGCGCTTTCCGGGGCGCAATCGCATAGATTTACTGGCCCGACTGCCATCCACTTCCTACTCCCGCCAGCCGTCATGCAGCGTACACCCTTGCCCCATATTCGATGTAACTGCAAGGGCGCATTGCTCTTCTCGGTGCTCCTTGCGGCATGCTCGGCTGCGGATAGCGGTCCTGAATCCGGCGGAGTCCTCCCTGTCACTCTGGAGGAGATTGCGCGGCTGGGCGACGAATCGGCAGGTGACACGCTGCTTTTTGCTCCGATAAACCAGGTAGCGATTAACAGCCGCGGGGATTTCATCGTCCATGAACAACGGCCGCTCGCCGTGCGGGCGTTTGGCGTGGACGGCGCGCCTATCGGCGATGTCGGAAGGGAAGGCGGCGGGCCGGGCGAGTATCGCTGGGTACACGGCGTGGTAACCGGTCCCGAAGATTCCGTGTACGTGTGGGATGGTCTCCTGAATCGCGTCCTGGTATATGATCCGCATGACTTCACTTTCGTGCGCCATGCTACGGTGGAAGACGACGGGCAAAAGCAGTTTACCGACCTGATCGGTGTATTCAGCTCCGGGTGGCTCATGGCTGCCGCCCTACCCGATTTCATGCCGACGGAGGGCGGCACCATGGAAATAAACCCCGATAATCACAGGGAGGTGCGCGTGGTGAACCCGGATGGAAGCTACGGGCCGGAGATCGTAGCCATTCAGCGGGCTCGCGAGATGATCCGTAACATCCAGGAGGGAGGTGGATTCAACTTTGTCGGCGTACCCTTTGCCCGGACAGGTACGTGGGATACGGGTCCGGATGATCTGCTTTACCTAGGGTGGAGCGACTCCATCCGAATCGCGGTGACATCGGTCGATGGGTCGATTCAGAGCACGATCAGGCACAGCCATGATCCCGTGCCCATCACCGATGCCGAGATGGCTGAGGCCGAGTACACGGAGGTCGAGCTATTCCGGGAGCTCTTGGCCGCCCGCGAGCCCCACGCGACAAAGCCCGCGTTTCAGACGTTTGTGGTAGACGACGCAGGCCACGTGTGGATCAAGCTCAGTGCTCCGGAGGACGCGACGAGCGCAGACTGGCTAATTCTGGACGGCGACGGAAAGGCAGTAGGCGAGCTTGTGCTACCCCTTGCCGTAGACCTTGAGGCAATCCGGGAAAGCCGCGCATACGGGACGCACCAGGAGCCTGGCCGCGATCCCATGGTCGTCGTGTACGATATTCTCCGCTGATGTGCGATTCTCCAGGCCAGAATCGCAGACGTGAACCCGGTGCGTAGTATGTACTGCCTGCTACTCCGCACTTCCCCGCCGGTACATGATAATACGCGGGTACGGGTAACTGGTCGCTACGAAGAAAAAGCCACCGCTTACCGCGGACAATCGCCCTGTACCCAGGTGTTCTCCGGCCCCCGTGCGCACGCCCACCCTGAATAAGTGATGGGCAGAGTCCTTGCCATCGCTGGTTTCTGTGTAGTACCCCAGGTAAAAGTGGTCGGCTCCGTCCCAGAAGAGCGTATGCAGGATGCCTTCGACTCCCGGACTAACCATGGCACGGCCGGTCTAATTGAGCGTTGGGAATGGATTGCATCTGATCTTCGAACCAGACCATAAATTGATCCCGCGATTGCCCGACGGGGGATAGACCGCAACAGGGTTACGCGTGTCAGGATCACGCAACTAGCCGACTACCATTGATGACTGAATTGCCATTTGTAGCCGATTGGGCCGTACGTTCTGGGGAGGTGCTGGAACTGATCATGGAAGAGGACGGCTTGACCATCCAGCAAGTGGCTGAATTGATGGACGCTAACGCGTCCTTTGTCAAGCATTTGCTGTCGGCCGACGATGTGAAAGTAGATTTGCCGCTGGCTGGCAAGTTGGAATTAGCGACAGGGTTTCCAGCCGAGTGCTGGATCAATCTTGAAAACCAATATCGTATCGACGCAGCAAGGCTGGTTCCCAGGAGAATTGGCCTTTTTGACAATCTGGAGTCATTTGTTCAAGCTGAGGGAGAATCAGCTGAGCTTCTCAAGAGGGCATCTATTGGAGCTTTGAATCTCCATGGAGACCCTGAACGTGTTCGGATGGCTGAGATGTTGGAAAATGTGACGGAGTACGTAATCTTGATGGAGGTCCACGAAGACACTTTGCACCTGGAAATCAGATTTGGATCATTCGGTGAGGCGTATGTAATCATGGGGCCTACGGTCGCTGAGAAGGTGATGCCCTTAGCTACAGTGAGTACCGAGCTACAGCCCGAGACCAAGCCCGTAGACTTGACACCTGCGATTATCGAATCTGAGACAACCTACAAGTATGTTCCTGTCGCTGCGAGTTAGTCTATAGCGACATGGCTCGGTAAGGACTACCGCGATGATCGTGACCGCCGCCCCGAAGGATTGACAATTCGCGTCCACTTTGGTGGCTTCTTCTGGCCAGCCCGTACGCATGCCAACATAGACCCGTAGCTGATGCTCCCAGTCTGTTGGGTACACGCATTCTGACCCGGGCTTCTACCTCATAACGTTCCCGGTCCTGGTGGTTTCGTGCGGTCCCTGAAAGTGGCGTAGACGTGGTCCATGAGAATTGCTGCTTGCTCCGCACGCAGGTCTACAATTCTCGGACTTGACAGCGGAAGAGCACCGGCCGTGTCGACGATAAGGGATCGGAGGCCCAGACGGCGCTGAAAAAGGGTGCCCTGGCGATAGAAGACCTGGAACCGTTCGACGGGGATGATCCACGTGCGCTGTCGGAAGACCCCGCGCCTGATGAAGAGGTATTCCTCCGACAGGGCATACCCGTGCCTGCGGTACTGCTGCACGGCGAACCAGTAGATCAGGGGAGCTGCGCAAAGGCCCCACACAGCAGGCTGCCAAAAGAGACCGGCGCTGCAAACCAGCAGAAGCAACACAAGGTAGTAGCGAACCGATATGCGGCGAATCGTGCGCCTTGAAACCCGGTGGAAAGTCTCCGGGAAGCGGAAAGGCTTTACCCGCGTGGCCACCTGCAGCGTCTCGTCCAGCCTGGCGAACGGGACGGCCGTTTCATTGCCCACCTTGGATACGTCATGGCCAATTGTTTGCAGCTCGAGTCGGAACCAGCCAAAGCGCCGCATGACTGGATTAGTCCGAATGATGAGCGCCTGCAGGCGCCGAAGGGGAAGGATTCCCTCGCGCACCGTGAGCAGGCCGCGCCTGATCTGCAGTCGCGCGCCGTCCAGGCGCAACTCAAAACTGTAGTAGCGCACAACCTGCAAGAGCAGGCCGCAAAGCCAGCCAAGGACGATGGCGCAAGCCGCAAGGGTTGCCGCAATCAGCCACCTGGCGCTGGAGTCGGCAAGCGCCTGCTCCTCTGCTCCCAATCGGTACAGCCAGCCCTCAAGGTCATTTTCCGTAACGCCGGTGGCGTCCGCCAGGACCTGGAATCCCGAAAACGCGATTGCGATGTAGAGCAGCGAGAATCTGAAGGCGCCCGATAGCAGAAGGCGCCGCATCGGCAGGCGAAACAGCGCCTCCGGAGCAGGCTGCTCTGCCTGAGGCGGGGGCGCTTCCGTGCGATACGGGTCACGCGGGGCCTCGCGAAAATCACGAACGATGCGTCGTATGCGCCGGGCCTCTTCCAGGCGTACGTATTCAAGGACTCCCTCTGCCTGGTCGCTGCCGGCCGTCTCGATCTTTACGCGGGCCGTCCCCAGCATGCGGGGAAGAAGGCTCCGCTCGATGGCTATGTTCTGGACGCGTTCAAGCGGGATGTTTCGCTTTCGACGCGTGAAAATCCCGCTGTGGATGACGATTTCGCGCGGCGTAGTCCAGTAACGAAACCGGAGGTATTGCGCCGCAATTAGCGGGATTGCCACAAATCCGTACAAGAGGAGCAGGACCAGGAGGATGGTATCATCCACGCGCGAGCGCCCCATGATCACTGGCAACAGCCCCAGGAGCACGGCCGGAAGGCTACGCAGAAAGCGATGCAGAAGGGAAAGCGGGTGAAGGCGCTGGCCAGCCATCACACGGCGTCCTCTACGATCGAATCCCTGAGCTCGTTACGGAGGTTCTCGGCTTTGTCGTACCGAAGTCCCGGCAGTACAACCTGGCTGCTGCGGGAGCCGGCGGTATGGACTATGAGCCTACCCAGTTCGTAATTGCGCTCAATAACGTCCTGGGACACGTCTATGTGTTGAATACGGCTGAGCGGCACTACCGTGAATACGCGGGTCCAGATGCCGCGTTCGAGGTACAGCTCTTCCGGGCGCAGTTCAAATCTCCAGAACCGGTGCCGCAAGGCTGGCACCACAGTCGTCCACAGGACTCCGATAACGATCGCTACCGCCGTCATGATACCGAGAGGCAAATCGCGCCCGATGCCCAGAGGTGAGGCCGCCTCCACGAAGAAGGTGCCGAAGGCGGCAACGCCCCAGCCCAGGGCCGCCTTGATTCTCCAAACGGTCTTTATGGCGGGGTCGAGAGGCTCCACGAGTTGCCGTCTACGCTGGGGCAAGCCTTGAGTTACGGAGGTAATGTGGCCCTGCGCGGCCGGCGATTTGAAACCTGCGGCGTCCGTCAGGTTTCAGATGCAGGCTCTCGGATATCCTTCCACGAGAATTTGCCCCGGACAGCAAGCATCCTTGGATGCGGTTACCTCGGTCTGCCCCTGGCCGCGGAGCTCGCGCAGCGTGGCTGGCACGTGCGGGGCTCTACAACGACGCCCGCGAAGCTGAGCCGAATTGCGGATGCAGGGGCGGAGCCATTCTTGCTTCGGATTCCAGAAGATGCCCCGGACCAGCCGAGGTTCTTCGGCTCGCAAGTACTGGTGCTCAACATCCCGCCGGGCAGAAGGCGGCCTGAAGTCGAGAGGTGGTTTAGGAAAGCGGTTGACACCGTCACGGAAGCCAGTTTGCTGGGCGGCGTCGGGTTTCTTCTCTTCGCGAGCTCCACGTCCGTGTATGCTCCCCAGAGCGATCCCCTGGTGGAAGAGGATGCAGGCAAGGCTACTCCGCCAACGGCCTCCGGGCGCGCACTGCTGCGGGCCGAAGAGGGGCTGCGCTCTGCCGCGTGCTTCGATACGACGATTCTTCGATTCGCGGGCCTTTACGGCTATGAGCGCGCGCCAGGCCGGTTTGTGCGCGGCGTAATTCAGCGGGCTGATCTGCCGGTCAATCTCGTTCATCGTGATGATGCAGTCGCTGCCATGGTGACTGTCCTTGAGCAGGACGTTCGTGGAGAGACGTTCAACGTCTGTGCGCACGAGCATCCAAGTCGCGCGGCCTTTTACCGGCGCGCGGCTGAATGGCTGGGACAGCCCCCGCCGCGTGCGGTGTCCGGGGACACGTCGACGCATAAGTGCGTAAGTAGCCGCAGGCTCAGCCAGAGGCTCGGATTCACCTTCCGCCATCCGGATCCCCTGGTCCGTGCCCCGTAAGCGCAAGAGTCACCTCCAATCGATTGCCACCTTGAATCCGCTGACACCCGAAGAGGAACGCGTAATCGTTCGCAAGGGCACGGAACGCCCATATTCCGGACGATACTACATGCACGAGGCACCCGGTCTCTACACGTGCAAGCGCTGTGACGCCGCGCTGTACCGGTCGGAAGACAAGTTCAATGCCCACTGCGGATGGCCAAGTTTCGACCAGGAGATTGAGGGCGCGGTTACCCGGGTGCCGGACCCCGACGGCTACAGGACTGAAATCCTCTGCAGCAATTGCGGAGGACACCTCGGCCACGTTTTTGTCGGAGAAGGGTTTACGCCGCGCAATACGCGTCACTGCGTAAACTCCATCTCCATGAATTTCGTGGCGCGCGACGAATAGGACGACAAAGCAAGTCGCCTGTCTCTTCGACGGCCCAGGCGCCTGACCGCAAGTCGGCTGCAGGTGCGTGCCGGAGGTGGGAGTCGAACCCACACATCCTCTCGGATACAGGTTCCTAAGACCTGCGCGTCTGCCATTCCGCCACTCCGGCAAAAAAATTGGAATAAACTGCATCCCGGCCATGTTCCTGCCAACGGATGTATGCCCTTGGTCTATTTCCGCTGCAGCGGAAGCATGGAAACGGATGCCGGCGGGATATGTCAGCCCACCTGAACGGAAGCAGTGGAGCAAGCACCTTCCCCGGGTTGACCGGCCGTGTTGCCGAACGGGGCAATATCTCGCATCCGGAGTATGCCAAAAGAAGGCCTATGGAGGACGCCTGCAATGATCATCATGGGATTGCGCAATTTGCAATCCTGATTCCCGGTTGCCTGTCCCGGCCGGACAATCTATCTTCCGCATGCGGCCATACCCGCATTTCCGTACTGGGCAGGAGACAGCCTTCAACATGATTGCGCAGCGCATATTCCTTGGAGTGTTCGGAGGGATCTTTCTCGCGGCCGGCATCTTCACTTTTTTTGATCCACATGCTATGGGCGAGGCGCTCGGGATCGCACCAGTTGACTACTCGGGCGAAACGGAGATCCGTGCTACCTATGGTGGTCTTGTGGTTGGCACCGGATTGTTGCTGATCGGCGGGCTCTTCTCAAGAGAGTTGGCAATAGCGGCGCTGGCAGGTACCGTGTTCGGCGGCGGCGGCTTGGTGTTGACACGGATGATCATCGAGATATTCTCCGGAGAGCCGGGTTTTGCCTTCAATCAAGGGATCATCATAATTTTCGAACTTGCAATGATTTCTTTCGCATATGTGCTTCTGCGGCGGGCGATTCATCGCTACCGGCGGCCCACCAATCCCCCTCCTGCCGCTCCCTAGTTCCGGGGGAGCCAATCTGCAGGGTCAGCCGCAGCTCCTCGAAGCTTGCCAGACTACCCAAGACCTCCAGCGTCGGTTTACTCAAGCTGCATCGGCGGCAATTGAGCCTCTGGAGATCGGATGGTAAATGCAGCCCCCAACAGGAAGGCGACTCGTTTCTTGATTCCCGCTGGCTGCAGCACCTGAATGGGCGAAGCGTCGACCAGCAAGGCTCTGTATTTTGCGTGCGGCCATCCTGCTTAATTGCCGAATATGGTTTGCAGTGTCGGAGGCTCAAGTGCCGGTACGGCGTGCTGATTTCAGCTGGCGTCGCATAGTGGCCGCCTGCCGGCGAAAAGTCAGCAGGATTCACCTAGGACCGACGAGATCCTGTTCGGACGGCTGTGGCGTAGCACCGATCCAAACCTGACTCAATTGAACAGATGACGCCCCGATAAGCACGCTGGACAACAAGGCCGAGGCTCGCTCTGTCCTGTTCAAAACCGGTCGGATACTCACGGCCAAGTTCCTGCTTCCGGACGCGCCCGTGCAATCTATTTCCGCTGCAGCGAGAGCATGGAAACGGATGCCAGCGGAGCCAGAAGCGTGGCCGCCAGGAGGCCACCGACGACCGTGACGGCAAGACCCAGCCAGAAGTCCCCTCCGTCAGGGAAAATGACGAGCGGCAGCATGGCCGTAACGGTCGTGAGCGTGGTCGTCCACATCGGGCGCATGCGCTCGCGCACGGCCAGCCGCGCGAGTATCGCGGTCGGAGACGAGGGACGAAGGATTCTCAGCTGTCGATAGCGGTCCGTCAGCAGAATGCTGTCATTTACGGCGATGCCGATCAGTAGCACCGTCCCGATGAAGGCGCCCTCGGCGAAATTGGCCTCTGTCCACAAGAAGCCCGCGCTGACTCCGATCAGCGCCAGCGGCAAAGAGAGCATCACCACCAGGGGCAGGCGCCAGGATTCGAATATCGCGGCAGTAATCAGAAACACCATCACGATGGTAGCCAGGATAACCCAGCCAAAGGACCTGGCTACGTCCTCCGTGAAAAAGCTGTACTGACTACGCTCAATGGAATAGCCGGCCGGCACCGCGAAAGTCTCCACGGCATTCTCCACGAATTCGCGAGCCATGGCGTACGGCCCCCGAAAGTCCACGCTGATGTACCGCAGGTACTGCTGATCCTTGCGCTCTATCCCGGCCGGGGTTTCGACCACGGTGTAGTCTGAGAGGCCCGCCAGGCGAATATTCAGGCTGTCTCCCACGGGCATGGGCCGCTCCGCCACACGGTCCACGTCGATTCTCTCGGCACCCTTGACGATAAGACGCACCGGGATTTCGGTCTGGCCTTCAATGTCCGCGTAGCGCAGGGGAAACGTCGTTAGAAAGACGGGCCTCAATCTGCCCGATATCCAACTCGAAGAGACACCTGTCCGGGCCTGCGCGTCCGCATCCCATCGGAATTGTAGAACTTGCCGGGTCGGACCATAACCACGGCCGTACCGGCCAGCGTTGGTATCCACTCCCATAACGCGCCGGCTGCCCTTGCGCGCATGCGCGGCGAAACTTTCGCTCAGCGCTTCCAGGTCTTCGTAATTGGGTCCCATGGCCAGTAGGCGTTCGCCTCCCCCGCCGAAGCCGCCCGATCCGCTGTAATAGCCCTGCGGGAGCAAGCCGTAAACGGAAACGGAAATACCGCCCTGCAGGATCGCCTGTCTGATGAGGCGCTCCCTGACCATGTACGGCTCGCTCGTCATCAGCGTGCCATCCACGAAGTGGACCGTCATGTAGGATGACAGCTCCGAGGCCCGAACGATGGTGCGCGATACAGAGGCGCTGGCCAGCGCGATCTGCTCATAGCGATGGATGAGCGAATCCGCACGCTCAATGGGGTTGCCCGGTGGAAACCGGAGGGAGACCGAGACCGTGGGCCGGTAGCTGTAGTTCCAGCCGGAGCCGAAGTTGACATTGCGCGAGAATCGGCGCAGCACGCCTCCTATGTAGGGCTCCGCTGCGTCGCGCGCCTCCTTGACGGCGTCGCTGCCCACGGTCGTGTTGTAAAGCCCGGCGAGCCGCGTAACCGGGTCCGGCCATTCCGCGTTGCGCGGCTCCTGGATTTCGCGCGGAAGCAGCCAGACCGGAATCCCGAGCACCAGGAACAGGCCGGCAAGCGTGGTCTTGGGAAAGCGCGCCGCCCACCGGTAAGGCACTGCCACCAGCCGCCGGAGCCAGCGGCGGCGCACGGGCTCCGTGCCCGGAGGCAGGAAGCGGCCCGCCACGGGCACAACGAGGGCCGCGGTGGCAAGCGAGATGAGCAGCGCAAGGCTGACCAGGGCCGCAAAGGGCAGAAACAGCGCCCTGAGCTCGCCGCTGAGATACACCAGCGGCAGCATGACGGCAATGGTGCTGAGCGTGCCTCCAAGTAGCGGCAGCCAGACCGCGCTCAGCGCGGCGCGGGCTATCGACACCTCCAACTCGATTCCCCGGAGGTCGGACTGCGCGTGCAGGGACCGCTGGAGCACGAGCTGTTCGACAATCACCACGCTGTTGTCCACCAGGAGGCCGAAGACGAGTACCAGTCCGGCAAACGTCACCAGGTTCAGCGTCAGCCCCAGCGGATCCAGCAGCGCCAGGGAAAGCGCCAGCGCGACCGCCACGCTGAATAGGACGATGAGTGTCGCCCGCACGCTCTTGAGCATGAAGAGCAGTACCAGTATGACAAGCATCAGCCCGAGGCCGCCGCGCCAGATCAAATCGCGAAGCTGTTCGCGAACATCTTCCGTGCGGTCGTCTGCCACCAGGATCCGAGTGCCGTCAGGCAATTCAGCGCGAAGCTCGTCGATGCGCGCATACACCGCGTCCGCCACCGCAATCATGTGGCTGCCACGCGCCCGGTCGAGCCGAAGCGTAACCACGGGATTGCCATCTATGCGGCTGATGGAGCGCCTTGGCGCCGGCCCGAGCGAAATCGATGCTACGTCATCCAGGTGCACGGGCGGCAGATTCGTGCGGGGCTCGCTTACCACCAGGCGGCCGAGGGCCTGCCTCCTGCCTTCCGCAGGGCTGACCAGGAGCACGGACCGGCCCTGGGCGCGCAGGCTGCCGTAGACGCCGTCTCTGAGCGCCTCCAGGACCCGCGAGCGGACCTCGCTGGGCTCAATGTTGTGCGTGGCGAGCAGATCCTGATCCAGGGCAATGAGGAGCTCCCTTATGGTGCCTCCCTGGACCTCGACCTCTCCCATGCCGTTCAGGCTCTGGAATCTAGGCACCAGCCGCTCCTCGGCCAGCGTGCGCAGTTCATCCGGCGTGAGGGGGCCGACCAGCTGCAGCGTAATGAATCCCTGTTCATCGCGCAATGCCTCCGGCACGCGCTTGGTCAGTCGCGGATAGACCCGGTCGGGCAAGGCACCTCGCAGCTGCATCAGACGCTCGTTCACCTGCGCCGTATACACTCCCAGGTCCGCGTCCTCGTTTACGCCCAGGCTGATCCAGGCACTGCCCTCTTCCGAGAAGCTCTCGATGCTTGCTGTACCTGGAATGGTCTGGAGCGCGCGCTCGATGGGGGCGGTAACGTACCGCTCCATCTGCCGCGGAGAGGCGCCGCCCCAACTGGCGTCTACCCTTATTTCGGGGAGCTCGACCTGCGGCACCCATTCGATCGGCAGGTTGAACGCGGCCCAAGCTCCGGCCATGAGCAGGGCTGCCGCCCAGGACAGTACGGCAATGGGTCTGCGCAGCCAGCCAGCCAGCCAGCCGGAAGTGCGTGAGCGAGAGTGCTTCACAAGTGCGAAGTTTTTGCGGGCAAGCCGGGCCAGGCAAGCGCGCGCTCTGCCCGGATGGCAGCCATACCCGATCCGCGGCACAAGGGTTTCGTGCGGTAGGCTCCCGCGCGCAGCCTACGGGCGCAGTATGCAGGC
>CAZXEU010000180.1:0-34750 GCA_964639665.1 uncultured Rhodothermaceae bacterium | reverse complement strand
ATATTGGTCCTGGGCTGCAGCCCGCAGGTTGCAGACTTGTCGCCCGAAGCGGCCCTGCGGCTGCAGGATGCCATTGCGGCGCTGCGCGGTAGCGATTTGGAGCGCGCGCTGGCGTTGGCCGATAGTGCCGTGACCTTGGCGCCAAACCATCCGCACAGCCATTTTGTGCAGGGGCAGGTGTACTACGCATTGGCCGAGTTCGCATCTGCCCGAAACGCGTGGGAACGGGTCGTGGTACTGGAGCCCAGGAACTGGGCGTGGTGGCAAAGCCTGGGCGATGTCGCGTTCCAGCAGCAGGACTACGCAACCTCGCTCCGCTACTACAAGCGTTCCCTAGTGCTGCATCCTGATCCGGTTTCCTGGCACGCGGCGGCGGGTGCCTACTGGGAATTGGGCGATCCACTGGAAGCACGGCGCGCCTGCGAAAAAGCTCTGGCAGTGGATTCAGCTTACGCCCCGGCATACCTTAGCCTTTCGCTTATTGCGGAGCACGCCGGCGAATTGGAACAGGCCCTTCGATTCGCAGAGCAATCCATAAGGCATGGACCTGGAGAGATGGCTTCCTTGCTTGTCGCGGGACGCCTCCAGCGTTTGCTGGGCAAGCCCCACGAGGCCATTCCGCTTCTGGTGGAGGTCATGCGAAGCGTGCCGCAAAACGCGGAGGCGCGCTACAATCTGGCTCAGGCGCTGCAGGACGCCGGGAGAGTGGAACAGGCGGCTCGGGTGATGGCTGGTGCTACAGTGCCATGATCTGCCTGAATAGCACACTGTCGACATGGATGGAAAGCGGATTCGTTAGCGCTGCTGCGGTCAGGGCCGAGTCGAGTCCCCGGGCTCTCAAGCGTGCGGCGGTAAAGGAACGCATATCGGATTCCAGGTCTGCCTCAACGAGTCGGCTACCCGATAGTCCAGCCAGGTCACCTGCGCGTGCGAAGGCTTCGTTGCGAAGTGCACGTCCCACGGATGCCGCAGTCCGGTGCGTTGCTTCCGCGAATGGCAATTCGGGCAACCAGAAGAAATAGTCCGAAGCGGTAAAGACGTGCTGCCGGCCGTCCTGGCGATATGTGGCGAGCGGAAAGTCTGGATTCAGCGGTATGGGAGGTGCCTGGTCTCCCCGGGCAAGATCAATTCCGTCAGGCTCCACACGTTGCTCCAGACGGCGCAGGGCAAAGCCCAGAGCCCGAATACCTTCCGGATTGACCTCCACGTCCAGCTGTTCCATGAAGCTGCGCACGAATCGGTCACCCAGCAATCGTCGCCGCCGGAGCCGCAAGAGACTCGCTATACCAGGCTTGTGTATCCGGTAGTCAGATTCGGTTATGATGGGCGCGCGCAGCCTGTCTTCGACGCGAATTATGTAATACCCTTGCCGGCCGCGGATGGGCTGCGAGAACGTCCCTACGTCCAGATCGAATGCCGCTTCCGCCACGGCGTCGTCCACCTGGAAGTATCGGATGGTCCCCAGGAAACCGGCAGCGGAATCGAACTGCACTGTATCAAAGCAGTCCTGTGCCTCTTCGAGAAACGGGCGCCCTGCCTTGAGACGTGCATGTGCCGCCTCTGCGTTTTCTTCGCTAGCGTATAGCAAGTGCCGTGCAATGACCGGCTGTTTGTGGTGCAGGAACGCGCGACGTACTTCCTTGTCGGTCAGCGGTGGCAGGCTCTTAAGCAAGGCCTCTTCATAGAAGCGACCTCCGAGCACTCTCTTCCTGGCCCTGTTTTCAAACGCTTCTGCGATGGTGTCGCGATCAAGTCCCTGTCGGACTGCCTCGCGGTACAGCTGTTGGTCCTCGATGAGGCGGTCAAGGTGCGCATGACGGGCCTGCTCCGTATCGTTTGCACCCGTACTCGTAAGGAGCTGCGCGTAGGACCGCTCGAATTCGCCTACAGTTATGGCGTAGCCATCCGCTGTGGCCAGGATCTGATCCCGGTCATCGCCTGCGTCCTGGCCGCAGGCCACCAGCACCAGCAAGACCAAGGCAGCCGCCGTTGGCTGCCAGGACTCAAAAATAGATGCGGAAATCCAGCATCTGCGTATTCCCGAGGAGATCATACGGCGTATACGCGTAGTCGAATCCGGTGCGAATGCCCAGCGTCCGCACGTTAAGTCCGGCGCCGAGTGTCAGGTGGCTGTCAACGTGATCAACGAACAGGTCCTTGTAACCCGCGCGCACATCGAAACTGAATGTGCGGTTGAGGAAGCGGAGCTGCCACCCAAAATCTCCGTTCAGGCTGTTGTCATTGCTTTGATGGGCATCTGCCAGTGTCAGGAACTCCACGTGATCCAGCTTTACAACGGGCAAGGCGATGCCAAACTTGAACGAAAGCGGCAAGTCCCATGTGTCCATTTCCAGGCGGGCTGGCACGTCCGGGTTATTGCCGCTGGTCGTCTTGTCAACATCGACAAATACGAGGCTGTTCACCCCGCTCATCTGCATCTTACTGCCAAAGTTCTGGATGGAAGCTGCCAGCGCCAGCCCCTGTAGATACTGGGTCTGGAGTACGAATCCAAAGTCAAATCCGATGGCGTCTGCACTCATGTCCCGGATCTGCTGCCGCACGTACTTGACGGTGCCCCCAAAATAGAATGACGCGGTGAGCGGCTGGGCGTAGGTTAACCCGAGACTGAAGTCAGCCGCCCGGAACGTTTCACCTGTCCCTTCCGGTAGCGGCACGGTGCGGACCTTCATGGTTCCGTAGTCGACGGAGGTGACACCTACCCCTATGGTGTGCGTCCCGTAGACAGGAATGGCTACTGCCGCGGCACTGTATGAGATGTCGGCAAACCAGCGCGCATGCGAGAGCATCAAGCTGCCTTGCTCGCTGCCATATGGCGAGCGGGCAGCACCTGCCGGATTCCAGAAAAGGGCGTCCGCGCCGGTTGCCAGCGCCGTATAGGCATGCCCGACAGCCTGCCCCCGGGCACCCGTGCCCAGCGTCAGAAAGGTCGCGGCCGTGGTTCCGGTCCTGGTCTGTGCCATTGCGCCTGTCGCCAGAGCGACGGCCGCCAGCACGGCCATACAGCGCGGCGTAATTGGCCCTTCAAGTATTCGCCTCACTTGACCAGTGCGAATTTTCCCACGTGCTCGCCGATTCCCGGCGCCTCAACATGGAATACGTAAACGCCGAATGCCACATCCTGCTGCTCCTCAGTCCGCAAATCCCACCAGGCCGCTCCGTCCGAAATCACGCCGTCGTGATGAATCGTCCTGACGAGCTCCCCGCGGATATTAAATATGCGGATCGTACACGTAGGAGGCAGGTGAATGAACTGGACGCGGCGCTCTCCCCGTCCCTCGATCTGTGCTCGGGGCTCAAAGGCCGATGCACCTACGTACGGATTTGGCACGACCGCAATTCTGTCCAGCTCCCGCTGCGCCTGGCCTGCATCAATGGAGGACGGCCGCAGAGTGAACTGAAAAAAATCGCCGGTCGCAAATGGACGCAAGGCTGATACTCTCAGCATTTTGCCCGCCGACGGCGGAACAGAATTGGCGGGGTCCGCCGCCGTAAAGCCGATCCGATATCTGAATCGGCGAATTCCCCGGCCGCCCGGCTGCTCATGAATTATGAGCTCGTCTCCGGCGTCGAAATCGCCGCTGCCGTTGCGGTCCTCGATGAGCAGGTCAGCCGGCGTATTCTTGGTCAGGTTAACGGCAAAGACCGGTATTTCCTCACGCAGGAAGCCAAAAACCCGGGGCGGGCGATAGAGGGAGTCATTGGCAGATACCCAGATCAGCGCATAGTCGTCGGGGGATGCCACGAAGGCGCTGGTCGTGTCCGGACGGACATCGGCCAGCCAGTTACTGGCATATCCGTCCAGGGTGCGGGGATCCAGGTCATACAACTCATTCTGCGTTCCCTCGTTTGCCCTGTAGCCCGTACGAAGCACGTCCACGGCGCAGCCCGTTGGCGTTGGACACTCCACGTTGTCGATGTCCACGGCGAAGCCGGCTGTAGGAGGGGTAGTTTCTACAAGCGGCGCCGGCCCAATGAGTGTTGCACCGCTGGATATGTTCGTTATTTCGAAGGCCACGGTTTCGTAGAGGTCGGCTGCAGGCGAGACCGCTTCGCCAAAGAACCCGATCCGGAAGACAGCATCGAAGTCAGCCACTTCCTCCTGCAATACGCGGACAACGACGGATCCGGAGCCGATGCCGTGCGTCAGGCGGCTCAAATCTTCGTTTGTGCCGCCCTCCACGAAGCCCACGGGCCTCGACCGCGGCGTCACAACGGCAGCATTGCGTGAAAACCCTGTTAACTGCCCGGCCTGGTTGACACTGATGTTGAACGTGTTCTCCTGCGGGTCGATGGGATCCTTGGACAAATCATCCGGGTCCCGGACTCCGCGATCATAAGCCACCAGCGCGTAGTAGTACGTGATGCCGTTCGTGACATCCTCGTCTATGTAATAGAATTGCAGACCGGTGTTGCTTCCCAGATTGTAGACAGCCTCACCTTCCAGGGCCGGTACCGGCCCCTGTATATCGTTAACCAGGTCCCACTGGGCGATGGGCTTGAAGAACGTGGCAGCGCCATCTAGGTCGGTAATGGTGCGGACATCGAACAGGAGGGGGTCGGTACCCCTGTAGAGCTTGAAACCTTCGAAATCGAACTCCTGGATAAAGCGGTCGAAGCTTCGCACGGCAACGGTATCCCAACTCAGCACGACGCGTCCGTCGCCGGGTACGGCCGTCAGCTTGGGCAGGAATGGAGGCTGGGCAAAGTTGTAGTCCGCATTGAAGATGCTCTGTGCAGTCCGCCTGTTTTTGAAGAAGTCCCGCTCATCCTCTCCAAAAATCCAGGCCGTGGAAAAGAAATCCGTCCCGCCCGGCTCAAGGCCGACCGGACCTGAGGAGAACAGCAAGAACGGCTCTAGGTCCGCCTTGAATGCTTCCGGCTTGGTGCCCAACGGAAACTGCGCGTGAGTAATGATGCGATCCCACATCCAGGAGTCGTCGCGCAAATTGTCTCCGCTCTCGTAAAAAGGGCGTGTCTGCAGATCAAACCCGGTCAGGCCTACCTGGTCGGACTCGTCGATGTCGAGTTCGTCAAAGTTCGGCTCGCCGGGTGTAGGCACGCCGTCCGCCTCACCATCATCCGGGCCGGGATAGCCCAGGTCAAACGGACCCTGCCCGTCCCGTCCTACGTCATTGTTCAGGGACTCTCCGGGATCCCATTCACCATTGCCATTCTCGTCTGCATATCCCACCCAGTCAAGGTTTTCGTCACCGGTCCACCAGCGACCGGCCATGTACGCGGGCCGGCCCTCAATAGGACCATTGAATGCCTCGAAATTGGCTGTATCGTACATCCCCAGAACGGCGCCTAGAATGCTCTCCTGCCCCTCGATCAGGCTGCCAGGGCCGCTGAAACGAGATTCGTCCACAATGCCGTCCTCGTCGTTGTCCTGGCCGTCAAACGCACGCGCCGGGCTTTCCAGGAACGCAAATCCGGTATATCCAAGAGGATATGTGCCTCCCGTGGCCCGCGTGCCCAGCCCGTCCTGATCCCAGCCGTATGCCACATCCTGCTGAGGATCGAAGGCAGCATTCTCGTCACCTTCCTCGTTACCCAGCCCGTAATCCATGATCTGGCCCAGGTACAGCGCATCGTGGGACGTCTCCGTGACGTTGGTGATTCGGTAGAGGATGAACATCAGGTCTTCAGCCAGTACATTTGCCCACTGAAAGAGGCGCACCTGTGTCTGGAGACCCATGCCTCCGATGGTGGAGTCGGCTGGACTGGCGTAGTACACGCCGTATTCGCTGTTAGGACGGCCGGTTTCCCTATCGATGGCGTACTCCTGGTCGGTGAAGTCATCCATGACATAGAAACTCTCCAGGTCAGCGTTGAACACGCCCCGGCCGAAGAACCCATTCCAGTGGCCCGGCCAGCCCGGATCGTCCGGATTGTTCAATCGGTCAGGCCAGAACGCGGGCCAGGACATCGGATCGTCGCTCAGTGCGGGCGTGGGGGTACGCAGGCCCGTAATCGGATCCAGACGGTTCTCGTTCATGAACCCCGGCAGCGGCGTCCACCCCCAGAGACTTCCGTCCGGACTAAGCCGCTTGCCAAAGTCCCGATAGGTCAGTATCACCGGATTGAGACTCGTGTCCCGCGTTGCTCCGGGGAAGAACTCCGCCCACCTGGTGCGCTCACCGGGCACTTGCCCCGCCACCATGATGCCAACGCCGTCTATGTGACGACCGCCAATGCCCCGGGGCCAGACGCCGAACGGCTCGTCATTCCAGCGGGCCAGTTCGCCGTGATTGCGAAAATTGGTTTCAATGAGATTACCGTCCATCACACCGCGCGCGATCAGCGTTTCGTCGCCTCGCAGGTTACCCGGAATACTCTGAGCCACAGCTGTCGCCTGCACCCATATCGTGCAGCTTGCTAGGGCGAAGCCTGCGATACGCGCGTACGGCATCAAAACCGGAGGTTGAGTCCCAGGCTCACCTTGCGCGGAGCGCCGAAATTCTCCTGGCGGTAGAAGAACTCGTCCAGAGTGTTGAGTCCGCCAACCTGGGCGCCGGTCCGCCGGAAGAGTTCCAATGTCACGGACTCGCCGGCTCGTCCCGTGTCTTCGTATACCCCCACCTCCTGCACGGTGTCGAACAGGTTCTGCACTTGCAGGAACAGCTGCAGGTCAAACGAAAAGAAGGGCGGGCGGTAGTAAGCGCGCACGTCGGAATCGAAGAGTGCCGGCTTGGTTGCGTTGTTCTTCTTGATTGACCGGATGAAGTTGCGCACCGTGGTGTATGGCGTGCCGCTGCGCAGCCGATTGATGAACGTAATGGAAAGGCCGCTTACCGGTGCTAAGGTAAGCGTGTTGTTGAGCACATGGCGGCGGTCCCAATCCAGTCGGACCAGGGAGAGGATTTCGTCGAGTCCGGCTTGCTGCCGTCCGAAAGCCTCACCGGGGCTTGACGACGTGCCCTCGGCAAACTGCAGCGTATAATCCAGGGTCCAGCTTACTGGACCACCCGGGCGCTGAAACAAGGAGAATGTGAGACCGCGGACGGTGCCGTAATCGCGGTTAATCCAGCGAATGACGAAATCACCCTGGGGCGTGCGCGAGATTTCCTGCCCGGTCAGATTGCGCACATCCTTGGAGAAGACAGTAAGCTCTAGCCCTATGTTACGCGTGAGGCCCTGCTGCAGGCCGATTTCGAATGCGAGCGTTCGCTCCGGATTGAGGCCCGGATTGCCGAAGGAATTGGACAGCGAGGCGGGATTTACCTCATATTCGGGATTCGTATAGAGCAGTCCGAAGGACGGAATCTGGAAGAACAGGCCGGATGAAAACCGCATCACGCCTGTTTCGGATATCGGAAAGGCAATGCCCAGACGCGGGCTGAGCTGCATGTCCGCCTCGGCGTCCCGCCGATTGGAGCGTACGACACCCGGATTTTCCGTATCGGGAATCTCAACGAGGGCCCCCTGACCCCAGTCTACCGGCACCAGGTAGTCGGGATCGAAGTAGTCGAAGCGCAGGCCGGCGTTCACGATCAGTCCCGTGAATTCCATCTTGTCCTGCACGTACGCGGACAGTTCCACGGGCCTGGCCTGCAAGGTGTTGTCGGCAAATTGATCGGGAGATGGCTGCGGCAGATTGCCCGTCCGGAACGAGCGTTCAATACCGAAATCCCTGTTATCCAGTCTATGCAGGCGGGCCTGGACTCCCACCTTCATTAGATGGATGCGGGTCATTTGCCGGGAGAAGTCCGCAACCACCGTGTGGGTGGCCGTCAACTGATCGCTGGTGGACAGGTCGTTGCCCCCGACGGCGAAGGCGTTCGCCCCCTGCAGGGTGCGGAACCCGCTGTTGACGTATCGCTCGTCGTACGGCGATTCAAACAGGTATACGTCTGTGGCGTCGTGCAAGTAGCTGTAGGAAAGACTGCCGAATGATCTTTGCCCGATCGTGTAGCGCAGTCCAAGTATGTGGGTCTGGTTGAGGAAATGGACCGTGTTGATTCCCCGGGGCACATACTTCAGTTCGTGACTGTACGGCCGGAAGGTGCCGAGCTGCATGAAGAGGTTGTATTCGAGCTGGATGCGCGCGGTAAGCGAGTACGTCGCAGTGGAATTGAGGGAAACACGTTCCGTGCGGTTTCGGGGCACGAAGCTGCCATCTCCCGAGGACGATACGATCCACGCGTCAGGGGAAAGCCCGCTGTTGAGATACTGGGATGAGTCTGCAGGCAGAAACAGGTTGCGGCCAATGAAGTGCGAATTGTCCTCAAGGTAGCGCAGGGTGGCCTGCATGCCCAGTTTGTTCCTTGCAAGCGGACCTCCCACAGATGCTTGCACATCGATGAGGTTGGGCATTTGGGCCGCTTCGGAATACGAAACGGTATCCGCGGCGAATTGGCTCGCCTGCAGCGCCAGGCCCGGCGGGCCCGACCGGCCAATAAAGTGCATTTCCCGTGTGCTGGCAATCGCGCCGGCATAAGCAAGAATCGATCCGCTCCAGTCATCCGGTACGTCCTTGGTCACTATGTTCACCACGCCGCTGGTAGCCTGTCCGTATTCCGCATTGAATACCCCGCTGATGACTTCGAGGCTGGAAATCATGTTCTGTTCGATCTCAAAGGCGGCTTCCTTGCTAAAAGCATTCGTGATGGGTACGCCGTTGACGAGATAGGTAACCTCGCCCGTGCGCCCTCCCCGAAAATGGCCGTCAACGACGCCGGCCTGCAGGTTTATGGCGTCGGTGACATTGGTGACCGGCAGCACTTCCAGCTGCTCGGCATCAATGACCGCCGTCGTGGTAGTTCGATCCATCTCCACAATCGGGCGCTCGGCCACGACCACCAGCTCTTCTCCGAGCACGGCTTGCTCCTGAAGCGCGTAGTTGACGGTCGTGGTCTTGTCCTGTACGACCCGAACGTTTTCGGTCGTGACGGCTACGAAGCCCACAAACGAGGCGCGGACGGCGTACGTGCCCGGCTTTACGTTGAGGATGAAGTAATAGCCATCGTCGTCGGTAGCCGTGCCCTGCACCGTGCCGGCTATCACGACGTTTACGCCGGGAATGCCCTCGCCCGTGGCCGCGTCTACTACGCGCCCGGCGATCTTGCCCGTAGGTCCGGAAGCACGCGCCTCAACTTGGCCCGCAAATCCGAGAGCAATTGCGGCTGCAAGCGCGAGAGACTTCACAGCCGGAGCAGCCACGTCTTTCGAGAGGTCCTATTTGGTTAGCAGCATGCGGCGAGAAATGGCCACCGAGGACCCGCCCTCCAGCCTGTAAAGATAGACTCCGGATGCCATGCCTTCGGCATTATAGCGCACCGTATGGGTGCCTGCGCCCAGAGATTTCTCGCTCAGCAGGGAAGCTACCTGGCGGCCAAGCATGTCAAACACGCGGAGCGTCACTCGCTGGGCCTCCGGCAGCGTAAACTGAATGGACGTCGCCGGATTGAACGGGTTGGGATAGTTCTGCGCCAGCGTTATGGACGCGGGCAACTCGGTCTCTGTTTCGGAAGAGACCACGGTCTGGCGACCGGCCATGGCAACCGTCATCCACTGGGCAGGGGTATTCCACCACTGACCGCCCGCGTTTCCCTTGACAGACCACTGGATCTGGGTATCGCGCGTGGCACCGTCGCCGTCATTCAAGGCGATATTGAAAGGAATAAACCGGATATCCGTCCCGGTGGGCGGATCAAGGACGGCGTCCTGCATGTCTGCATTCTGGATCGCGTTGAGCGGAATGAGCGCGAGCACTTTCCAGCCGGAGGTCACACCCCCTTCCTCGATCACATCGTAGGCCGCGCCGCCGCCCTGCGGCACGGCGTCAATGCTCCAGCCCACGTATGCATAGGGCGTCGTGCCGGCCTTGGTGCCGTCTCCGTGTCCCGAAATACGGAACTGGTAGTCCGCGAATGCACCGCGCTCCATGTCCTGGTGGGACGAGCCTCCGAACAGGGAGCCCCCTTCCACGTCGCGCACGTCGTAATTGCCCCAGCCGAACTCTATGCTGTCGTGCTGCCATGCATCACTCGGCGGCACCGCCTCTCCCGCAAGCGTGATAACGTCATCGGTCACCTCCGCGTAGATGAAAAGCTCGTTGGCTCCCGTGTAGCCGGCCCAGACCTTGGCCGAGAGGTCCTCGTCACTGTCGGGTCCGGTTGCGGCATCCGCCAGCTTGGAATGATTCATGTCCACGGAAAACGGCTGCAGCCAGTCCGGGAATCCCTCGCCCGATGCGTCGCCTGCTGACAGGGCGTCAAAAAGCGCCTCGCCTTCCGCCTCCGTCAGTTCCGTAATGAAGGCCTGGTTCGGCAAATCCGGGTTGGCAAGCGATGCGCTGCTCATGGATATGTCCGGGTTCTCGACCCCGAACTGGCTGAGCGAGGTTACGGCATAGTGCAGCGTGAGGGGCGCCAGCGACGGGTGGATTACTTCCACCCGGTGCAGCACTTCGAACATGGATGCTGTCGAGGGTACGGCTTCAACCAAGGCTACTCCGGGATCGGACAAGGCGGTAAAGGCGTCCGGGCTGGCGTACACGTTGTATCCGCCGAACGCAGGATCATGCGTCCAGGAGATCCGGTTGCCCTCGGGCGTGGCCTCGAATGTCACGCCGGTCATGGCGCCGGCAGGATCATTGGCTACTGACAGATCGAGGCCCGGCTGCCCGATGTATACATCATCTACCCAGACATTGCCTCCGCCCGTGTTGTTGTCCCAGAAAAAGCCCACATTCTGCACGTTGGCCCACTCAAATTCTTGCCACAGTTGGGGGTTTTCTCCGGAACCGGGGCCCATTCCATCCAGCGCAACACCAAAGCCGCCCGTAGACCAGGCACCCGCGTACACCCAGTAGGTGGCTAGGGAGTCGAGCGTGTCTGCAGCCTTCGCATCTTCCAGCTCCTGCCATGTTGCCGGCGGCAGCGGGATTTCCAGCGAGTGCCAGGCCCCGTCCCGATAGTGTTCGGGCACACGCCACACAAGTCGGAAGGGCAGGTCTGCCGAACCGTCATTGGCCCCGCTGAAGTCGGTCTTGTCCTCGAGCATCAGTTCCACATTCGGGTGACCCTGATTGGCAGGGTCGACCAGGAGCCGCAGGTGCAGCACGTCGCCATCCATGCGATTCTGCGTCATATCCACCCCAACCGTATCGATAAACCGAAAGGCCTGGAAGCTCCAGTTTCCGTAATTGTATTGCACGACTTTGTTCGTGGCATCATTGGGATCATCTACCACTGTTCCGTCGAAGCTGGGAACCAGCGTGTTGGTGCCGTTGACAAAGAAAATGAAGTCATCCCCCAGCGGCGGACCGGCCTGGCCGCGCGCGTCTGCGACAACAAGCACTAGCAGGGCAGTGGAAAGAAGGCTGGCAAGGGTTTTCACAATCGGGTACCGGTTGAATGTTGACGGAATCTAGTGCCTCAAACCACGACATATTAGCAAATCCTGAAAAGGTTTTCAAGCTAGGGTGCCTTCTCTGTTGCAGGCCGCTTTCTTCCGGGAAGCGGTGGACTCCCGGAAAACAGCTTTCAGCGGCTCAAGATGAATTTCGGCGGACGCATTCGCTCCGTCCACGCAGCCGATGAGCAGGTCCACGGCACGTCTGGCGAGGGCCCGGATTGGGACGTGCACGCTGGACAAGGACGGAGTGGCATAGCGCGCGCTGGGCGTGTCGTCGAACCCTGCCAGCGCCATGTCCTCGGGCACGCGCACGCCTCTCTCCAGCAGAGCCCTAAGCGCACCGATTGCGCTCAGGTCGTTGGCGGCCACGATTGCATCCGGCCTCGGTGCCGTACGCAGGATCCGGACCGCAGCTTCGTAGCCGGCCTGGGCCGAAAAATCCCCTTCGAATTCCGACGCGTGGATTCGGTCTCCGAGTCCCTGCCTGAAACCGCGCAACCTTTCCATCGCATCGTGTGCCTTATCCGGGCCCTTGACAAATGCGATTCGCCTGTGTCCGGCAGCGACCACATGCTCCGTTATCGTTCGCATACCGCCGAAGTTGTCAAAGTTGACGGTCGGCGCCTGGCTTGCGTCCACGCGCGTATTCAGGAACACCACAGGGCACTCGTTTCCGGTTATGGCCAATACCTGGCCCGTGGCAAGCTCCGGAGCCATGACGATAAGCCCGTCCGAGCGATAGACCAGGTTCTGCAGGGCCGTCCGGTATTCGGCTGCGTGGCGGTGGGAGGCGCTGACCAGGAGCATCTGCGCGTGCTCTTGTGCAGCCTCGTCGAGCCCGCGCAGGAGCTCGGCAAAAAACTCGCCAGAGATGTAGGGCAGGACGGCGGCAATGCTACCCGTTTTTCGCCTCAGGAGGCTGCGGGCGGCAGGATTCGGCGTATACTTCAGCGCCTTTGCCGCCTCCACTACGCGTTGGCACTTCTCCTTGCTGACGCGTGCGGAGCCATTGAGTACGCGGGATACGGTGGAAATGGAGACGCCTGCCCGTCTGGCAACGTCGTGGACCGTTACTCGCATGCCATTTGCATGTGGACGTGATGCTGTCCTGTCAAAGTAGCCCGAAACGGAATCTGTCGCAATTCTGCCTTTTCCGGCCCCGGTCGACAGAAGTCCCTAAACTGGGCTCCAGGCGCCTTGAGGCGCCCCGAAGCATCGCAACGTGCGTCTGCCTCTGGGGACCGGCGAGTTGGTTCACAATAACCGGCTCCGTGAATTTGAGATGCCCTGATGCGGGTTGCCTGGTCTTGTCGCTTTACCCAACCATGCATTCCACCGTGGGCAAGGCCCAGCTCCCGCAGCGCCGGCAAATCAGTTTGGGGGCGCGTGCTCCGTGCTATCAGCACGTTGCAGTTGCTCCCTGAGGGCCAGCACCGCCGGGTGGTCGGGAGCGTGCCGCACAGCTGCAGCCCAGGCACGTGCAGCCTGCTGCATTCGACTCGAACGCGCAAAATGCCATCCGAGGTTGAGCCACGCAACAGTATTGGTCGAGTCCTGAGACAGCACATATCTGTACTCCGCCAGCGCGCGCGCAGTGTCACCCAGCTGCATATAGGCGGTAGCAAGATTGTTACGCAGATCCAGATTCCGTGGGCGCAGGGCCAGCGCGATCAGGTAGGTGTCAACGGCTCTTGACAGTCTGCCGGCGTCCCGGAGAGCATCGGCAAGGTTAATCTGGTGCATAAAATTGGTTGGCATGGCGTGCGCATGGCTTTCGAGTCGCGCTATGCCCTGCTGCGCGGCCCTCGCAGCGTTCGCCTGCGCGAGCAGCTGCCGGGCTTCATCCTCGCGTCCGAGTTGCTGCAGCGCTTGGCCGAGCGTGTAGGCTGCGCTGTAGTCCCAGGGCTGCACGAACAGGGCACGTTCCAGCGGCCCGATTGCCTCATCATAGCGGCCAAGGCGGGTCAGCATCAGCCCGGCCAGATACAGGTAGCGGCCCTGATCAGTCTGGAGGGCCAAGGCGCGTTCTGCATGCTCCAGCGCATACCCGAATTGTCCCTCTTGCTCGCTGAGCTCTGCCAGCCCCGCATGCGCGGGCGCGTATGTGGAGTCGAGACGGAGGATGTGCTGATACGCCGCACGGGCGCTGTCAGGCATGGCCAATTGCTCGAAGGCGGCCGCTACGGCATGCCAGGGTTCGGGAGCTCGTTGCGCAACAGCCCCGAGCTTGAAGTGCCCGAGTGCAGCGCCGTACTTCTGCTGACCGAACAACGCGTTGCCCAGATTGTGGTGGGCCCCGGGATAGTCAGGCTGCATCGCCAGAACAGACTCGTAGGCTTGCTGTGATTCGGCCATTTGGCCCAGCTCGAAAAAGGTTCGGCCCCGAACAAACTGTGCATCAGCCTGGCGGCTGTCCAACTCAAGGGCGCTGTCTGCCAGCACCAGGGCCCGGTGATAATTGCGAGTCTTGAGCGCTTCGTTGGCTCGAGTCGCAAGCTGTCTGGCCGCCGGGTCCTCTGCCGGTTCGGCGCAGGCGCAAACGAGTACCAGCGCCAGGATGCTGCGAGCGAATCCAGCCTTCATGATCCACTCTCCTCGAGGTGTACAGTCTTGCCGGCGTCCATCCCCACGAAGCGCGACACGCGACCGCTCGGCCAGAGCACAACCACGGAGTCTGCGCGGGGCGCACTACCGAGCCCAAATGTCACGCTACGCTCGGAACTGGAAGCGTAGCCCGATCCGGCGCGCACGCGGCGTTCCTGGCGATGCGTGCCGGCCCAGACGATAATCTGGGCATCGACAGCGCCGCGGTTGCTCTGCGTGCCGGTCAGGTGCAGTCGTAGCCATGACCGGGCGCGCGGCAGATCATTCCGGTACAAGTGCGCCGGCCCGCCGTTTTCCGTCGTGAGCAGGTCGAGGTCACCGTCGCCATCAATGTCCGCGGTCGCGACTCCGCGACCGACAAGGGGGGCTGCCAGTCCCAATTCACGGGCCTGGTCCACGAATTGCCCATGGCCGTCATTCAGAAAGAGGTTGGGCGCCTGCCGAAAACTGGTAGCGTCGGTCCGCTCGCCGATACGGGGATGCACATGTCCGTTGGCCGCGTAGAGATCCAGGTCTCCGTCCAGATCCGCATCAAAAAGAGCCATCCCGAACGTTAGTGCCGCCAGGCTCGGGCTACCAATCCCGCTGGCCATGGCTCTTTCCTCAAAGAGCCCGGATGCCGTGTATCGGTAGACGCCAGTAGTCTCATTCGAGAAATTGCCGACAAACACGGACTCGAATCCCGTAGTGTCCATAATGCCGGCGTCGATGCCCATGCCTGCCCGGGCACGTCCCCTTTCATCGAGCGCAAACCCGCGGACAAGGCCCACCTCGGAGAACGTCCCGTTGCCCGCGTTCAGATACAGCTGGTCCGGGTCCGTATCGTTGGCGAGCGCGAGATCGGGCCAGCCGTTTCCGTCTACGTCGAGCACAATCGCTCCCAGGGTCTTTCCCGTGCCCGAAAGACCCGCTTCTTCGGTTTGTTCTACAAACCTGCCGTCTCCATGATTGCGGTAGAATCGACCGGTTATGCCTGAATACGACTCCGGGGTACAGTAGCTCTTGGTCGTCCCGTCCGGTGTGCAGAACATGTCCGTTTCCGCAGTCCAGCTGACATATCCTCCTACATAGAGGTCGAGCCATCCATCCCTGTCGGCGTCGAAAAAGACTGCAGCCACGTGCCACGCTTCGTGCAAGTCCAGACCGGCAGCCGCCGTGACATCGCGGAATTTCCCTCCGTCGTTTGCCAATAACATGTTGCGACTCGCGGTGGTCAGGAAAAGGTCTTCGTCGCCGTCGTTGTCGATGTCGCCGGCTACGATGCCCATTCCGTAGGCACGCAGCGCATCCAGACCTGCCTGGCGTGTCCTATCCGTGAAATGCCCGCTGCCATCATTCTCGTAGAGCCTTATAGCGGCCACGGAATTGCCAGTCCAGCTTCCGCCCCCAACGAGCACAATGTCCGGGGCATCGTCTCCGTTGTAATCCACGAAAGCAGCTCCGGCGCCCATGATTTCCGGAAACCACCAATCTCCCCGCGCGCCGTTGGCGTGCGTGAAGGAGCGGAGTTCGGAATGGGCCGTAATCTCGGCGAACGACCAGTCTTGGCTCGGCCGGCTGCAGCCAGCTGCGATGGTGCCGGTTGCAATTACAAGCACGCAGCCTGAAATCGCGTTATGCAATCTGGAGCGCGGTATCAAGGGCAGGTGCTACAGACTATGCAGGAGTCCGGTGCGAAGTTGAGATCGCTAACGCATGGCGCGCACGCGGTTCCAAATCCGGTCATGCCGCCTGAGGCGGCTAACATAGGCTTGGTGCCGGGTGAAGAGTCTATTCCTTCGGCCAAGCGGCCACTTCCGGTGGCCTCCTTGCAAGCGCATGAGCGCACGTCGGCGCATTGGAAACCATTTCACGCCTACGCGGGCAATTATTCGAGCATCCGCTCCGGCTTCGGATGCCGGGCCCCGTGCGCCTGTGTATTCCTGCCGGATCCCCAACTGTTGTCCAGTCCCGCCTGCAGGCGCGATTCTCACTCGCTTCCGCGATGGCACCGAGCGAAGGGAAGCACATGTGTCCGGCACTGGAACGTAGAGTGATCCAGCCCAACGCCAGACGCGGGTGTGGCGTTCGGTGCATAGCGCGCGCGTTCGCCAAGTTGGTGAAACGTCGATTTAAGGGAGACTAGTCCTGAAACGCTTTCACGCAAAGAGGGCCTGAATCTGTGAGAAGAACTTCTTTCACGCGCGAGAAATCCGTACGTTATCGGCGTCTCTTCGGCCGCAAGTTTGCCCGATGTGCCAAGATATTCTGCGTTGCGACTGGGCTGGTACAGATGCAGCCATGACCGCCTATCACGATCGGGAATGGGGAGTGCCGGTTTACGACGACAGGCGGCTCTTCGAAATGCTTCTCCTGGAGGGCGCGCAGGCGGGACTGAACTGGTCCACCATCCTGCGCAAGAGGGAAAACTACCGCGTTGCCTTCTGCGACTTTGATCCCGAGCGTGTTGCAAGATTCGGACAAGACGAATTGCAGGCCCTGCTCGGAAACGCCGGAATTGTCCGCAACCGGCTGAAGATCCAGAGCGCCGTACGCAACGCCCGCGCCGTGATTCGGGTGCAGCAAGAGCATGGATCCTTCAGTGCATTCGTTTGGTCGCTCATCGGCGGTGAGCCGAAAGTCAATCACTGGCGACGCATGCAGCAAATCCCAGCGAGCACACCGGAATCCGAGCAAATGAGTCGCGCGCTCAAGCGGCGCGGGTATTCCTTTGTAGGCCCGACTATCTGCTACGCCTTCATGCAGGCGACCGGCATGGTGAACGACCACCTGGTCTCATGTTTCAGGCATCCCGAAGCGGTCCGGCGCGCTTAGCGGGCGGCTGCTTCAATTTGGTCGTTCAGGCGGGCCAAAGCAACGAAGAGGCGCTCCAGCTCTGCCCAGTACCGCTCCTCTGAGACATCCTGCTTTTGGGACTTTAGCAAAGCGATGTCTTGTTCCAGCTCGCGCTTTTCGCTGGCCAGCGGCGCAGCAACAGCGGGAATATCCAGGTCGGCCGCGGTCCTGAAGTACGTAATCTGCGCGAGGTATCCTTCGCCTTCCTCATCCAGTTCTTCCAGCCGATACCCGCTGCCGTCTCCGGTATCTTCCAACAGGCTATGCTCGGTAGCCAGGTGCCCGCTTGCCGCAAACGAAGCCGCAGTCCTCTCTGTGGCGAACCGGAATGCTTCCCGCACGGACAGGCCGCCGTTCTTGTCAAGGTCGGCGGCCGGATCGCTGAGCGCCTCCACGAGAAAGGCAGGGAAGACCGTTTGATTGTGCTGCGTGCCGGTACGGGTCGCCGTGATGACAATGCGATCAGGAGCGCTCAACTCACCGACAAAGGGGCCGCTGGCACTGGCAGTATTTATGAATATGGTGCGCTCTGCCCGTAGCCGATTCAGGAACTCGGCGTAGCGCGTGGCTTCCAGGTCGCGTCGCGGGATGTTGAAGCGAGCGGTCCGGCCATCATACGTGCCGTGACCAAACAGCAGCACAAAGACGAGGTCTTGCTCCGTGACACCGGCCGCGAGCTCCTCGAAATAGGCTCCGATGTTCTCCGAAGTCGATACCGCCTTGACGAAGTCCTCTTGAGCCAGGGCATTCTCGGCAAGCACCGTGACCCGCTCTTCATCGAATCCCAGCGGTCCGACAAAGGCCTGGCGTGCATCGTAGAGATATTGCCGAAGGCGATCTGTCTGCTCGGGCGTTCCGCCCAGCCCACCGATCAGAATTGCATGGCGCTGCTGAGCGCAAACCATGCTGGGCAGCAGGCACAGCATCAGAAGGCCGCTCAGCAGGCGCTTCAGGTCCGTCATGGCAGTCCCTTTCGCCTTCGATAGAACCATTCAGAGACCAGCAGCAGCAGAGCCAGAAAGTACAATGCCGGCATATCCCAAAGATACTGCGCTTTGAATACCGACGTGCTTGTGCGGCGGCTGCGGAGGTTTTCCGGGATCCTGATTGCCTCGGCCGGCTCATAGTAGAAGCCGGCAGCAAGGTCTTCCAGGAAGTCGCGCTTTTGCGTGGCGTCATCGAATTCCCTCCTGGACGGACTTACCAGAAAATACCGCTCATGACGCCCGATCATTGCTCCTTCCGCTTCAGCCCAAACCGACAGGGCGTGAATGCCTTGCGACCGGGGCACGAGTGCCGCTTCATAAGTGCCGCCCGACGTAAGGTCCTCCTGAAAACGGACTTCGCGAATGCGCCCTTCCGGATCCCGAAGCTCGCCCCGCACCTGGGCACCGGCCAGGGCAACATACGTGGGCTCGTACACATGCGCGATTGCTCCGAGCTCCTCACCCGGCGAAAGGCGTTCACGGTCCAGATCCAGCTGAACGCGATGCGGACTCTCGGCGGCGAGCCACCTGGCCAGCTGCTGCCAGAATCGCTCATGGCGCGCATCTTCGGCCTCCAGTAGCATTTGCCAGCGCCATGTGCTGCTGGTGGGCAACGCCGCGCTGCGGCCCTTGCCGTAACGCTGTACAATAAGCAGCGGCTCTGTTTCGCCGTAATCGTCGTCGGGCTTGCGTGCCAGCACCTGGGCTCCGGGCTTGACAGCCCCGAGAAAATTGATGCTGGTCAGCGCGGGCATCTCACTCCAGAGCTGTCTGTTGGCTGCGGCATCAGGGGAGAACTTGAGCACCGGGCTGTCAAGACCCTCGGCTGTAGGAACAAAAGCGTAGCCCTGCGACTCCGGTTCCGGATCCAGCGGATCCGAAAAGCGCACTGGCAAGACCTGGCGGCGCGCAGGATCCAGCGATACCGGCAGAACATCTGCGATGGGTGTCAGGCCGTAGTCTCCTTCGGCAAAGGACTGCCGCCCGCCGGTCATCAGAAATCCGCCGCCACGCACGCGTACAAACTCTTCAATTAGGGAGAGTTGCTCGATGGAGAATATGGAGGCTTCCACGTCTCCCAGAATGATGGCCTTGAATTGAAAAAGATCTTCCGGCCGGACAGGGAACCCGCCGGCGAGTTCCTCCGGCGACCGGATTCCCTGGCGAAAGAGCTTACCGGTGCCGGTGCGCGTAATTGACGTAAAGTGGATCACCTGGTCGCCTTCCAGGGCACGCTTGATGAATTTGAAATCCTGACGCGGATGTCCCTCGAAATAGAGGACGCGCAGCGTATCGCGCCGGGCGTCAATCATGATGTCGATCGTGTTGTTTTCGGCATTAAGCTCTCCAGGTGCGATCTCCATGGTTACCTGGTAGGCATGCGCTTCCCTGACGGCCGGCTCGAAGAAAAACGTCAAGTGGTCCACCGTGCCGCCGCCGGACAGCGTCCGGTCCTCGCTAAATACCGGTTCGCCTTCCTCCAGAATGGTGAAGGCCACGGGAGAAGTCTCCTCCGCTGAACTGCGTACCTTGAGGTCGATTTCAGCTCCGGTATTGTCGCCAACACCCTTGGCGGCGGCTATGTCCAGGATTTCGCGCTCGTTTTCGTGGTACTCCGATCCAAGCCCGACCACGTGCAGGCCAATGCCGAGGTCCCTGATTTCGTCTGCCTTCACAAGAGGTACGTCCGCGCTGTTGTCGTCGCCGTCGGTAATCAGTACAATGCCCGTAAGCGGCAGTCCGCTAAAATCCGCAAGGACGCGGTCTAGGGCAGCGGTAAGGTTTGTTTCCGTTCCGCTGGCTTCGGCCGGAAGTGAGTCCATGCGGGTAGCGTCTTCGCCGAATGCATACGTACGTACCAGAAAATCACGGCGGATCTCTGCCAGTATGCCGGATTCGGCATCGTGTAGCACACTGCGCGCCGCCTCCATTCTGACTTCACCGTCGCCGACATCGGCAAGTGACATACTAGCCGAAGCATCAAGCAGCACGGCTACGAAGTTCTCATCCGGCGTATTGTCAGGCGTTATCAACGCAGGCTCGAACAGGGGCAGGAATACCAGCAACAAGGCTCCCATTCGAAGGGCAAGCGAAGTATTGCGCACGCGGGCTGGAGCTCGACTCCGGGTGTACAGGGCGTACACCGCACCGGCGAGCAGCAGGAATGTCAGAGCCAGGTACGCGGCCGCTGGGCCGGGAAGGAATCCTAGAGTACCTTCCGCAAACTGCACGCGGCTGAATTTGAACAACGACTCAAGCATGCCCACACCGCGTGCAAGGCGACCCTACTGAGACGGGGCCTGCTTCGACAGGGACTCGAAATACTTCTCTACCATGGTCCTGTACTCCGGTGGAATGTCATCTCTTCTGCCGCCGTACAGTTGCCTGGCAAGCTGTAGGTAGTCCAGCCGCTGCAAGAGTTCCGATTCCAGTTCTGACAGCGGATCCAGGAAGCGGGCATCGAAAAACTGCTCGGCTGATTCCTCGTCCAGAAGCACACCGGTATGGTCAGCGCGCGTCAGGGCGTTCTGGACGCCGGCCAGCGCACGCTGCATGGCCTGATTGCCCGGATTCTCCTGTCTGAGGCGTTCAGCCATCTCGCGAGCGCGCGAGAGCTGCCGGGAAAGGCGCGCCTCCAGGGCACGCCCGTCACCCTGGCCGGCCCGCTGGCTTTGCGTCTCCAGCTGCTCCAGCTCCGACCGAAGGGCCTGCAAGTCCGCAAGGCTCCGGGTAAGTTCTTCCTCCTCGGATACCGGCAGCCCTTGAGCGAGTGCCTCACGCGGGCCGTCCAGCCCTTGGAGGCCTTCCAGAATCTCGTCTTCGATTCGATCCGCCGTCTCCGTCCAGCCGTTGCGAAGGGCATCGCGGGAATCTCTCATGTTGTCGGTAATCCGGCCCCGCATGGCCTGTTGCTGCAAGTTGCGCAGTGCGGTAGCCAGCTCCTGATCCTGATTCTGGGCCTGCCGCTCCATGTCACGGGCTTCAAGGAGGATGCGGGACATTTCTTCCTGGATCTGAGCCCGCTCCGCTTCAAGCGCTTCCGTATCCCTTGATCCATCTTCGACGCTCTGGCTAATGTCGCTTGCCAACTCGCGCTCTCTCTCGGCAAGGTCAGCGATGTCCCGATCCAGCCCTTCCACGCGCTCACGCAGCGAGCCCCGTGTCGCTACGCGCATGTCCTGCTCCAGTTGGCGCAATTGATTAAGCGCCTGCTGCTGACGTCCCATCGCCTCGCTCATGTTTTCACGCCGGAGCGCTCGCTGGGCTTCCTCCATGTTTCGCGCCGCGCGGTCAAGGCGCCGCTGCATGGATTCCGTGCCCGACTGCTGCAAGGACTCTGTCAATTCTCCTACCTGCTGCCTGAGGTCCTCCTGGTCGCGCTGTAGACGGTCAACAAACCGTCTTCTGTCCTCACCCTGCAGCTGATCAGGATTGGTTTCGTTTACGAGGTTCTGCTGTCTTTGGGCCAGATCCTTGACGCGCTGCATGGCCTCGTCCAGCTCCTGCGACTGCTGGTTCGCTGACTGCTGGGCTGCAGAGCCCGGCTGCTGGACCTCGTACTTGTCCCTGGAGATATCGAGCTCAAGGTCCATCAATTCTGTCATGCGCTCCTCCGTGGCCGACATACCGCCGCCCATGCCACCCTGCTGCTGCTGTGCAACCTGTCGCTCCGTGTTCAGTGCGTCTGCGCGGAGGAGATTGCTAAGGGCGCGGCGCTCGGGCGTGAGCGCCCGCTGCAGCTCTCCATCGGCAAGATCTTCCACTGCCGTCTCCATCTCAGAAACAGCTTCCTGCAAGTACTCGACCAGCCTTCGCTGCGTCTCATCGGCACGAAGCTCGAGCGAAAGAGCCGTTGTCTCGATGCGAGAGGCAATGTTGTCCCGCAGGGTTTGCTGCGCATGCACAAGCGCTTCAAGTGCGGCATCGAAATCCGCGCCCCTGTCCGTGCGCCGGAGCAGTCTCCACGTAGCTGCAATAATCTCTTGCTGGTTGACAACCAGGCCACTTTGGCGCTGCTGGGCATTCTGCTGGCCCGCTCCCTGGTTTACGGCTTGAGTAAACGACTGGTCGAAGGGCCTGACTTCGATGAAGTACATGTCGGACACCTCCTCCTGGAAGGCGTCGCGGGCCCGAAGATAATAGCTGATAACGTCCCCCGGCTGAAGCGTAAAATCTTCGAGAAACAGAAGCGTTTCTCCAGAGACGGAGGATCCACTCCTGCCCGCAAGCAAATCAACCTCTTCCTCCGGCTCGCCATTGACCGAGTAGCGCATTGCAAAGTCCGTAACAGCGTAGTCATCCTCGGCGTCGGCTGCAATGAGGACTTCCTCAACGGGACTGGCACGCGTGTCCCTGCCGGGATCGCGAATCGTAATTCTCGGCTTGGCGTCCTCGACCGCCACAATCTGGTACTGGTCCGGAAACTTGTTTGTGCTTCCCGTGGCATCTACAAGACGAACCGTGTAGAGATCATCTTCTTCGAGGCTAATGGAGCCCTTGAAAGTGCCGGGGCCGGTGGACGCGAGCGGCACGCTGCCGCCGCTAACGAGCATCATGGCGGCCTCGGTGGCCACTTCCGTCGCGTGCACGGTTAATTCGACGCGTGAACCCCGCGGACCGCGTATGTCGCCGCTGTCCTCGTCGGTTCGGTCCGGCAGTCCGGTGTAGGCAGGATAGCGGTACGTTACTGTGATGCTCGTAACAGCCGGAAACTCGTACAGCGAGATATGAAAGAGATCCGATCGCTTGCCGTCCGCCTCAACATAGTACTCGATTGGGGACTGTATGTCGAAGAACTCCATCAGGAAGGAAGTCCCGTCGGTTCCCGGCTGCATGGGTGTTCGGGTCCACGTGCCCTCCGGGAGCTTGTGGGCGATCAGCACCTCGTCGTCGAACGGGTTCCTGAAGCTCGCGATGACCTGCTGCGTTTCGCCCTTTTCAATATTGACATCACCGGGTGAAACGGTCATGAATGCCTGTGGAACAAGCTCGCCGAGGTTTATCTCTGAGGCCGTTACGCGAATCTGTTCCAGATTGACCATCGCAAATACAAGGAATGCGGCCAGACCAACGGCGCTGCCGTAAAAGAACAGCCGTTCCCGCATGCGGCTGACTAGGTCGCCGGGCATTATGCGGCGGGTCCATGCGGCGGCATCCTCGAATAGGCTGTCGACCAGCGGCTCTTCGCCCAATTGCGCTGCTTCAACGGCGCTATTTAGCCGATCCTCCAGGTCGGGTATGCGCTCCTCGACAAAGAGCGCCACCTGACGGTCACTCGGTCTTCGAAGCACCGGCCGCACCAGAAACTGTGCCAGAATCCATGCCATGCCGCCAGCTGCCACTGTTACAGCCAGCATGAATGCGACCGGCCGATCCAGGAGCGGCGTGTATAGAAAGAATAAGGCGGCCAGGCAAACCAGTAGCGCAAGGACGCTGATGGCGCTGCCCATCAGGAGGACGCGGCGCAGGTAGCGCTTTCTTACTTCCCGGACCAGGGAGTCTATCGTTCGTCGGGACTTATGCATTCTGCCTTTGCGTCTTGTGCAACTGTGGCCGGTTGGCAAGCCACGTCTCCAGAAAGAACAGGCCAATCAATAACATAATCACGGCGCGCCACAGTTTTTGTTCTCGCTCTTCGTCTTGCAGCACGAGCGCGGCTTCCTCCGGCGTGGGGGCCAACACGCCGGGTCTGCCTGCCACTGCGGCGTAGGCTTCTTCCTCGTCGCGTAATTCCAGAAGTGATTCGGCAGGATCCGTGTTGACGGAAAACGGAAATCTCCGGCTCTCTTGGACAGCTACGTAGTGGCCGGGTTGCTCTGTTTCGCGAAAAAAGCCGTTTTCCGCTTCGTCAACGTCCACTTTGTACACGTTGCCATCCGGAGCCCGGACATCCCACACGTCGCCGCTTGTGCCCGGAAGAGAAACGACGTCTCCGATAACGTACTGCTCCTGCGCGGCTGCAGTTTCGAAGCTGTGCGCCGCTGCATGGTGCAACAGCGGGACAAAGACCCCGCTGAGCGGCAAGTCCGTCCAAAGCGTACTTAGGGTTGAGGTGAACGCGAGCAATCTTCCGGCTTCCTGGCGCTTTTCCAGCAGGAACGGGTCTCCCGAATTGTATGCGGCGGGCACTGTAGCAGTAGAGTCCGGGATCAGGCGAACGTAGCGTCGGAATTTCGGGCGGAGCATAGCGCCGGTGCCGGACCGGGCAAATGGGGCAAAGACTGGATGCCTGTCGTCAATTCTCCCGAGCAAAAAGTCTTCTCCGGCTTCTGACTGCCGAAATTCCATGGGCTGATCACCGGCTATGCCCAATTGCCGCAGGGCCGAAGCGTAGCCCTCCAGATCCGTGTTGGGTCCGAAAGACAAAATCACCCCGCCGCCGGCGGTGGCGAAGCGCTCCAGGAGAGCAATCTCCACCTGTGACAGTGTCGGAAAGTCCGCTGCAAAGACGACATTGACGTCCGTCAAGGCGGAGGAGGTCAGGCGGCTGCTCTGGCGGAACGTGAATTGGGCGGCCGCACCCAATTCAAAGGCCGTACGGAGGAAAAACGCATTGCGAAGGTCGGGATCGGTGTCCACGACAAGCACCACGGGGCGTGCGGCCACTCGATACGTAAAGAAATACGTGTTATCCGCCTGGAGCGCATCTTCACTCAGCCGCAGGCTTCCCTGAAAGTACCCCATGCGAGTGGCCAGGTGGCGGAAGGACGCGGCAGCGCTAGTCAGCGCCGGAAGATCTCGCTCATCCACTCTCTCGCCGTCCGACCAAAGTTGCACAGCACTCTCGGGCCCATCGTTCCTGACTCTGGTGCTCAGGTCCACGGATACCGTGTCGGCCGCACGCCGCATGGACAGGTCAAACGCCTCGAAAAAGCTGTTTTCATCCCGGGCGTCCGCTACCGACTCGGTTACCACCGTGATGCCATCCGGAATCGAGTAATTCTCCAGGGCGCCCGTAAACCCGCTCCGCTGGTAATCCGAAATAAGCACTACAGTCCGATCCTCGTGGCGCGCCTCTAACAGTATGTCTGCAGCTAGGCGCAGCGGAGCGTGGAAATCCGTCGTTCTAAACAAGGGCAGAAGGGATGCTATGACGCCGCGATGCAGCGCAGCATCGTCGCTTAGTTCTGTCAGTTGCTCGGCAGTATCACTGAAGCCGACGACGGCGATTTCGTCGTTAGCTCCGGCGTTATCAATGCGGCGCAGCGCGAGGCGCTGGGCATCCTCGAATCTGTCGTACGCCTGCATGCTGAGCGACCGGTCGATCAGAAGAACCAACGACTCATTCTCTCGCTCGGGCAGGAAGGGCAGGCTTTCCTCCGGAATAAAGGGTCGTGCAAAGGCCAGCGCGAGAAGTACCAGCATTGTGGCGCGAATCACCAGCAGAAGAATGTCCTTGAGCCGCCTTCGTCGAACCACGGCCTTCGGCGAGGCCTGAACCAGCATCAACGAACTGAACGGGATGCGCCTGGTCTGCCGCCGGCGCACCAGGTGGGCAAGTACGGGCAGCAACGCGGCGCCGGCGGCGATCAGAAAGAGCGGCGTGATGAAGGACAATGCGTGCGGAACGGTTCAGACTGAACGTCGGGACCGGGCAGAAAGGTAGTTGAACAGTGCGCGGTCGAGCGGTTCGGTGGTCTGCAGCAGGGCGTAGTCTACGCCAAGCTGGCCGCACGCCTTTCGTATCCCGCCAGCATACTGATTGAAATTCTCGCGGTACAATTGCTGTGCGGTCTTGCCATCGACGATAATGCGCTCGTCTGTCTCCAGGTCCAGCAGTTCGATAACGTCCGAGAAATCGAACTGCACCTCCTGGGGATCCAGGACATGAAATACCAGCACCTCGTGCCCGAGAAAACGAAAGTGCTTGAGCGCATCCACGAGCGGCTCCGGGTCAGCCAGAAGGTCACTGATCAAGACCATAAAGCCGCGGCGGTGGTGCAGGTCGGCGATTTCGTGCAGCGGCTTGCCGAGGGCGGTCGTATGTGCCGGCGTTGCTTTCTCAAGCTCGCCGAGTAGCGAAAACAGGTGTGCCTTGCCCGCGCGCGCAGCCAGAGCGGAGCGTATCTGCACATCAAATGTCGTAAGGCCGACGGCATCTCCTTGGCGCGAAATGAGGTAGGCCAGAGAGCCGGCAAGAAAACAGGCATACTCCAGTTTGGTGGGGCCTTCGGACGAGTATCCCATGGAGGCGCTTGAGTCAACCAGGAGATGCAGGCGCGCATTGGTTTCTCCCTCGAACTCCTTCACATAGTAGCGGTCGGTTCTGGCGAAGACCTTCCAGTCAACGCGCTGCAGGTCATCTCCGGGCGTATACGGCCGGTATTCCATGAAGTCCACGCTGAAGCCCTTGTAGGGACTTCGGTGCAGCCCTGCCAGGAATCCCTCGACCACACCGCGCGCCAGCAGTTCAAGGCCCGCAATGCGGGCCAGTACCTGTGGCGCGATGAAGCGTGTGCTGGCGGTCGGCATATGCGCTCGCTGTACGGTCTATCCTCTTGCCGTCGTTCTCCGGGTCAGGGTATTGTACAGCCCTAGCCGCCCCTGTTCCAGATGGCAATTCCACCGGCCTGCCTGCCGGTTTCCACGACGGCTACCAGCCGCTTTGACCGGATGTCCAAAATGTCAACCGCCCCGGGCTGTGCGCCGACTCCTTCCACGGACACAAAGGCATATGCTCCGTCAGCGGTTATGGCGACGCCGTGGGGAATCTCGCGGCTGTTGCCGATTCGAGCAATTTCCCGGCCGGCGGCTAGGTCAAAGATTGCGGTGGCCGCCGCAGCCTTGAGCGTTGCAAAGAGATAGCGGCCATCCGGCGTTATGCCCAGGTTGTAGGGTCCGCCTGGGGCGGCCATTCGGCGGGATGTTTCCCATGCAACCAGATCAATCTCCGCGATTTCATCCTTGCCATTGTTTGCCACATAGGCCAAGTCCAAGAGCGGGTGAGGCTCGACCCAGGTCGGCTTGCTACCTGGTTCCGAATGGGTAGGCATCCGGCGGGAGACTGCAAAGGTGCGCGCGTCGATTTCGAACAATTCGCCGGACATCATTGCAACGGAATAGTGCCGATCGCCGCCGGGCGAAAGCCGGCTTCCATGCGGCATGCTGCCGGTCTTGGTCCGGCCGATTTCAATCATCCGTGTCGGCTCAACGATGGATATGGTCCCGGGTCCGCCATTGCCGTGGAGGTCGAAGTTCGCGACATACACCAGGCCCGTGAGATGCGATTCCTGCATAGTAGCAGGAAAAAGGCCCAGCTCCACGGCGGCGAGGACGTGATCCGTTTGCGTTGCGTACTTTATGAGCCTTCCATAGGGTTGCCCGTGCGCTAGCGAAAGGTACCAGTGGCGCCCGTCACGGCTTACGGTCAGCCCATGCGGACCCTCGATCTCGGTTGGAATGCTGCCGACTTCAATCGTCTTTTCCACACGGGCACTGGTGCCATCAAAGCTGATGAGCGCCACCTCGTCCTCGGATTCCGCAGCAACATATGCATAATACGGCTGCGCCGCACCCAGGCGCCACCATGCTGCCCAAAGCAGGATCAACAGAAGGGGTCGAAGAACCGCCAAGACAAAAGCGCCTCAGTCTTCCGGTAACCGAGAAACGGTAGTGAGGTATCTGTTCTACTGCACCAGCGAATCGGAGTTGCCCGCAGTGAAGGCATACGGTGTACGCGGCGCGGTCCTTTGGAAGACGCTACAGAGCGCGCGTCGCACTAACGCCGAGGTAGTTCTGGTGGTGGACTCAGAAGGCGTTACGGGCCTTGCAACGTCTCCCTCGAATTCGACCTGGGCCGGGCTTGTTCCACCTGCGGCATTACTTAATGCTGCTCCCTATCGCGCCCCCAAGGTCGCAATTGCCGGTGGCGGCATCGTGATAAGAGTCCGCCCACGGGAGGTCCTTCTGATACGGCGGCACGGGGTTTGGGATCTGCCAAAGGGGAAGCGCGCAAGGGGAGAGGCGGTGATGGACTGCGCGCTGCGGGAAGTGGCGGAGGAAACCGGCGTAGCGGACCTGAGGCTCAAGGGACTTCTCGGACAGACGATGCACGGGTATGTACAAAGTGGACGCTACTTCATGAAGGAAACATTCTGGTACCTGATGCAAAGCGAGGCCACCTCCTTCAAACCGGCGCACGTGGAGGGAATTGACGATGTGTCCTGGGCGCCTTGGGCCGAGGCCGTTCCAAAGTTGGGGCACGCTACGCTTCAGGATTTCCTTCGTCTGGTTGCATCCAGGGTGGAAGCGGAATTCGCTCGTCCCGCTGGGCAGGATTATCGGGATCAGACTTTCCACTAGGGTCCGGAAGCCCGTGAAGGGAAGCGGCCCGGCATGCGATTTCCAGTCAGAGCACCGTGCGATGGGGAACGCGAGTCGGACCTTGCACTGATTTCGCGGCTGCCCAGAGACGGCAGGCTAATCACGAAGGTGCCTCAGCCAATAGGCGGATTCAAAAAGAACCGTTGGGCTCAATCAGCAGTCAGTCGCGCTATAATTCTGGCGGCAAAGTACTGGCTTGTCCCCCGTGGAGTACAAGTATCGCGCAGGTACAGAAGCTGATGCAGGCTCCGGGCACGGCGGCTGCGGCACCCTCGTTTTGATGGCGCTTACTTGAGGTCAGCAAACGGAGTGAATGGGCCACGAGCATTCTCTGGCGCGCCATAGGCTCCTTGCTGCAGACTTCCTACAATCCTCGGGCCCAATGGCGTGCTCTGTCGGCGAAAGGAGCACACATCCCATTTGGATACGAATAGCTGGCCGACAATAATGCCACGAGATGCCGGACAGGACGATTCTTGCCCCTTCGAGCAGGAATCCGGGAACCCGCGGTTTGTAGACTGCATGTACTTGCGAGCCAGTCTATCCAATCACGACCCGTACTCGGCCCCATGAAGAAGCTCGACAATGCCGATTTGGCCCCGGAGGTATTCGACCTCTTTGACAAGTATGTGCACAGCCTGATAAGCAGGCGTGAATTCGTGGACCGCCTTTCGAAGTACGCGATCGGTGGAATTACGGTCGCCGGGATCCTGGAGTACTTGGCTCCAAAGTATGCATCCTCTCAGCAGATTCAGGCGGGAGATCCGCGGCTTGGCGAGGAATACGTGGAGTACGAGTCGCCGGAAGGCGCCGGCACCATGCGCGGGCTCTTGTGCACACCGGAAGAGCAGCAAGAAGAGCTTCCGGGCGTGGTTATCGTGCACGAAAACCGCGGGCTCAATCCGCATATAGAGGATGTATGCCGCCGCGCCGCGCTGGCCAACTTCATTGCCCTGGCCCCCGACGCGCTGACACCGCTGGGTGGCTATCCCGGCAATGACGACGAAGGTCGTACCCTCCAGGGACAGCGGGACCGGCAGGAAATGCTGCAGGATTTCATTGCTGCCTTTGCTTACCTGCAAAGCCATTCCGGCTGCACTGGCAGGGTCGGGGTGGTGGGATTCTGCTTCGGCGGATGGATCTCCAACATGATGGCTGTGCGCGTTCCGGAGCTCGGCGCCGCTGTTCCATTCTACGGGGGACAGCCCGCAACGGAGGACGTAGCCGCCATCCAGTCCCCCTTGTTGTTGCACTTCGCGGAACACGACACGCGCGTAAACGAAGGGTGGCCGGCCTACGAAGAGGCGTTGAAGGCTCAAGAGAAAGAGTACACGGCCTACATGTATCCCGGAGTCCAGCACGGATTCCACAATGACACCACGCCACGATTTGACCCGGAAGCAGCAACACTGGCCTGGCAGCGTACCGTGGATTTCCTGAATCAGCACCTCCGGTAGGTCAGCGGTGCATCGTCGCGCGAACTGGGGTCCGGGCGGCGTGATGGGCTTTCGCCGTTTGTGGCCCTTGTAGGCAGGGTGCCGGGAGGTTGGACTTGGGGGCGGCTCTGTGCCGAAAGATTCGGTGCGATGCCTGGAAGCAACGCGTGCTGAAGATGCGTGCATAGCAGCTGCGACGCAAGCTGTCCCGCGTCTTAACAGGCCGCCGGTCTCGTAATCCGGCCCGCAGGCCCGAACAGCTAGCCCAAGATCTCGTAGCCCAGTACAATCGGAGCTCCCGTCTCATCTTGCGAGATGCCATAAAGGCGTCTGCCTCTGACCACTCTCAGGTCAAAATGCGCTGGCAAGTCAGCTTGGCTGACGAGTTGGCCTCGGGTGTCCATAATATGCCAGGTTACTGGTTCCTGCCCCTCAATTCCGATGGGCTTAAGCCACACCGCTCCTTCTTCGTCCACCACGAACGTTTCGTACGCCGGCCAAGTATCGTGGAGCTGCTCGCCCCTGAGCCTTTCCCGCAAACGGTCGGAAACGCGTTCCAAGGCAGCCCTTCGGTCTGATCTGGTTACCGTGCGGGCTGTCAGCCCGTGCATGAATTGGCGGTCCGCAGCGCCGTCCAGGCTGATTACAGAAATATGTGCGGCGCCATTCCATCCCCAGTACACCGCGTGCCCGGGTCCCATGCGGACGGTGGAGGATCGCCCGAAAGGCAGATTCTCGGATCGCAGGCTGCCTGCAGCAATGGTGACCGCCATTTCTGATTCTTCTACCACAATCACGTGGTCAGCGGCCGCCACGCCGGCCCAATTCACGCGTCTGACGACCGAAAAACGCCGTTCGTCCTCAGTGAGCGAATCTCGCGCACGCAGGTATCTGAAAACGAGTGACTCCGGCGTTACTCCGAGTAGCTCGATAGCAAAGGCCGAATCCGTTTTCTGGATGCGCATGGTATAGGCCAACTCGTACCGGTCCGGTTCATAGACCGTCAGCCGTTCCGAGAAAAAGTTGTCGTACACATACAGGGAGTCGCCCTCTCCGAAGTACAGATCCGAAATGTCATTGAACTCCCCGGGCGCGGCTCCCGGACCCCCCATTTTCGATTGCAAGGCGCCGTCTTTCGAAAAAAGGTAGATACCCGTCTCCTGAACATCTCCGACCGCGACGGCGCCGGATTCGCCGACGGCAATCGTGGAGATCCGACCAAATGCTGGAGCGTCGCCGTTGTCTTCTCCCACGCGCAAAAACTCGACCAGCTGCAGCTGAGCTGCTTCCTGGCTCTTGATCATGGCGTGCGTCGCCATGCCCCACGTCTCCGCGTGGCAGCCGATGAGTGCGCATGCAAGCGCCCAGTTCAGCACGCTCCGGTTTGCCCTTCGGAGTGTTTCGTGTCCGACGCCGCTCTGGCGCCGCCCCTGGAGCCCTCCAGGGGCGGCAGGGAATTCGGAGGGTTGCATGATCCTGCAGCGAACTCTGCGACTGATGCCCGGCGTCTGCCGGGACTCACCAATATGGTCAGCGCGGCTGTAGCCCAATTAATACGTGATTTGGTACACGATCAGTTCCTGTACACTTGAGTTGTGCGAGGCATAGAGCTGACCGGCGCTGGCATCTTTGCTGCGGGCAATCGCGCGCGGGCTGTGTGGCCACGCTATAGTCGAAACGAGAGGGGCGGCAAGCTCCTTGTACATCCGCTTAGCCTCGAGGCAATAGCAAGGGAATTGTTGACAGCTGCCTTTGGATTGTCCGGCACGACCATGCGCGCTACGGCTCCGAAGAACTAAGGGCCTCGACGGAGCGAGGCAGTTCTATTGGGCAGCTTCGGGTCATACTTGGCTTCCACGTACGTGCAAGGGGAGTAGCCGCGTTTGGCCGTTAGTGTAACAGCCGGGCAGAATGGTGGGAAACAGATGGGCTCGCCGGTCCGACTGGCCTATCCGCATTCCGCCCTGATCCTCTGCGTGCACGCGCCTGCACGACCGAAATGGCCACTACATGCGCTTCCCCGATCGGAAACGCTACGGCTCCTTTCCGGGCACGCAATTATTGCCCCCTGGATCCCAGGCCGAATCGCTCTACGAGAGCGCTCCACCTGCGGCGACTGACTCTGAATTGGCGACCATCCATCAGGCAGACAGCATAGTCTCCACCTGCGCCGACCGTCAGCGTTTCGATTCGATCCAGTTGGACGATAGTACTGCGATGGATGCGCAAGAACTGCTCCGGATGCAGCCGCTCCTCAAGCGTTTGCATCCGCTCGCTAACCAGGTACTTTTCTTCCCCTACATGCAGTTCTGCGTACGGGCCGCGCGCCAGTATGTAGTCTATTCGCTCAACCGGGACGATGCGCTTCTGACCGCGCATCTCGACTGCTATCCGCTTCAGATGCGGTTGAGCAGGCTGCTCCGGCTGGTTTGCCATCCGTTCAACGAGCGCCGCCAGCCGAGTCTGAAGCAGATCAACTTGGCGAAGTCTTATCGCCTGGCGAACCCGCGCCAACGAGTGCCTAAAACGGTTATCGCCAAATGGCTTGAGGAGAAAATCAACGGCCGCATGATCGAAGGCCTTCAATGCAAACTGGTCGTAGGCGGTGACGAATATTACCAGCGGCATGCGAGCCGGCCCGATTTCATCCACGACCTCTACTCCTGTCATGCCTGGCATTTGAACGTCAAGAAATACAAGGTCAATAGCCTGGGTCTTTATGGCACGAACCGCCTCACGACCTGACCGAACTTGGCCTACAATCTCGATACCCTGCTCCTTGCGCAGCAAGTCTTCCAGTCTGGCACGTGCTGCCGGCTCGTCATCAACAATCAGGACTTTGATCCGCGGAACCCCTTCCATCTCGGCATCTCATGATTGGACCGCGGTGGCAGTGAGGTCGTCAGCCGTGTGGTAGGGCAAGATAACGCGCGCTTCAGCTCCGCCTCCCGGCGCGTTTTCCAATATCAATCCTTGCTCTTCCCCATACATAGTCGCGAGCCGCTTTCGCGTGTTTCGAAGCCCTATCCCTGCACGCACGGTCGAATCTCCATCCTCTGCCGCACGGGTTATGCCAGGACCATTGTCGCCTACGGTTACATGAAGCCGCCCACCCTCCAGCCAGGACCTGATTTCGATGTGTCCGCTTGCTTCGATTGCACTTGTGCCGTGCTTGATTGCGTTCTCAACGAGCGGCTGCAGAATCAGGCTTGGCACGAGTGCGTCAAGCGTTTCAGGAATGATGTCGCGATGTATTTCCAGTCGACCCTGAAATCGTATCGACTGGATTTCGAGGTATTTGTCTACAAAGTCCAATTCCTGCGCCAGCGGCACTTCCTTTTCGTCGGATTTCTCAAGAGTGTACCGAAGAAGTTCGCTCAGCAACGTGATGATCCGCCGCGTACCGGGCGGATCTCTTTCAGTGTTTGCCGAAATCAGGTGTAGTGTATTGAACAGGAAATGAGGATTGACCTGCATATGCAGGGTTTGCAAACGCGCATCAGCCAGTTGAGCTCGAAGCTCTGCCGCAGCAACGCGCAAGCCGGCTGATTCCGCCTGTAGCCGGGCCGTTTCTCTCATCCGTTCCTGGTATCTGAGGAAATAATCACGCGCAAATCCGGCAGCCAGGACTACCAGATAAAGAAAAAACTCTGGCAGAAAGTGTATTCCGCTCAATACGAAGAGCATGGATACTGGCTGAGGCGATTCCGGAATGAATAGGTTCCACAAAATGTGATAGACGAAGTGAACGACGGCGGATACTGCCAAACCGAGGACGCTATGAAGGAGCAGCTGCACCCAGCCGCTCCCCGTTCTCCCAACGAATCGGATCAGCCAGAAAATACCGGGTGTAAGCACCACCCATATCATGTATTTCGAGAAGATGAAGGACGCTGCACCACTTTGCCACGTCTCACGCCCCGCGAAGCGTGGGTCAAAGGCCTCCTGTACAATGGTCAGAAGCGCGACGACGACCCAAAAGCCCGCAATAATGCCGAGCTCAGAAATCCTCCTAAAGGGTGAACGCCAGAACGCGTCTTCTAACGGTTCGTCGGGAGTAAGTGAATCTTCCTTTCGCATACTCATGATCACCTTCCTTCCGGGCCCTGCGATGATACTCGTAGGCTAGACTAAATTGACGGATGAAAACGGAACATTGCAATACCGATCCTTCACCCCAGGTGCCGTTCAGTAGCCAGAGGTGCAGCTCATATTTCTACGGCCAGGATCAGTCCAGGAAGATTGCTATTCTAATGCCGCGCTATCTTCCTATTAGGACAATTCACCGACTTTGACAAAGCTGGTTTCAACCGTCGGTCACCCGCTCCACCATCCGGATCGGTCTTGCCACGTGGGGTCAATCTGCGTGCGGTCAGGCTTGTGGCTGGTCTTCCTGGTTGCGTGGACCGTACCCAGTGCGCTCGGGCAGGAAATTAGGGATACATCCATGCCGGGAGTCAACCAGCTTAGCGCACACCCGGAGTCGGGCACGATAACGCTGGACGCCTTTTTGGATGAGAAGGACTGGTCCGAGGCAGCACCGGTTTCTGCGTTTACCCAATTCGAACCCTTGGTGGGGGAGCCGGCCACGCAGCGTTCAGAGGTTCGCGTTATATACGGCAACGACAACATCTATATCGGCGCATTGCTGTTTGACGACGAGCCTGCGGCCATAGAGGCAGCGCTGGGACGACGGGATGATTACAACCGGGCCGACTGGTTTCTCGTGTCGATTGATTCGTACTTCGACAAGAAGACGGCGTATACGTTTGGCGTCAATGCCGCCGGCGTTCAACTGGATGCGATCCAAACCAGTGGCCGGCGAGGCGGCGGTGGTGGCGGTGGCGGCGGCCCCGGGGGAGATACTTCGTGGGATGCCATCTGGTATTCTAGTCAGCGGATCAACCACGAGGGATGGATCGTGGAGATGCGCATTCCCTACAGCATGTTGCGCTTCTCCAAGTCCTCTACACAAACATGGGGCGTTCACTTTACCCGCTTTGTTCCCCGCCTCGGCGAGCAATCCGAATGGCCTCACATACCTCCGGTAGAGCGCACGAACCTGGTAGTGATCAACGTCAATATAGATTGAGGCCGACGACAATTAAAATTGGATTAAGAGAGGCCGAGCTTCGAGGCGGAGCAGCGAGCTGCGGAGCCTCGAAGCTCGAGGCCGAAGGAATT
>CAZXEU010000179.1:0-17210 GCA_964639665.1 uncultured Rhodothermaceae bacterium | reverse complement strand
ATCTCGCAATGAGGCGAAGGCCTACATCTCGGACCATGGCGGACGCGTGACGGGTTCCGTCAGCCGAAAGACCAACTTCGTAGTAGTGGGAGAAAACCCCGGGAGCAAGGCCGCAAAGGCGCGCGATCTGGGTGTTCGCCTGATCAGCGAAGAAGAATTGCGAGCGCTCGTCGAAGCCGCAACAACCTGAGTCAGAGTCACCGGAATCCGGTTCTCAATTCCATGGCAGAAGGACGCACGCTGTATCTCCTGGACACGATGGCGCTGGCCTACCGTGCCTACTACGCCTTCATTTCGCGGCCACGCATCAATTCGCGCGGGATCAATACCTCGGCAGTTTACGGGTTCACGACCACGCTCATAAAGCTGATAAAGGACTTCGGCCTCGACCACGCAGCCGTCGTGCTCGACGCGTCCGAAGAAACGTTTCGGCGTGAGTTATATCCCCCGTACAAGGCGAACAGGGAACCCCCGCCGGAGGAATTGCTCTCCAACCTGCCCTTTATCCGAGAGGTGGCGGCAGCGCTCTCTATTCCGGTATTCGAAGTCGGCGGAGTCGAAGCGGATGACGTAATCGGTACCCTGGCCAGACAGGCGGAAGCGGAGGGAAGCGATGCGGTCATAGTGTCACCCGACAAGGATTTCCAGCAGCTCCTGTCAGCGCGCATCACGCTGTTCAAACCTGCCCGTCGGGGGGAAGAATTCGACCGCGTCACGGAGTCGACATTCAGGGAGAAATTTGGTGTGGGCCCCGCCCGATTCATTGACATCCTGGCACTGATGGGAGATTCGGCGGACAACGTGCCGGGCATAAGGGGAATAGGAGAAAAGACGGCCGCGCGTCTCATCGCGGAGTACGGTACTGTTGAAGAGCTCCTGGCGCACGCAGCAGAGTTAAAGGGCAAGAGGGCACGCGAGGGACTCCTCGCCTCGCCCGAGATGGCGCGCCTGAGCAAGCACCTTGTGACCATAAAGACGGATGTCGGCGTCTCGCTCGACTGGGAGGAACTGGCCCGCGGCGATCTTGGGTCCGCGGCGGTCCGGCGCGTGTTCCGGAAGCTTGAATTCAATACGCTTCTGGGCAGAATTGAGGCCGATGTCAGCGCCGACGAGGCAGCCGCGCCCGCCGCTGGCGGGAGGGCGCGCCACGATCCTTCGGTTCAGGACTTCAGGTTTGTCAGCGGCAAGGACGAGCTCATGGCCCTGGAACGCACCTTGCGCACGCAATCCTGCGTGGGCGTGCATGCGCTGCTGACGGACGTGCGTCCGGTTTGGGCTGAATGGACAGGCATGTCGGTGGCCTGGACCCGACAATCGGCCTGCTACTTGCCTTTTCCGCTACCCGACGGCACGCCTGCTTCCGAAGTCATCCGGATTCTGGCGCCCGTTTTCTCCAATCCGAACATCCGGAAGGTGGGCCACGGGCTCAAGCCCCTGCTTGTTTGTCTTGGCCTGGCCGGAGTACGCGTCCGCGGCGAGCTCGCAGATTCGGAGGTGGCCCATTACTTGCTGACTCCGGAGACAAACCATTCTCTCCAGTTTGTGGCAAGGGAAAGGCTGGGCTACGACCCGGTTACCCTGATGGAAGCGCTGGGCAAGGGCAAGAGCATTGTGGAAGCGTCGCCCGATGAACTTGTCGTAACCGCGTGTGAACGCGCGGCGTTGCCATTGCAGCTGGAGCGCGTGCTCGGCGAGGAACTCGCAAGGCAGGGACTCGACCGCGTGGCAAGTTCCATGGAATTTCCTCTGGTCCGAACGCTGGCGGAAATGGAAAGAGCGGGTGTAATCGTCGATCGTGCCCAGCTGCAGGCCATCGAAGAGAAGCTGACGAAGGAAATCGTGCGGCTGGAGGAGCAGGTCTTTGAGCAGGCCGGCCGCACGTTTCAGATCGCCTCTCCGCAGCAGGTGGGTGACGTGCTGTTCGGTCACCTGGGCTTGCCCGTCAAGCAGAAAACCGCATCGGGCCAGCCGTCAACGCGGGAAGACGTGCTGGCCGTGCTGGCGACGGAGCATCCGCTGCCGGGGCTGATATTGGACTGGCGCAGGGCTACGCGGCTTCTGGGTACGTACGTGGAGGGGCTGAAGAAGATGATACACCCGCGTACGGGGCGCATCCACACGGTCTTCAACCAGACGGTGGCAGCTACCGGCCGCCTGTCGTCGTCCCACCCCGGGCTGCAGAATATACCGGTTCGGCGAAGTGCCGGCAGAGATATGCGGCGCGCCTTTGTTGCTCCGGGTGGCTGGCAGTTGCTTTCCGCCGACTATGCGCAGATTGAGCTGCGCATTCTGGCGCATATGAGCGGGGATGCCGGACTTGTCGAGATCTTCGGCGCGGGCCGCGACCTGCATACGGAGACGGCGGCCCGCATTTTCCGCACAGCGGCCGACGAGGTGACAAGAGAGCAGCGGGCCCGGGCCAAAGCGGTCAACTACGGCATACCGTACGGACTCTCGGCCACCGGCCTCGCTCAGCAGCTCCGGTGCAGCCACGCAGAGGCGCGCCAGCTGATGAAGGTCCACGAAGCGTCGTTTCCTGGCGTAGCCGTGTTTCTGAACGACCAAGTGGAACGGGCCCGTGAGAGAGGATATGCGGAAACGCTGTGGGGAAGGCGCCGCTACCTGCCCAATATTGCCGCACGCAATCGCATGGTTCGATCAGCGGCGGAGCGCATTGCGGTAAACATGCCCATCCAGGGCACGCAAGCCGACATGATCAAGCTTGCTGCCGTCACCATACATGGACAATTGGACCACGGCGGATTTCGGACGCGTCTCATCCTGCAGGTCCACGATGAACTGCTGTTCGAGGTGCCGGACTATGAGCTGGATGAGGTACGCTCGATCATTTCGCGAGCCATGAGAGAGGCGCTTCCCCTGTCCGTGCCCGTGGAGGTGGATGTGGGAACCGGATCTACGTGGCTGGATGCCCATTGACACCGGGCACGAGCAGCCGGGCAAGTACGGGGGCGTGATCAGAGGGCCGCTCACTTCCTCGCTCTGCCACATCCACCCATGCATGCACACAGCGGTTTGACAGGGCGGGAGTGGCCAGGATGTGATCTATCCGAAGGCCGTCATTCCAGCGGAACCCGTCTGTTCGATAGTCCCACCAGGTATAAACCCCCGGCCCTTCGGCATGCTGCCGGAGAAGATCGACCAGGCTGAAACGCTCTACCAGGTTCGCCAGCCGTACTCTGGTACGGGGCTCGCAGAGTACGCTGGCGGTCCAGTCTTCCGGATGTGCCGCATCCAGTGCCGCCGGGGCCACGTTGAAGTCTCCGAGGACCACGAAGTCGCCGTGCCTGGCCTGCTGGTCGGCGAGGAAGGTCTCCAGCTCCTGTAGCCAGCGCAGCTTGTATTCGTGCTTGTCCGAGCCGACCTGGCCGCCATTGGGCACGTAGACGTTGACGAATCGAACGCCGCATGCCGTGGCGGCGATCACCCTGGCCTGCTCATCCAGTCCGCAGTCTACGTCGGTTGCCTCTTTCCGCGACAATATCGCAACTCCGTTGTAGCTTGGTTGGCCGAAGATGGCAGCCACGTATCCCAGGGCCTCTAGTGCCCCGAACGGGAACGTATCGTCGGTGGACTTGATTTCCTGAAGGCAGGCCACGTCCGGCCTGTGGGATTCCAGGAAAGCGGTCAGGCGCTCAAGCCGCGCCCGGGCGGAATTGACGTTCCAGGTAACAATTTTGATGGGTGCCACGGGATTCAGTTCGAACTGCCAGGCAAAATATACGGCCTGTTCCACGCCCCACCAAGCGCCTCCGCACTGCTTGGTACTCTTGTGCGCATGGATTTGCCTGGGTCAGTCGGGGCCGGGAATCGTGCAATGCGCCATTCTTCCGGGCTCTTCTTGATACCGGATCCGACATCGTCGGACATTGTGCCTGAAGGCGCAAGCCGGCGTGGCACGGTCTTGGCGTGAGATTTTAAGGTCTAGCCACCGGGGATTGCAGCCACCGGATTACGCACGGTTGAGCAAAGCACCGATTGCGTCCGATTGGCGCCATTGTCCGCCGCCGGCTTGCGGTAACCGACCGGTGCCGGTCGCGATCTGCTCCGAACATCGGCCCTTTCCGAAGTTAGTCTGGGCTATCTTGGAAGTGTATGCCGATTTACTGCCATACCCATCGAGCATTCCGTTTGGTATGAAAACGCTCCTGCTCTTGCGCCACGGAAAGTCCAACTGGCACGCTGACTATGGCCGGGACCACGAGCGTCCGCTCGCGCCAAGAGGGCGCAAAGCAGCGCGTGCCATGGGAGAATGGCTCTCCGGCAAGGGGCCGCATCCGGAATTGATTGTGTGTTCCACGGCCGTACGTGCGCGCCAGACTTGCGCCGAGTTGCTCAAGACCGCCAGTTTTGCACCGCCGGTCCTGTTCGACCGCGGATTGTACCACGCGCACGTAACTGCGGTGCAGGACCTCGTCCGCGCAACAGGCGAACACTGTTCGGCAGTGATGCTGGTAGGGCACGAGCCTACCTCGTCGGAGACCGTCGAATGGTTTGCGGGGCGTGCGCCGGATCACTTTCCCACGGCAGCAATTGCGAGCATTTCTTTCGCCGACATGCCGTGGCACAGCGTGGCGCGGGGCACGGGCTGCCTGGACTGGCTGCAAAAGCCGCGTGAACTGCCCCGGGACTAGGCACCAGGCGACGATGGCTGCGCGAATTGTTCGCAGTTTAGCCGCGCGCCGTCTGTCTCGTTGCGCCCGGGCGCTTGCGAGACAGATTCGGAGGGTGCACAAGACCCCTTTGTTCAAGTGACCGCGCTTGTCGTTACCAACAAAATGTTGTATATCAACTCCCCAAGCGTTGCAATCCCCGGAGGGCCGGCTCTCCTCGTGACGCGCCGGCAAGAATAGCCTTACGGGCGAATCGGCCCTCGTGCGATGATCCACGCAACAAGACACCCATGTAAAGACCTGCATTAGCCCGGAGGAATCCATGCCACGTCATTCATTCATGAGCGAATTCGTTTCATTGCCACGGACATTCGTCCCGCATCTGGGGGCAGCCCTGCTCGTCGCCTCGCAAATTGCTTGTCAAACGCAGACACCTGACGGGCCGGAAGCGGGGGAGCAGATGGAAGCACAGAGCGCGGCAGATGAAGGGGGCGCCGAAATACACTGGAGCTATGAGGGCGAAGGCGGGACCAACGAGTGGGGCGGCCTGACTCCCGCTTTCGCGATGTGCGACAATGGCTTGGAGCAGTCTCCGATAGAGCTTGCGAATGCCGTCCCGGCGTCCGCAGGCATCCTGGCAACGCAGTGGCGGTCTACAGACGCGGAGGTGGTGGACAACAGCCACACCATTCAGGTTAATGTCGCCGGGGGAAGCTCGATCACGCTGGGAGATCGGCAATTCTCCCTGCTTCAATTCCATTTCCATCTGCCCGGCGAACACGCCGTCGGCGGCGAACGCCCGCCTATGGAGGTACATTTCGTTCACCGGTCCGCAGAGGGAGACCTCGCGGTAATTGGGGTATTCATGAGCGAGGGTGAAGCCCATCCAGGCATCCAGTCCATCTGGGATGCGATCCCGGATGGCCAAAACGTACCGGCGCCGCTCACCGGCTTCGATCCGAGCACACTCCTGCCGGAAGCAGTCTCCTACTACCGTTATGCCGGTTCCCTCACCACACCGCCGTGCTCCGAGGTGGTAAGCTGGGTCGTGATGACCGATTCAATATCCGTTTCCCGGGCCCAGATCGATGCTTTTGCGCAGCGTTATCCCATGAACGCGCGCCCGATTCAGCCTGTGAACCGGCGCTTCGTACTGTTGCGGCAGTAAAGAGACTGCGAAGGCCAGGAGGCTCCGGGCGGACCGGCAACTCGGAGTGCCCAGATTCTATTTTCCGGATGCCGGATCAAGACCCAGCGTGCGTCCCTTGTCGGTGGCCGGCACGCCCTCCTCCATCCAGACGGGTGCAGGTTCTCCCTTCAGGTAGTGGTCGAAGAACTGCTGCATGCGAATGGCAAAATCCCGCCGATTCTGATACTTGCCCAGTCCGTGGCCCTCGCCATTGTAGTTGAGCAGCCAGACCGGCTTTCCCAGGCGCCTGAGCGCGACAAAGAACTCTATGCCCTGGTACCACGGCACGGCACCGTCATCGTCATTGTGCAGCATCAGGACCGGCGTATTGATCTTGTCTGCCTGGAAAAGCGGCGAGTTGTCGATATACCGGAGGGGATACTCCCACAGCGAGCCGCCAATGCGGCTCTGCGATCTTTCGTACTGGAACATGCGGCTCATGCCGCTGGCCCAGCGAATGCCGCCGTACGCACTGGTCATGTTCGAGACGGGGGCACCCGCTTCCGCAGCCCTGAAGATGTCCGTTTCCGTGATCATGTAGGCGATCTGGTAGCCTCCCCAGCTGTGTCCCTGAACGCCTATGTTGTCCTCCTGCACGAACCCCTGGCCTACCAGCGCGGTAACTCCTGGCACGACCGCATTGAGTGCACTCTCGCCGGGATATCCTACCTTGTAAGGGATATCCGGAACGAATACCAGGTATCCGCGGCTTACGTAGAACGAGAAGCTGATGGATGACCGCGCCGTGGTCGGGGGCCTGTGCTGGTGGAGACCGTCCGACATTTTCTCGTAAAAGTACACCAGCATCGGATACTGCCTGGCAGGATCGAATCCGTCCGGCTTGTACAGTATGCCGGTTAGCGGCAACCCGTCCAGCGAGGTCCAGTGGACCAGTTCGGCCGTTCCCCACGCGTAGTCTGCCTGCTGGGGATTGACTTCACTGAGACGCCTCTGCTCCGAAAAGTCGAGGTCGCTGGTCCACAGGTCGCGATAGTCTTCGAAGGTTTCGCGCGTGTAAAGCAGTCGGTCGGCGTTCTTAGCCTTCCGGGGAGTCGAAAACCGGAGATCCATCATTACGAGCTCTTCCGGCTGCCCGGATCCCTGGACGCGGTCCCGATAAAAGCCGCTGGCCTTGGATTCCGTATCAAAAGCCGATAGCAGCATCGGGGCCTCGGGATCAACGGCATCTTCCTCTTCATCCAGCCGGACATATCGCAGTCGCAGGTTGTTGCTTCGGCCAAACCCCTCCGTTACGGAAACCGGCGGCTCCGCTCCATTCGGATCCAGCGCCCATATGTCGAACTTGTCATATACGAGAAAGGCCGTATCATCTTCGGTCCATCCGAGGGCACCGTACGCGCTCGGCTTGTATGGCCAGTCGTGCAGTTCGTTGTGCAGGGCGTGGGGAATGCCGGAAGTCAGATTGACGGGAGTCCCGCCTGCTGTTGGCATCAGCATCCACGCAAGTTCGTCACGATCCCACCAGGTCAGATACCGCCCCTCCGGGGAGAGGCTGGCACTGGACTGGACACGCCCCAGAAGCAACTGACTGGCACCAGACTTGACGTCAACGGTGTGGACGTCCACGTAGCGCGGCCAATCCCATGACACTTCCTGGCGGTAGGGCATGTTTGTATTGGACACGGCAAAATCGCCGTCACCATCCTGACTCACTTCCACCGAGGGCAATGCCGGCGTGGCAAGCTGAACTATGTCTCCGGTCGAAAGATGAACCACGGCGCGGTAGGTCCGCTCCTGTTCATCCTCCAGATTCTCGAGCTGCATGGGCTGCAGCAACGGGTCCTTCCAGTTCCAGATATCCAGCACTACCTTTTCCTCCTCCAGCTCTTCCTCGTCCTCCTCCGGTACCGGGCTTTCCGCAGTCCCGAAAAAGAGGCGGCTTCCAGAGTCCGAAAAGCCGAGCGATCCCTCCTGTCCGATCGACTGGCCTTCCGGCAACCGGTCGGGCGTTACCAATGCCTCCGTGGTGCCGTCCCTCCAGAGATAGAGCGACTGGGCAGGATCATCCGCATCCTGGTCGTCCCGGTCCGTGAGAAATGCCAGCTGCGTTCCGGCTTCATCAAAGGCGGTGTGTGTATAGCTTCCCTTGCCTGCCACCAGCGTGTCTGGTTCCATCGTAGCTGTTCGGACCAGAATCATGGCGTCGGCCGCGCCGCTGTCTCCGGATGCAGAATAGGCCAGATACCCTCCGTTCTTCGAGAACAGATAATCGTCAGCATTCTCGAATCGTCTTTCCTGGCCCGACTCCAGGCTGAGGACGACCAGGGGCGCGCCTTCTTCGCCGCTGCTATCCTCACTGTCTGCCCTCGTAGAATCGGGACCGTCCGCGGACTTTTCCTCGCGAAAGGCCAGGAAGGCGCCTGCATCCTCCGGCAATTTGAAGGACCGCACCCGAGGTCGCTTGTGAATGCTGCCTGTCTGCAGATCCAGGATGCCGAGCGAGTCCTTCGGCATCTCGTCACCTTTCTTCTTCGCGAGCTTGGCAGCCCGGACAGAATCCTCGGGGGGCGCGATCAGGAACACCAGGTGGTCCGAGCCGCTCGAAAAGGCTGCTTCCTTGCCGCGGGCAATGCGGTAGGCAGTGCTGCCGGACGTTGCCACCACGTGCAGCGCACCGTCTCCCTTCTCGGGACTAGTCGCAAAATGGACCCACTGTCCGTCGTCCGAGATATCGCGCGCTCCAATGGACTGCCAGATTTCGTAGGCATCGTGGTCGAGCGACCGCTGCGCGGCCGCCACGTGCGGCAGGCTGGCCAGGAGGATAGCGGCAAGGGTCTTGGCGAATCGAAGCATGGCGAAATCGGAAAGGACACCCCGCGAGATGGACTCCGCGGTGTCAGGTTGCGTGTTGTACCTCGTCCCAGGCTGATCCCTGAGGATAGGATCCCAGCACCTTCAGCAGCGCCGTCAACTCGCCCAGGTGTGCCAATGCCCGCTCGACCGGTTCATCTGTGGCGGACCCTTCCACATCGAGGTAGAAGAGGTATTGGCCCGGACTTCCGACGAGAGGTCTGCTTTCAACCTTGAAGAGGTCCAGGTCTCGCAGCGCAAACGTGGCGAGGCTCTTGAAGAGTGCTCCGGGTACGTTGCTCTGGAGAGCGAAGGCGACGGAAGTCTTGAAGGGCACCGCTCCCGCTCTCGGAGGCGCGGGCTCACCTCCGGCGGCCAGTGCCAGGAATCGCGTGAAGTTCTCGTGGTGACTCTCAATGCTGGCGGCGATCACGTGTAGTCCATACTGCTCTGCCGCGCGCTTTGAGGCAATGGCCGCAACGCTCCTTAGTTCTTGGCTGGCCACCATTTGCGCGGCCCCGGCCGTGTCGTAGGTCGGGACCACTTCGGCGACGGGAAGCATCGAGCGCAGATAGTCCTGGCACTGGCCCAGTGCCTGCGGGTGGGAATAGACGGACTTGATTTCGGAAAGCTGCGTTCCGGGCAGCGCCATGAGATGGTGCCGAATACGGACCTGGACTTCGTCCACGATTCGAACGTCGCTCTCCAGCAGCAGGTCGTAGTTGACGTGCACGCTGCCGAAGAGCGAGTTTTCGATCGGGACCACGCCCCGTTCGACTTCTCCACTGGTTACGGCGTCGAATACCGCCTCCATCGAAACCTTGGGCACCGCCACCGACTCCCGATAGAGGGCCCGGACAGCCGCTTCGCTGAATGCACCCGTTTCGCCCTGAAATGCGACTTGCATGGGGGCCTACATCTGCTCGGGTGCGGAAAGTCCGAGAACGGCCAGGCCATTGCATAGCACAATGCGCGTGGCTTGCGAAAGAGCCATGCGCGCAGTGGCCAGATCACGCTCTTCGCCAATGATACGGCATTCGTGGTAGAAGCGTGTAAAGGCCTCTGCCACGCCGCGAAGGTATGTGCCCAGGCGATGGGGCTCCCTTGCGGCCGCGATCAGGGTGAGGGCCTCGGGAAAGCGAACCAGTTCCTTGATCAGCTGCAGCTCCGGCTCCGAGTCCAGCGAGGAGGTATCGACCCGCGAGCTGAACTCAAATCCTACATCTTTTGCCTTCTTGAGGATGGAGCAGATGCGCGCGTGCGCATACTGGAGATAGAACACGGGATTCTTGTCGCTGGATTCGCGCGCAAGGTCCATGTCGAATTCTAGATGCTTGCCCGCAGAGCGCATCAGGAAAAAATACCGGGTAACGTCTTCTCCGACCTCGTCCAGGAGTTCATCCAGTGTCACGAATCTGGCCTTGCGCGTGCTCATCTTGACTTCTCTGCCCCCCTGAACCAGTGTCACGAACTGGTAGATAATCACTTCCAGTCTGCGCGTGTCGTACTCCAGCACGGAAAGGGCCCGCATGATGTCCGGGTACGTCGCAATGTGATCCGCTCCGAAGACGTTTATCATCACGTCGTAGCCGCGAGCGTACTTGTCGCGGTGATAGGCAATGTCAGGTAGCCGGTAGGTGGGCTCGCCCGTGCTTTTAACCAGAACGGTATCCTTGTCCTTGCCCATCTCGGACGTTCGGAGCCAAACAGCGCCGTCCCGGCGGTCCAGATAGCCGTCAAGGGCTTCGAGTACCTCCTCAATAGCGCCATTGGCGTAGAGTGTGCGCTCGTTGAAGTAGGAGTCCATCCCGATACCGAGCCGCCCCAGCGTTTTCTTGATGTCGGCGAAGATGGCCTCTTCGGCGGCCGCAACAAAGGGCGTGACTTCGGAGGCGGACAGCAGGTTGCTCCCGTGATCGCGGGCCAGCGAGCGGGCAATGTCGACGATATAGTTGCCTTCGTAGCCGTCTTCTGGAAACGGGTATCTCGGCGGCGCCCCCGACTGCTGCGCTACAATCTCGGCATAGCGCGCCCGCACGGACGCTCCGAGGGCACGCATTTGGCGACCGGCGTCATTGAAGTAGTACTCGCGGCTGACGTCGTAGCCCGTCCACTCCAGGAGATTGGCAATGGTGTCGCCGAGAACGGCATTGCGCCCGTGCCCGATGGTCAATGGACCCGTGGGATTGGCGCTTACAAACTCCACGAGTGCTGTCTTGTGCGCGTAAGCGCGGGTTCGCCCAAACGCTTTGCCTTCGTGAAGCAGCTCCTCCAGTTTCCGATGCAGGTATTTGTGGGCAAAGCGAAAGTTGATGAAGCCGGCACCGGCTACCTCGCACGAGCTGATCAATGCAGGGTCGAGCAGATCGCCCGAAAGGCGGTGCACCATCTCCTGGGCTATGGCGCGCGGATTCTGCCGCAGGTAACGGGCCAGTCGGAAGGCGCTGTTGGTAGCCAGATCGCCGTGGCTGCTGTCGGCCGGGATGCTAAGCTCCGGCGCAAAATCAGCGGGAACACCTTCCATGGTTGCCACCAGGCGGCGCAGCACAGCGTCCAGGTACTCCTTCATGTCCCGTTTATCCGGTGGATGCGTTCTACCAACGCCACTGGAAGGCGTCGACGCTGACCTTCGGAGGCTCGGCTGCCGAAAGTTGCGCGAGGGCTTCGCCGACGGCGGATGATACCTTGAAGCCGTGTCCGGAGCAGGCGCTGGCCATGGCTACGCCCTCCATCGGTGTGCCTATATAGTAGTGCTTGTCGGGCGTGTTCGTGTACAGGCATACCGCGGCGTGATGGACTTCTCCCGCGGCGTCCGGCAGCAGCCGCTCCAGCTGCGAGGCTGTTGCTGCCGTGTCCTCGGGGTGAACGCTTCGGTCAACACTGCTTACCTGTTCATGGAGCTTGCCCGCGTAGTGTAGGCCGGCCTTTACTCCGCGGCCGAGATCGGGCATGCCATAGAGCAGGCCGTCTCCGGCGTATTCGTACATGAATACCGGACAGTGCTCCGGGCCAAACTGCCGCTCCATGGCCCGTGGCTTGAACCAGGTATTGGTGACGCGCTCGATGCTCAGAACGGGTCTCAGCTCGGCAACCAGGTCCGCCATCCAGGCGCCGCAGCAGATGATGACGCGATCTGCGAGATAGCCTTGTTTCCGGGTACGCACCGCGAATCCCGAGCCATCGGGGCCCCAGGATACCACTTCTTCGTTGCGCGCAATGGTGGCGCCGGCACGCTCGGCGAGGCTCAGGTGCGCTGCCACGCAGCGTTCGGGCCTGATGTACCCGGCTTCCGCATCGAATAGAACGGCGCAGTCCTCGGGAAAATGAAAAGCCGGCCACGCGCGGCGCGCGTCCTCGGCCGACATGAGGTCATGCGCCGAGCCCATGACCTCCGCGCTGCGCCGGGCACGTTCGACCAAGCCGTTTCCGGGCCTGCCAATATTGAGTCCGCCACACAGCTCATACAGGGATTCGTCCCATTGCTCTTGCAGCTGCTGCCAAAGCGTGTATGCGCGATTGAGCAGTGGAAGGTACCGGCGGCCTTCCGCATACGCCTTGCGAATAATCCGGCTTCCGCCGTGCGTAGAGCCCATGGTATGGGGCGGTGCGAACCGGTCAATACCCTGGGCGCGCACGCCCATCTCCGTCAGGTGATACAGCGCGGCACTGCCTACGGCGCCAAGGCCGATAACGATGGTCTCCAAGCTTGCCTCCCGGTTGCCGGCCAAAACTACGCCCCCTTGAACCCATAATCACCGCCTTGCAGGCGGCTGCGCGGGTAGGCATACACGGAAAAGTCGTCGCGCCGCATATACAGGGCAAGTACGATGGCCAGCATAGCCGTGTTGGTAAGCAATGCGGAACCGCCATACGAAAGGAAGGGGAGCGGAATGCCGATTACGGGTAGCAGGCCAAGGACCATTCCCACGTTTATGAAGACATGAATCATATAGGCGCCCGCTGCTCCGGCAGCAATCATGGCGCCGAACGGATGGCGAATCTGGGCGCCCATCCGGATTATCCGCAGGATGAACAGGCTCAGGAGTCCGATTACAAGTATTGCGCCAACGAATCCCCATTCCTCGCCTATGACGGAAAAGATGAAGTCGGTCGACTGTTCGGGAATGTAGCGTCCCTGCGTCTGCGTTCCCTGCATGAAGCCCTGTCCGAACAGGCCACCGGCCCCGATGGCGGCCTTTGATTGAACAAGGTGGAAGCCCACTCCCTGGCGAAACTCTTCGGCCTCGGGATTGGCAAACGACATGATCCGGGCAACCTGGTGGGGCTGGAGCAGTCGCTCCAGCGCGAACCGGGCACCGGCAATTACCCCGCCATTGAGCACAGCCCCAAGCACAAGCATCGTCACGTATCTGCTCCGCCAGTACAGCCAGAGGCTTACGGCAATGGCGAAGACAACCGCGGCAGGAGGCGAGATAATGCTCAGATAGCCGGCAATGGCCGGCGAGGCTACAAGAAGCAGGATATTCAGCGGAATGCCTCCCCAGAACAGGTAGACGGGTATCAGCCCGGCGTAAACCAGGGCTGTTCCCGCGTCATTCTGCATAACGACGATGCCGGCCGGCAGTGCGATCAGGGCTATGGTCGCAAGGACCTGGCCGGCCGTGAGCGCCATTTCGCGCCTGGAGGCGATGAGCTGTGATACAGCCAGCACCACGCCGACCTTGGCCATTTCAGATGACTGAATTCCGATAGGGCCGAAGTAGAGCCATGACTTGGCGCCTCCGACTTCCCTGCCGAAAAGAAGGGCGGCAACGAGCAGAAGCAGGGATGCCGCGTACAGCGGATAGGATATCTGCTGGTACCAGCGCGCAGGGAACAGAAGCGCTATTACCAGGCCGACACTGCAAATGCCCAGCCACAGCAATTGCCTCTCGAAGCTCTGCTGCACGGTTTCCAGCAGGAATTCTTCGGCTCGTCCGTGCGTGGCGCTGTAAATGGCCACCAGGCCAATGGTTACAAGGACGATCCAGAGCAGCAGTGCTCCGTAATCCAGGTTGCGATACCAGGTTCGCATGGACTACTCGTCTGTGTCCTGGCTCGCTGCTCCCATAGCCCGCTCCCAGCGCACGTGCGGCGACGCCGGCATTTCGCCGGTAAGGAATCGCTCCACCAGCAGGCTGGCAATCGGCGCGGCGCACCACGCGCCCTCCCCCGTATTCTCGCACTGCACGGCAATGGCGATTTGCGGCTCGTCGTAGGGGGCGAACATCACGAACACGGAGTGGTCCTGCATCCCTTGCGGGGCCTGCGAAGTTCCCGTCTTGCCGCCCGTAGTAATGCCGGGTATCTGGGAAGCCCGTCCGGATCCCTGCTCCATGACCATGCGCATGCCGTGGCGGACCAGTTCAAAGTACTCCTCGGCAATCGGGATCTGCTCCGAACGCTCGGCAGCCTCCGGCACGATGCGCTCTCCCGTGTCCGGACGCTCCAGGTAGTCTACCAGGTGCGGAGCTGGCAGCCGGCCACCGGAAGCTATGGCCGCAGTATACCGGGCCAGCTGCAGGGGAGTAACACCCATGTTCCCCTGGCCAATACCAAGATTCATCACGGTGCCGACGCCCCAGGATGGATCCCTGGCGTTGAAGTATGCGGAATCCGGGATGAGTCCTGGCGTTTGTTCACGTATGTCCGTGGGAGCGGTAACGCCGAATCCGAACATGCTTGCATAGCCATGGAAAGCCGACAGGTCCATGCGTCTGCCCAGTTCGAAGAAGAAGGTGTTGCAGGAATTCTGAAGAGCCTGCACGAGAGTCTGCTCTCCGTGCGTTCCCAGGCAGCGGAAGATGCGACCGCCTCCCATTGGATGGTACCCCGGACAGAAAACCGTGCTGTTGTCTCCCTCCGGCCGGATTAGCCCTTCTGACAGCGCGACCAGGGACATGAACGGTTTCCACGTTGATCCGGGAGGCATGAGATTCATCGTGGCCCGGTTGTAGAGAGGCTTGTCCGAGCTGCTCGTCAGGTACCGCCAGGTGGAATCCTCGAGTGGCCTGGAAAAGGCCGCAAGCGAGAAATCCGGTTGGCTGACCATGGTGATAATGCCGCCCGTATTGACATCGAGTGCCACCACCGCTCCCCTCTTGTCCACAAAGAGCGATTCGGCAAGGGCCTGCACGCCGTCGTCAAGGGCCAGGTGGATGTCAGCGCCGCTCTGTGGCGCACGGTCTTCCCGGCCTTCCATATAGGAGCGTACCACGAGTCCGTATATGTTGATGACCTTGAGTGCGCTGCCCGGGATGCCGCGCAGGAAGGGCTCGTACTCGCGCTCGACACCTGTCTTGCCCGTCAAGTCTCCCAATTGATAGCGGGCTTCATTGCCGGAGAGCCGCTGCTCCTCCAGTTCGCTATCGTCAATCTCGCGCAGGTAGCCCAGGGCGTGGGCTGCCTTTGATTGCCCGAGATACCTGCGCTTCTGGTTTGTCTCTTCTCCGATTCCCGGAAGCCGAAAGGCGTTTTCCTTGATGCGGCTGTAGCGGGCAAAGCCCACGTCGTGGAATGCCGGACTGGGCCGGTACCGGTTCCACCTCAGGGCTTCCTCGTACTTCGCGGTGATTACAGAGTCGGGTACATCCAGAATATCCGCCAGGAGCGGAGTCCGGGAGGCGTCGTAGTAGCGGGGAGTAAGCGTAACCGTATACATCGGCTCGTTGTGCACGAGCAGCACGCCGTTGCGGTCGTAAATCGCCCCGCGAGCCGGCAGCACGCGCATCGTGCGCAAGGCATTTCCGCGCGAGACCCGGGAGAATTCGTCCTGGTTGATGATCTGCAGATGCACGAGCTGCATGCCCAGGATGGAGGCACCGATAATGATGATGCCGGTGAATATGCTGAATCGGGATTCCTGCATGGTGGCAGACAGCGTGATGCTCCATGAAAGTAGCAACTGCCGATCGCGGTTCCGCACGGAACACAATGGCACCTCCATCATGCAACAAGTAGGCCTTCAGCGGCCCAAACGCCACATTTTGGTCATGCTCATGCGCAACCTGTCCCTTCTGGCCGTACTTGCACTGGTGCTGGCCCCAATCCCGGATGCGCTTGCGCAGGGTTTCGGGCGCAACAAGGTCCAATACGATACCTTTGATTTTCGCGTTTTCGAGACCCCGCACTTCGAATGGTATTACTACCCCGAAGAGCGAGTTGCCGTGCGGGATGCCGCGCGCATGGGCGAGCGTTGGTACCGGCGCCATTCCCGGACCTTTCTGAGAGAATTCTATGATCGCAAGCCGGTAATTCTCTACGCAAACGATGCGGACTTCCAGCAGACCAACGTCATCGGGGGTTCCATTGGCCAGGGGACCGGAGGTGTCACCGAGAGTCTCAAGGAGCGCGTCATCATGCCGCTTACCGGCATCTATGCCGAGACGGACCACGTACTGGGACATGAGCTGGTTCACTCATTCCAGTACGACATCGGGCTTTCCAGAAACGACAGTTCTCATTTTGCCCTGGGACAGATTCCCCTGTGGCTTGTCGAGGGAATGGCCGAGTACTTGTCGGTCGGGCGCGAGGATGCCCATACAGCGATGTGGATGCGCGACGCGGCGCTTCGGGATGACCTGCCCACCATTGAACAGCTGACCAAGAGCAACAGGTATTTTCCTTACCGTTACGGACAGGCCGTGCTCGCCTACATCGGGGGCAAGTACGGAGATGCCGCCGTTACCAATTTGTTCAAGATGAGCGGGCGCACGGGCGTTGACACGGCGTTTGTGTACACGCTGGGCATCACGGCGGACTCGCTGTCGAAGGAATGGGCTGACGTCATAAAGAGCGCCTATCTGCCGCTTATGGAGGGCCGTGTGCATCCCGACAGTGCCGGACGCCGAACGCTGGCTTCCGACATCAGCGGCGGAGACCTGAACATTTCGCCGGTCGTAAGCCCGGACGGCCAGTACGTGGCGTATCTCTCCGAGCGCGATCTGTTTAACATCAATGTGTTCATCGCGGATGCGGAGACCGGCAAGACCATTCGGAAACTCCGTGCAACCGGTTCAAATCCGCATTTCGACAATATCCGGTTTATCAATTCGGCAGGCTCCTGGTCCCCGGATGGACGCAAGTTTGCATTCGTCACGTTTTCGCAGGGGGACAACGAGCTTGCCATCTGGGACCTGGACTCCGGCAACATCGAGCGGCGCATCAGCATTGACGGAGTTTCCGCGCTAAGTAATCCGGCATGGTCACCGGATGGCGGTGCCATCGCTTTTTCCGGCATCGACGGAGGCATCAGCGATCTGTACGTAATGGATCTGGCCTCCGGCGGCGTGCGGCAGCTGACCGCTGACCGCTATGCGGACCTGCATCCGGCATGGTCTCCTGACGGTGCCACCATCGCCGTCGTAAGTGACCGCGGCCCCGATGGCACGGATTTCGAGGCACTTTCCTACGCCAGCCCTCGCCTTACGCTGATCGATGTAGAGAGCGGGGAGCACCGGACGCTACGGCCCTTTGCCCGCGGCAAGCACATCAATCCTCAGTTCTCCCCTGACGGCCGGAGCCTGTTTTTTGTCAGCGACCAGGACGGATTCTCCGACGTGTATCGGCTAGAGCTGGAA